>CADCQT010000183.1 GCA_902803645.1 uncultured Lachnospiraceae bacterium | reverse complement strand
CTTGTCCGTAGCACCGTCAGGCGCAACGGTAGCGGTAAAAGCGACTGTTCCGTCTATATCGATTGTCTGCGTAGTGGTCTCGTTGAGTGACACGCCGGTGACCAATATAGGTTCAAATTTTATATACTGTTTTGAGGAAGTGTTGTCGGTCACGGATGTCCAATTGGTATTGTCTTCGCTTTCCTCTGCATTTCCAGTGATGGATCCATATACAGCTTGACCAAAATAGCCATCATAAGCATAGGTATCGCTACCTTTAGTTCCACCGTTACCGCCAGTTATAGTGGCAGATCCGCCGTTAACAATGACGTTGCCAATTACACCATATCCTCCATCTCCACCGTTATCATAATTATAACCGTTACCGCCATTTCCACCAACAACAGTGATAGAACCGCCGTTGACAATGACAACCCCAGATATACCAGGATAACCTTCACCGCCGGCTTCACCGTTACCGCCGTTAACGCAGACCGATCCACTATTGACTGTAACATTACCGTAAACACCTTGTGCTCCTCCGGTTACTTGGACAGTTGCACCATCAACGATAAGGTTTCCATCAATACCAACAAGCGCTGGGTGGCCATCCTCTTCCGCGGGAGCGTTGACGATCAGTGTTCCTCCACCCGAAACGGTAAGGGTAAAGTCATAACCAACTTGGATTGCAGCATAGCTTACATAGTCGGATTGACCGTTGATGGTCAGTGTCTTGCCTCCGGGAATCGTTAGTGTAATATCGGCATTAACCGTGACATTGTTATTAATCGTTACATCACCGGCAATGTCTGAATTCTCGGACCATATCGTAGATTCATTGTTCAGTGTTGCCGCATACGCCGTCAGACTCATCCCCGGCATCAGGCCCAGTATCAGCGCAAGGCTGAGCAGGGCGCTCAAAAGTCGTTTCTTTGTTTTCATAAGCATTTCTCCTTTTTTCTCTTATTTCGCGGCTGTTATGGTCGCCGCTGACCATGTTGAACATAAAAACCGTCTGATCCGGCAGGGCGCAATACCCCGTCAGATCAGACGGCTATCCATCTCGAATGCAGTATATTGTTTTAGAGCAGGTAAAAAGGGCACAATTATGCTTGCTTGAGCGTAACGGTAATGCAGCATATCTGTCAGCCCCTTTCTCTTCTTATCTTTTCATACCTATATGGTAACTTCCCCCATCTATGAATATTCCTCCTCTTGTCCTCACCAAACTAGATAGACGCACTTATAATACATCTACTATTATGGCCATTTTATCATCCTTTCGACATTTCCGCCACACAAAAAACAAATGTCATTTTTCATTTTTCATGCCATGATTGAAATCTCTCGCCACCTATAAATACGCAATTCCCCCGCAGTTCCTATTTCTTATCTTCTTCGGAGGAAACCCTAGTATTATCTCCATCCACTGAAAATTTATGGAAACTGTGCCTCTATATGAAAAGCATGAAAAAAAGTTAGGATCTTATCTATCAATTCTCTTCTTCCAACGGCAACCAGTCCAGAACCTTTTTGATCTGTTGATCCCAGAAGTCCCATTCATGACCGAATTCTCCTTCATCCCAGGTCACTGCAATTCCTCTCTCCTGCATAAAATCCCGAAAGGCTACATTGGCCTCAAAGAGATCATCCTCCGTTCCACAAGCCATGTAGATTTTAGGAACTGGCCGTTTCCCGGATAACATCGCCTCTACCGCTACCCGTGGGTTCTTATCCGTCGCTGCCGCCCTTTGCTTATCATCAAAAAGGCCGTTACTAGCTTCCTCTGATGTATCTTCAAAGATATGCACCGCTGAGGACAGACCAGCCACATGACTAAAGGTGGTAGAATACCGGATACCGTTGCGGAGTGCTCCAAAGCCTCCCATGGAAAGGCCGGCAATAAAGGTATCTTCTCTCTTCTCCGACAGAGGAAACATCTTCCTGGTCACTTCCACCAGTTCTTCCCCGATGAAGGTCTCATAATCATTCCAGGGCGTTCTGGAATTCAGGTAAAAGGCATTGTCACCGGAGGGCATCACCACTGCCAGGTTCTTCTCCTCCGCCCAGGTCTGAATCCTGGTCTTGCTGACCCAATCGGTATAATTCCCCAGAAGACCGTGCAACAGATAAAGCGTCTTATATTTATGCTCTTTACCATTCAGATATTGATTGGAATCTGCATCAAACCGGTCCACCGGAAGGATCACGTTCAGTGGAACGGTCCGAAACAATGCTTTTGACAAATAGTTCACTTGAAGTAATGCCATTTTAGTACCCCCTTGCTACGCATTTTCTTAATTGTAACACAATGATACCAACCTGGCACGGACTACCTTCTACTGCATCTGCCAGTTCTGTGCGATCAGCTGTTGCTTTGTCATACGACTGTATATACTGTCATACCCTGATAAAAATTCCGGACTTCCCTGCTCTGCCACAACGCCATCCTTCAGCACAATAATATTGTCTGCCTTTGCTATTGTCCTCATACGATGGGCAATGATCATTACCGTCTTATTCTTGATCAGTCGTGAGAGCGCTTCCTGGATTGCTGTCTCATTTTCTGCATCTAGAGATGCGGTTGCCTCATCCAGAAGTATTACCGGTGCATCCTTAAGGAACGCCCGGGCAATAGAGATACGCTGCCGCTCCCCAGGCATAGAATTGAATCTGCCCCGTATCCTCTCCCTTCACTGCCGTTCGGATGATTTTCCATAATTCGTAATATGGGATCAAGGTCAAAACAGCACTAATGGCCGCCAGACTCCGCCCCAATGTAATCAAGGCCTTATGACCGCCGGCATACTTTTTGATCAGTTTCATGTGATCGTAGTTTTCTGACTTACTCATCTTACTTTTCCTCCCTCAATTGTTTACTTGAACGTGTTTTATAAGTTAGTAGAGTCTAACCTCTGTTAGCTATCACTTTTGCAACATCGATAACTTACAAAATAAAAAGAGCCTTTCGGCTCTTTCTACTTCGCTCCCATGATCTTCAGCCATCCCGGCATGAAAAATTCCTGAACGGTATTCAAATACTGATCGATCTTCTCCTCATCATAATCGTGAATGATCGGTTCAAAACATGCTGTAAGATACGCAGATAACAACATATGTAATTCTCCCTCGCTGATCTCCATCACCGGATATCCCTTATCCTTCAAATGCCTTATGGCTTCAAGAAACTTCTTCTGATTCTCTTCAACATAATCATGGATGAAATTCTCATACTTCGTACCGCCGGAACGGGACATAAGCAAAATAAACTCATCTCTTCTGGGAAGAATCACTTCCCTTATCATATCAATAAAGGTCTCTCCAAAGAGTTCCTCATCCTCGGCCCCCTTTTCCATCAGACCGTACTTACGGGAGGTATGCCTTCCGGTCCAGCTCTTCATACTCTGGATCAAAGGTTCCACCATGGCCTCAAACATCGCAGCCTTATCCGCATAATGCCGGTATAGACCGGCAGATGTCATTCCTGCCCGGGCTCCGATACTTCGGATGGAGGCATCCTCATATCCCTTCTCCAAAAACTCTTCCCGGATCGCTCTTTTCACCTTTTCATGACTTAGGGACTTATCTCTTGGCATATCCATTTCACCCTTTATGTAATCATTGATAGCTATCATAGATTGCAATATTATTTTTCCTGTGTCAAGGGGCTTTGCAATCCATAATCCCTTGGACAGAAGCCGTCTTAGACACTATACTATAGAGACAGACAAAGAAGATATCAAACAACGGAAGATAACATTATGAAAGACTTTCAGAAACTGATCGAAGAATCCTTAGAAGAAGTAAGACGCCTGGGGATTCGCCCGGGAAATATTGTAGCATGGTCGGTCAACAAAAGAGCAAAGACCAGATGGGGGCTCTGCCGACAGAACCCGGATAACACCTTCGAGATCCAGATCGCCCAGCGACTGTTAACAGATGAGAGGATCTCTAGGCAATCCTGCAAGGAGACCATCATCCACGAGATTCTTCATACCTGCAAGGACTGTATGAAGCATACCGGGAAGTGGAAGCACTATGCCCAGGTGGTAAATCAGGTCTATGGTTATAACATCAAGCGGGTGACCACTGGTTCAGAAAAAGGTGTCGAGGATTATGACAGCAGCTCCTCCCTACCTGTTAAGTATATTTTCACCTGTGGCTGCTGTGGTGCTACCATTTATCGCAAGCGGGAAAGCCGCTTTACGAAGTACTACCGCCAGTACCGCTGCACGAGATGCGGTGCCGTTGCCTGGGAGAAAAAAGTGGTATAGCCCCAACCTGCTCTTCTGTTCAAACATATAAAAACAGAGTATAATACATAATCGATTCCATACTAAGATTGCGAGGTAACTATGAAAAAACATAAGCGGATACTTTCTCTTTTACTGGCCGTAACCCTTACAGCCCTTCCGGCTCTTGCCTTATGCAAAAGCACAACTGTCACCGGTCATGCCGATCTGACGGATGACATTGTCAACCAGGTCACAGATAAGATCACGGACAAGGTGATCGAAGACGTGGAGAAGCAGGTTACAAATATTATTTCCGGCAATACCCCGGATACCCCCAATACCTCAAATCCTCAGGCTCCCACCGCTTCTGCTGTCGCTGTAAGCTCTGTTGTATTAAATACCCATACCATGACCCTTTACTCCGGTTCCTCCGAGAGTTTATCCGCAACCATTCTCCCGGCAAATGCCACCAATAAGCTGCTAACCTGGAGCAGTTCCAATCCCCTGATTGCCAAGGTGGACATTGTAGGCAACCGGGTCAGCGTCATCGCCGGTTCCCTTCCCGGCAAGGCAACCATTGCTGTACGGTCTCCCGAGGGAGTCAGTGACACCTGCACGGTCTATGTCAAAGAACTTCCGGGGGAAGAGGTGACCTCCATAGCCCTGGATGAGACTACAAAGGTCCTTCATATCGGAGAAAGTGTAACCCTGACAGCAACCGTTAACCCTTCCTCTGCCAAAGATAAATCTGTTTACTGGACCAGCAGCAACAACGAGGTCGTAACCGTTGACTCTACCGGTAAGATCACCGGTGTATCCGAGGGAAATGCCCATGTTCGCGTAACCTCCATCGCTGATAACAGCCGGTACGCCATCTGCAGCATTTCGGTTATGCCGGCCCAGAACACAGAAGATAACAATAAGGCCGACGAAGATGCAAAGATTCAGACACAGCAACAGATCAAAGCCATCCAAAATACAAAGGCTAGGCTCCTTTCTGTCACCCCAAGGGATGGTCGGCTAAAGGTCACTGCTTCACAGAAAACCGTGGATGGAGTTGCTGTTAAATATCAGTTCCGTTACAGACAAAAGGGCGCAAAAAAATGGAAGGCGAAATCCTCACCTTCCAGAAATGTGGATCTTAAGAATTTAAAACGCGGCAAAAAATATACCCTTCAGGTAAGAGTCTTTGCCACCATTGATCAAAAGAAATATTATGGAGGCTGGTCCTCTTCCGTTACAAAGAAAACGAAGTGACCTCTCCGGCAGCAGACCTGATCCTATTATAGGATCAGGTCTGTTTTTTCTGTACTCTTTTTGATTCGAAGGTTCATCTTCTTACAGGGAATACTGATCACAAGACCAATCACAAGGGCAACGGCTATCACCACCCCAAGCTCGGACAAATAGGTAACATACTCCCTACGGTATGTCCCTGCCACGGCTTCCCTTGCCGCATTAATACTGTAGGCAAAGGGCATATACTCATATAATTTCTGGTATTCCACAGGAAGCACCTCAATGGGGAAGGTTCCTCCGGAACCTGCCACCTGAATCACCATGAGGACAACAGCAATGGCCTCTCCCACTGCCTCAAGAGCATAGGCAAGAGAATACAACAAAAGGGTATAGGTCAGACTGGTCAATGACATGGCAAGCCATAACATAAAAGGATGCTCACACTGAATCCTGACATAGAGCAGGGCTCCAAGTACCGTGATCAGGGTTTGGATCTGTCCCACCAGAAAGAAAACAATATATCTTCCAAAATATTCCTGATAGGATCTCATATGCTCTATTCCCGGAATAGGTTTCACCTTTGTATGAATGATGGCCACCAGAATAAGAGAGCCCACCCAAATGGAGAGTACAATATAGAAGGGAGCCATAGCTGATCCGTTGTTCTTCACAGGGAAGATGGCATGCACCTGCAGATCAATGGGACTGGTGATAAACTCTGCCACCTTCTCCGGACTTGTGGACAGAAGCCGCATCAACATCCGGTACTGCTCACTTTCTTCGATTCCGGCATTTTTATCCATGATCCGGTGCAGCTCTCCCTGCATCTTTAGAACCTTCCCCCGGCTTTTTTTCAACTGATCCTTACCAAGGGTCATCATATCCGGATAACTGGAAAGCATGCCTGTAAGCTCGCTGATACTGCTGTCACTGTAACCTAACATATCCCTGACATCCTCCACCGATTTCTTCACAGAATCCATGGAACGGGAAAGCTGAGGGGCAACCGTATTCTGGTAAGCATCGGAGAGCTTTTGGATATCCTTGCGGCAGACACGGATATCCGCCTTTACCTGCTTATACTCTTTTTCTGCATCCTTATCTGTTTTCGTGTTCGCCTTCTGAAGGGCTGTCAGATCCTGATCTAATGCATCAAAATCCCCTTCTACCGCATCCCCTGTCTTTTTCACCATCTCCGTTTCAGAGATACCGGAGGATGCAATCTGTTTGCGGATGGTTTTAAAAGAAGCCTTTGTACTTTCCATCACAGCCTTCAAAGACTCGATCTGTGCATTGGTCACTGCCACACGCTTCTGAGCATCAGTAAAATAATCATCCATGGTCCGCTCCATGGAATCAAGTTCCGAGGCAAGACGGTTGATATTAATGGTGATCATATCCCCTGCCGTATCCACCGTCTTACCGGCAGATTTCACTGCCGTTGTGGCACTCTTGGAAACCGATGACATGCTGTCCTTGATTCGGTCTGCCTCATGGGAGATCTCCTTTGCCGCCTTCATCACCTTCGAGGATGTATCAATAAAACTGATATAGGTATCAATGATAGATACACAGGTGGAAAGATCGCTGTCCATAGTGGTAAGCCTCTGATTCACCACATTGCCAGCATCTGCATCAGAAACAGCCCCCTGCAGATCCCCGGTCACCGTCAGAAATCCCTTTGTCAAAGTGCTGACAAAGGAGCGGTTTACCTCTTGGGCAATGGCTGTTTTCACCTTACCTGTGATCTTTGGAGCAATGGCGTTTTTCTTATCGTTTTCATAGTACACGATCTGGGGATGGGTGATATCTCCCCCGATGAAACTGACCATGTCCTTTGAAAAATCCCGGTCGATAACAAAGGCCGCATAGTAGGTGCCACTTTTGACCCCTTCCACCGCATCATAGTCACTCTTTGGAAATTTCCAACCGATGGACTTGTTCTGCTTCAGGTTCTTACAGATGATATTCCCAATATTGGCCTTCGTGCCGCCAATCTCCACGCCTCTATCCATGGATACAACAGCTACTGACAGATGTCCGGTTGCCGATGTATCGTAGGGCGCCCAGTTGGAGAGAATATTAAACCAGGCATAGAGGCAGGGGATCACAGAAAGGCCGATGATGACCACCACTGCCACCACATTAGTAGACAGCCGCTTCACATCTGAAAGGAATATTCTGATTATGTTACTCATGATCTTTCTCCTCCGACTCCTTTTCCTTCGCCCGATCCTTTGTCAGTTCACTGATCTTTTGCTTAGCCGCCTCTCTGGCATCTTCGATCTTCTCATGTGTAATCTCTATCTGTTCGGATACTGCCGCTTCCAGCTGTACCGCCTGGTCTCCGATCAAGGCCTTTTCTTCCTCCATGGTTCCAAGAAGCTTTTGCATGCGAAAATCGGTATATTCCACATAGATTAAATAGAAGGCAATGCCGAAAAGAGATGTAATCCATAGAATCAAAAAGATCAGTTTGGAACTGTCCGTTACGAAACTGATAATAAGAAACACCAAAGGCAACAGGATATTGACCTTAAGACCGGTTCTTATCTTGCGCTGATTCTTCTCATGATTTTCCTTCTCATAAGCCAGAAACTTTTCATATTTTTCTTTGTATTTTATCTCTTCTGTCATCACATCATCTCCGTATCTTTCATACGTTTTTCCATATAATGATTCAGCTCTGCAAAGGGCTTTCGGATCCAGATACCGATGGCCAGGGCCACCAGAATAAAGGAAGAAAGCTGCAGCAGGAGGATCCAGTATTCCCTGCCGTTCATTCCGGCCACACATTCCCTTAAGGCATTGATGGCATAGGGGAAGGGGAAGAATATATATACCTTACGGAAGAACTGAGGCAACAGTTCAATTGGATAGGTTCCACTAGAACCTGCGATCTGAAGCACCACAAGTACCACCGCCAGAGCTTTGCCCACATCTCCAAAGGAAGCCACCAGAGCGAATATCAAAATGGTAAAGGTAAAGCTTGCCACTGCAGCTGCCAGCCAGAAGAAAAAAACGGAGGCACACTGTACCTTTAATAGTACAAGGTCTCCCCAAACGATAATGGCCGTCTGAATCTGTCCCAGCAGTGCAAAAATCAGGAATCTTCCAAAGAAGAGCTGATATCCTCTTGCCCCAGGATACTTTGATGCCGTAGGATGTGTCCCCATCACTGCCGTAAGGATCAAGGCTCCCACCCAAATGGCAAGGATGGTATAAAAGGGGGTAACGGCAGATCCATAGTTTTTCACCGGATATTCAATGGTGGTCTTTACCTTAACAGGATCTGCAAAAAATTCTCCCAGGTTCTTGGGATTTCCGGAGAGAGTATCCAGCAGAACCTTCCCTCTCTCATCCTCCTTAGCCTGATCCACCCGGTGGATCAGGCCGGCAAGTCTGGTATCAATAAGATCCAAAGCTTCCAGGGTCTTATCCATACTCTTATCTGCAGACCCCACAGTGGACTTAAGGGCACGGAATACATTCCCCATTCCGGAGAGGGTATCCGACATCTTCTGCATCACCTCGGATGAGTCTGCAAGTACATCCTCCACACTATCAATGCTATCATTCAACTGGGGAATGAATTTGTGATCGAACTGCTTTTGAATATCATCTACCTTTAACAGGGCATCCTCCACCTTTGCAAGGGCCGCCTGCCGCTTTTTATCCAGCGCTGCGCTGCCTCCCTCGGACTTTTGAATGGCAAGGAGCAACCGATTCAAAGACTTCATGGACACTGACATGGAGGAATAACTGCTGCGAAGGGCAACGGCATCCACCCCTGTCACATCTGTAACAGTGGCATCCTTAAGAGCCTCTAAGTCCCGTCGCAGGCGGTCCACATCGGTTGATGTTTTCTTGGCATGGCTTTCGATCTCTTTGACATCCGAAGTGACCTGGGCCGCCTTCAGATTCTTCTTCATATTTGATAGGGTTCGATTCACATCCTTCATGGCAGAGGAAACTAAAATCGCGTAGTCATTGACCACATCCTGGGACTTGTCGATCTCATCCTCCGCCCGGCTTATATCTCCGGAACTGCCCTTTGCTGCCTTGCTTAGGTTCTTTGTATCCTTGCCTGCTGCTACAAGGGCATCTCTTAAGATTCCGTTCCCCTTCTTTACCGCCCGGATCATCTTCTTATAATCCCGGATATCGCTTCTCATGTCCTTAAGACTGGCAAGAATCTTATTCACAGAATCCTTACTGTCTAATTTAACGGACACGTCATTAGTCTCTTCAAAAAACTTCTCTGAGATAATGCGGATATAGGAGTCGTTTAACTTCTCCTGAAGATTCCCGGCCACCGTATCTGTGATCTTACCTGCCACTGCATTTTTCTTCTGGTTCTGATAGAAATACAGGGTCGGCCGCTCTACATTCTCTGTAAAAACATGATACATCCGGTCGGTAAAATCCTTTGGTACAATAAGAGCCGCATAGTATTTTCCGGACCTTACACCCTCTACCGCCTTCTTTTTCGAAGAAAGAGTATGGCTGTCAATAGCTTTGTTTTCCCGAAGTCCTTCTGTTATGGACTCTCCGGCATTGATCTTTTTCCCGTCCTTATCGGTATATCCCTGATCCATGGAAACCACTGCGATCTTCAGATTTCCTGTTCTGGCGTAGGGATCCCAGTTGGAATATATATTCAGCCAGGCATAGAGGGCCGGCAGAAAACAGACCCCGATGATGATCACAAGGGCAAAAAAACTTCGAAAAAGGTTCTTGATGTCGGTTACAAAAATTCGTTTTATCATATACCATCCGTCTTTTCTAACATTTATACAGATCTACCTATCTTACCATTTCTTTCCCCCTGAATAAAGAAAGATCCCCTTACAAAGAGGATCTTTCTATCGGTTTCACCTGAAAGACCGTTCACATATCTGCTTTCAGATTCTTCAGGTAATTCTTATTCTCGTACATG
>CADCQT010000182.1 GCA_902803645.1 uncultured Lachnospiraceae bacterium | reverse complement strand
TCCTGGAAGTAACGATCCTTAGAACCGTTCTCCATGGCAGCGATGGAACCCATACCTCTGTATACCTTGTACTTACGACCCTGGAATAACTCAGTAGCACCCGGAGCCTCATCACAGCCGGCGAACATGGAACCCATCATACATACGTTACCACCGGCAGCAAGAGCCTTTACCATATCACCGGATAACTGGATACCACCATCGGCAATAACCGGAACGCCGTATTCCTTGGCAACCTCATAGCAGTCCATGATAGCTGTGATCTGTGGAACACCGATTCCGGCAACCACACGAGTGGTACAGATAGAACCAGGTCCGATACCACACTTAACAGCATCAGCACCAGCCTCAATGAGAGCTCTGGCAGCGTCTCCTGTAGCGATATTACCGGCAATGACCTGAAGATCCGGATAAGTAGCCTTGATCTTCTTTACTGCCTCGATGATGTTCTTGGAATGGCCGTGAGCGGAGTCGACAACGATACAGTCAACCTTGGCATTCACAAGAGCCTCGACACGCTCCATCATATTACCGGTGATACCTACGCCGGCACCGCAAACCAGACGACCCTGGGAATCCTTAGCAGAATTCGGGTATTTGATCTGCTTCTCGATATCCTTGATGGTGATAAGACCGCGGAGCTTACCTTCGCTGTCGACGATTGGTAACTTCTCCTTACGGGCCTTGGCCAGGATCTTCTTGGCCTCATCTAAGGTGATGCCCACGGGAGCTGTGATTAGGTTCTCGGAAGTCATAACTTCCTTGATCTTACGGGTGAAGTCTGTCTCGAACTTCAGATCACGGTTTGTGATGATACCCACAAGCTTACCGTCCTCTGTGGTGATAGGTACACCGGAGATGCGGAACTTACCCATTAAGTTATCTGCGTCTGCTAATGTATGCTCAGGAGATAAGAAGAAGGGGTCGGTAATAACGCCGTTCTCGGAACGCTTAACCTTATCCACCTCATCAGCCTGCGCCTCAATGGACATGTTCTTATGAATGATACCGATACCACCCTGGCGAGCCATAGCGATAGCCATACGGTGCTCCGTAACGGTATCCATGGCGGCAGACATCATAGGGATGTTCAGTGTGATCTTCTTGGTCAACTGAGTCTTCAGATCGATTAAATTCGGAGTTACTTCCGAATACTGCGGAACTAACAGAACGTCATCAAAAGTAATGCCTTCACCAACAAATGTTGCCATGGGGTCCTCTCTTTCTTCATAAGAAATGCGTAAATAATGTTTCTCTATCAGATGGAAGCAGATAACCTGCTTCTTATCAGAATTATAATTGGATAAATACTAGCAAAATCAGAGTTGTCTGTCAACGGAAAAAATAGCCAAAAACCTTGTGAATTCACAGTATATCCTTGTTCGTGCGCATCGTTAATGCGTCGCATTATTAAAGCAATACTGAAATTGTAGTGTTTTGTAGCAACAAAAGAAAGAAAAATAAAAAATAACACTATATAATGCGTGATAAATAATGCAGGGTACAAAATGTGTACTTTAAGAGGTGCATCCTGTTTTTTCAAAGAATTGGTATTGCGTTCCTTTTTGGGATGATATAAACTAGATATCGTTCGGTTAGTTGCGTCTAACATCAATACCTGGCCGAATGCACATACACATTTAATCTATTATTAGGAGGAAATATGTCACAGCGTGAAGAGTGGAGAGGTTTTACAGACGGTCATTGGAACGATGATGTGAATGTAAGAGACTTCATCCAGAAGAACTACACACCTTATGATGGAGACGAGAGTTTCCTTGAAGGTCCAACCGAGGCAACCAATAAGTTATGGGCTCGTCTGCAGGAACTGCAGAAGGAGGAGAGAAGTAAGGGCGGTGTCCTTGATATGGAGACAGAGATTGTTTCTTCTCTTACAGCCTATGGACCTGGATATATTGATGAGAGCATGAAGGATCTTGAGCAGGTAGTCGGTCTTCAGACAGACAAGCCGCTGAAGAGAGCTTTTATGCCTTACGGTGGAATCAAGATGGCAGAAGAGGCCTGCGAGACTTATGGATATAAGCCAAGCGAGAAGCTTCATGAGATCTTTACCAAGTACCATAAGACACATAACCAGGCAGTATTCGATGCATATACACCGGAGATGCGT
>CADCQT010000181.1 GCA_902803645.1 uncultured Lachnospiraceae bacterium | reverse complement strand
GAGTATCCAAGGATGGTTCCGATGGCAATGGTTGCTCCGGCGATCAATGATATTCTCGCCTCTGTGATCAGAACCTTGAAAATGATTTGAAAATTACTTGCTCCCATGGACTGGCTGGCCTCGATCACTCCGTGATCTACCTCATTCAGGGAGGTCTCCACCATACGTGCGATAAAAGGGGCCGCAGAAACCGTAAGGGGAACGATCATTGCCGTTGCACCATAGGTCTGTCCCACGATTAGCATCGTCAGGGGAATAATAAGGATTAAAAGGATCAAAAAAGGCACAGAACGCATCACATTGGTGATTACATCCAATACACGGTAGAGTCCCCGGTTCGGTTTCAACCCGCCCTTACCGCTTACTGTAAGCACAATACCCCAGGGAAGTCCGATCACATAACCTAAGATAGTGGAAGCCAACGTCATATACAAAGAATCCCGAAGTCCCTCTAAAATCATGGAAATTTCTGCTGAACTAAACATCTTCTTCTACCTCCTCTACTTCTAATTCTCTCTCTTTAAGGTAGTCGATCATTTGCTGCTGAAGAATCGTATCATCCGGAAGTCCCAGGATCATCTCTCCTCTTGCAGTTCCTCCCACATTCTTTGTATCAGCTTTTAAAATATTCACCGGGGTCTTGAATTTCAGAATCATATTGGCGATCACCGGTTCATAGGAGGAATTGGTGGTAAATACGATACGAATCCGGCGATGTTCCTTCAACTGTTCCACCGGCTCATAGTCGTAGGCTCCTGCCCCAATCTCTCCGTTCTTTTTCTCCCATTCATCCGGGTCCTTGCCCTCGATCACAAGTCTCTTGGCCGCCCTGCTCTTGGGATGTTCAAAGATCTCCTCTACGCTTCCGTTCTCCACCAGCTCGCCCTTCTCGATAATGGCTACGTTGGTACAGATCTCCCGAATCACAGACATCTGATGGGTAATGATCACAATGGTAACTCCCATCTCAGTGTTGATCTTCCTAAGCAACTGAAGAATGGACTCTGTGGTCTGGGGATCCAATGCACTGGTGGCCTCGTCACATAAAAGGATCTTGGGATCTGTGGCAAGTGCCCGGGCAATAGCTACCCTCTGCCGCTGACCTCCGGAGAGCTGTGCCGGGTAAGCATGGATCTTATCCGGAAGACCTACCACTTCTAAAAGCTCCTTTGCCCGCTTTTTCGCCTCAGCCTTTCCTGCTCCTGCAATTCGCAGGGGGAACATCACATTGGCAAGGACGCTCTTTTGCATCAGAAGGTTAAAGTTCTGGAAGATCATGCCTATGGAACTACGAAGACTGCGAAGTTCCTTCTCCGACAGTTCGGCAAGATCCTCTCCCTCCACCATGACCTTACCGGATGTGGGTCGCTCCAAATAGTTCAGGCAACGGACCAGGGTACTTTTGCCGGCACCGGACATTCCGATAATGCCATAGATATCGCCCTTCTCAATAGAAAGAGATATTCCTCTTATGGCATCGAAGGAGCCGTCTTTGGTGTCAAACGTCTTGTGCAGATTTTCTACGGTAATGATAGCAGACATCTGTTTTTCTCCTTTTTTTGTATACATGCAGTATATTCCTACCAAACCTCTAGGTAAAATATATATTTTCTAATTTTACCATAGATTTTTTCTATGATTTTATATATACTATTTCCACAGACTATAGATTTTGAGGAATACACTATGACAATAAAACAACTGCAATACATCGTAACAACAGCAGAGACCGGTAATATCACCGCAGCTGCCGGGAAACTTTTCATTTCACAGCCCTCCCTTACCTCTGCCATTCACGAAATTGAATCAGAATATAATATAACACTTTTTCACCGCTCGAAAAAGGGGATCGAACTTACCCCGGAAGGAGATGAATTTCTAGGATATGCCAGGGCTGTTTTAGAACAAACGAATCTGATGAAGGAACGCTACAGCGGCAAGGTCCAGGGCAAGAAACATTTTGCCGTTTCTTCCCAGCACTACTCCTTTGCCGTGGAGGCCTTCGTTTCCCTTTTAAAAAGCTACGGCGGCAGGCAGTATGAATTTCATATGCGGGAGACGCAGACCTATGAGATCATTGAGGATGTGGCGAAGCTTCGCAGTGAGATCGGTATTTTATACCTGAATTCCTTTAATGAGACGGTCATCCGAAAGACCCTGCGGGATCATAATCTGTCCTTTACCCCCCTCTTTACCGCAAAGCCCCATGTGTTTTTAGGAAAGGACTCTCCTCTGGCAAAAAAGGAGAAGATCTCCATCGAAGACCTTGCTCCCTACCCCAGGCTGACCTATGAACAGGGTGGGCATAATTCCTTCTATTTTTCTGAGGAGATCCTTAGCACCCTGGACTGCGACCAGGAGATCGTGGTCTGTGACCGGGCCACCCTTTTTAACATGCTGGTGGGACTTAACGGCTATACCATCTGCAGCGGTGTGATCAGTGAGGAATTAAACGGTCCTCATATCATTGCCAAGCCCCTGGATGTGGATGACTATATGGAGATCGGTTATATCCTTCCCCGGGCGATCCATCCTTCCCGGCTGACCCAAAGCTACATCAAGCTTCTGGAGAGATGATCCTTTCGATCAGCTCCTCTTCTGCTGTGTCCCTGCGATAGATCCCGTAGATATCCCAGGTGTAGGCATCCCGGATGGGAATTCCACGAACAGATTCTCCATTGGAAAAGAACCTGGGGGAGATTCCGATACCAATGCCGTTTTCCACCAGTTGGTAGATGGACTCTCCCTCCGCCACCTTCGCCACCACCTGGGGACAAAAGCCGTTCATCTGGCAGGCATTGATCACATCCTGATAGATGTGATACTTCTCATTCATCAGGATCAGCGGCTCCCGGTGAATCTCTTTCAGGTCCACCTCAGAGGCACCCCAGAGTCTGTGCCCCGTATATACATAGAGGACCACTTCTACACTTTTGATCTTCACCGCCACAAGACCCGGATCTGAAGGGGCTCCGATCACAAAGCCAAGCCCCACCTCCTGATTTACCACCTGACTTATCACTGTCTCATTCTCCTGTTCGTGCCAGCTGGCAAGGATCTCCGGATTCTCCTCCATGATCTCCCGGATCTTTGCAATATCCATAGCTCGAATGGTTCCACTGGCAAAGCCGATCTTAAACCGCTTCTCCCGACGGTTTAACACCTCAATGCTCTTTAGCATCTCACTTAGATCCCTGGTGATCACCTTAGACCCTTCATAGAAGATCTTCCCACTTTCCGTTGGAACAAACCCTTCCTTACTGCGAACAAAGAGGGGAGTTCCCACTTCCTCCTCAAGACTTTTAATGATCCGGCTCAACCCTTGGGGGGAGAGAAAAAGCTTATTGGCTGCCACCTGGAGATTTCGCTCTTCGTATACCGCCTGAAAACATTTGAAATTTCTTGTATTCATATCCCTTGCATTCCTTATACGTAAAAACACCAGACCCAGAGGTCTGGTGCAACATATCTTGTACTTAATTATTCTATTTCACTGCCCTGTTGCTCACACTATGATAGGACCATTGGTACCGATGAGCATAAGGCTCATGCGATAGGTCGAATCCTTATGGGATCCTGTCTTGAACTTGTAATACTCCCCATTTCTATGTGTTTTATGTAGCAAAACTATTGTAACAAAAACACCGGGGACTTGTCACTCTAAAAAG
>CADCQT010000180.1 GCA_902803645.1 uncultured Lachnospiraceae bacterium | reverse complement strand
CTCACAGTTGGCAATGCGAAGAACAAGGGAGGGATCATCCGATAGGGTCTCCTTTCTGGAGGATCCACTCTGAAGACCGCAGCCGGTCATAGATCCTGCCGTTCCCAGGAGGAGCGAAAGGCCAAGACAAAGGGAGAATACCCCCTTTCTGCCACGAAGGAGCTCCCCTAACGTTTTTCTATTTTTCATAGAGACCATCCTCCTTCCTCCTCTTTGCTGCTTCTGTAATTAACCACCAAAACCCCTAAGATCACCACAGCGAAGATCACCGTGGACAGAGCCCAAAGGGCGGTCTTAACGCTGGTCTGAGAGCCTCTGGTGGCATTTACGGTATAGGTACTGATGGTATTGAATACCGCCGGTTTCGTATAGGTGGTAATAAAGTAGTCATCCATGGACAAAGTCACTGCCGTAAAAAGCCCGGAACCGATGGCGGGCATCAGATCCCGTACCACCACCTTCATAAGTGCCTGAAAGGGACTGCACCCCAGATCCAGGGCCGCCTCATACAGATGGGGATCCATCTGGGTCAGTCGGGGCATGATCTGAAGGTATACAAAGGGGGTACAAAGGGCCATCTGACCTGCAATAAGGGGAAGATAGGTGTCCTTATCCACCCCAAGAACCACCACCAGGAGAATACATACGGAAAAACCGGTCACAACATCCGCATTCACCACAGGGATCTGATTCATCAGTTCAATGGCATGTCGGCTTTTTCTCCTGCCGTAAAAAGCTCCGATGGCTCCCATGGTACCAAGGATGGTGGATAGGACCCCCACCACCAGTGCCAGCAGAATGGTTCCCCATATCATGGAAGTAAGCTCCGGTGTGGTAAACAGTGTCTTATAGTTATGCAGGGAAAATCCCCTCATCTGTCCGATCATTGCCGCATCCGTAAAACTGTAGAATCCCAACAGAAGAATGGGCGTATATAAAAAGGCAAAGATGAAGATAAGCCACAGAATATGTTTCTTTTTTTTATGCTTCATAACAGGCTGCCTCCTCTCGCTGCGGAACTGTCGCTGATATCCCCTCCCGCCTTCTTCTCAAGCCATGAGAAAAATGCGATGATCATAAGCAGGATCGCAGAGATCATGGATCCATTGTGCCAATCGTAGGCGTTAAAGTAGCTTCCGATCAGACTTCCCATAATGTAGGTACTGTTGTAGAGCATATCCAGCACAACATAGTTGGTCATAGCCGGCAGGAACACCATGGTGATCCCGCTGACAATACCGGGGCGGCTCATGGGAAGAATCACCTGCCAGAACAGTCTCTTGGGATCCGCCCCCAAATCTCTTCCCGCCTCTAACACCTTCTGGTCCAGGGACAACAGCACATTATAAATGGGCAGGATCATAAAGGGAAGAAAATCATATACCTGTCCGATGATGGTGTTCAGGAAGGGATAATAGGCCAGATTTCCCTCCACCGCATCCAACAGCTCTTTTACCGCTGTGATACGCAGGGTAAAATTGATCCACATGGGAAGCACTGCCAGCAGCAGCAAAGCCCCTCCCTTTTTAAAACCTCCTCTGGCCAGAACATAGGCCGTAGGGTAGGCCAGAAGCAGGCATACCATGGTGGTTACAAAGGCGATCCACATAGAATACAATAGGGTCGCTATGGTACGGCTGCTTTTAAAGAAGGCAAAGAAATTCTCCAGGGTAAACCGTCCCTGTCCATTGGTGAAGGCATAGATCAAAACCACCGCAAGAGGTGCCACCACAAACACCAGAAGGAACAGTACATAGGGAATGGATAAGGTTCGTCTTCGAAAACGCATTGCACTCCCTCCTTATACCAGCTTCAGTACAAACTTGTCATTTGGTACCACCACAGAGACGCGGTCTCCCACGTTCCACAGCCACTCGTCATCCACATAGTACTCCTCGTCCTGATCTCCCCGGACAATGTACATATAGTGATCACCCACATAGATGATGGTATCAATGTTACCACAGACAAATCCGGCGCTCTCATCATCGGAGAGATCACCATCTGCCGGATTGAAGTTAAGTGATACCTTCTGTCCTTCCCAGCTGATGGGCTTGCCCTCTGCTGATACCAGGTTGCCGGAGGCATCCTGATGACTGTCCTTATAGAGGTTCTTCAGATCGATGGCAAGGGTAAAGGCCTCGAAATCTGCTGTCGTCTCATCGATAATGGTTCCTTCATACAGATTCATGGTGGTATCATATGGCATCAGATGAATGGCTTCCTGGGGGAAGGAGATACCAATCTTCTCTCCATGGGCAAAGCCTCTGCTACTGTAACCTGTGATCTCAAAGGGGCCGCTTTCCGCTGTGATCTCATAGACAGATCCCTTGAACAAAGATTCATTGACCACAGCAGCAATCCCGGTCTGTACCTTACCGGAGGCTTCCGCCACAGTACCGTCGATTCCTGTCTTCTCGGCTACGATACTTCCATCCTCGCCTTCTGCCCGGATCACCACGCTTTCCGGGCGTACCATGGCGTTGATCCGTCGACCGGCCGGAAGGGATGGTGTGATCTCCCATTCCTGACCACAGAACTTGGCTGCCCCTTCCTTGGTAATAACACCGTTATAGATATTGCTGACACCGATAAAGTCTGCAACGAAGATATTATTAGGTCTTCGGTAGATCTCCTCCGGTGTTCCCTCCTGCTGGATCACACCGTTTGCCATCACAACGATCCGGTCGGAAAGGTTCATGGCCTCTTCCTGATCATGGGTCACATAGATGAAGGTCATTCCCAGCTTCCGATGCATCTCCTTGATCTCGATCTGCATCTCCTGACGCATCTTGTAATCCAGGGCAGATAGAGGCTCATCCAACAAAAGCAGCTCCGGCTCATTCACAATCGCTCTTGCCACTGCCACACGCTGCTGCTGTCCACCGGAGAGAGAATCCACTCGCCTCTTCTCAAAGCCTTCCAGATCCACCATCTCCAGAACGGACTTCACCTTCTGCCTGATTACATCCTTTTCCAGTTTCTTTTGCTTCAAACCAAAGGCGATATTGTCATAGATATTCAGAAAAGGAAACAGAGCGTACTTCTGGAAAACGGTATTGATGGGCCTTTTCTCCGGTGGAAGAGATGCGATATCCTGACCGTGGAGAAGGATCTCTCCGGAGGTTGGCATATCAAATCCTCCGATCATGCGAAGAAGTGTGGTCTTACCACATCCGGAAGGACCTAAAAGAGTCACCAGTTCTCCTCTCTTCACTGATAAATTCAGGTCTTCGATGACGGTAACGCCATCCTCAAATGTCTTTGTTATATGAGAAAGTTCAATGATATTCTGATTCATAGAGCCCCCTTTTTGTATACTTTTTGCACCGATGACTATTATACACAAAAAAAGAGCTAAGGAAAAACCCTTAGCTCTCATTTTCGAAATGAAAGAAAAAATTAAACGAGCTCGAGAACTACCTCTAAAGCACCGTCACCCTTTCTCTGACCGATCTTCACGATACGTGTGTAACCACCGTTACGACCAGCATACTTTGGAGCATACTCATCGAATAACTTGTTCGCAAGATCTACCTTCTTAGTCTCAGAACGCTTAGCACCGGTCTCCTTAACATCGTAGAGAACGCGAAGCATCTGACGACGTGCATGAAGACGAGAAGGCTGATCCTTCTTGATGGTCTTCTCTTCTGTTGTGTAAACAGTAACCTTCTTACCGTCCTTAACTTCCTTTACGCGCTTACCGTCCTTGTCCTTCTGTGGAACCTTAGCGGAAACAGTAACCTCGTCAAAGTTATCCTTCTCCTTGATTGCAAGAGCGATCAGGCCCTCTGCGATACCACGTACTTCCTTAGCCTTAGCCTCAGTTGTAATGATACGACCGTGCCAGAGTAACTGTGTTACCTGGTTACGAAGCAGAGCCTTTCTCTGAGAAGATGTTCTACCTAACTTACGATACTTTGCCATTGTTTTACCTCCTGTGTGGTGGTGGACAACTGCCGCACTCTTTGGCTTTACCGGCAACAGCCCAATTATAATCTCGCCATCATCAAGACTTCAAAGCCAGCGCTCTTTGGGCTTACCCGGCTTTGATTCCTCATCGTATGATTGTATTAGTGCTCGTCAGCCTTACGCAGCTGAAGTCCCATGTCATTGAGCTTCTGAAGGATCTCATCCAGAGACTTACGTCCTAAATTCCGTACCTTCATCATCTCATCCTGGGTCTTATCACACAGCTCCTTAACGGTGCCGATTCCTGCACGCTTTAAGCAGTTGTAGGAACGAACAGTAAGCTCAAGGTCCTCGATCTGCATATCAGACAAAGTAACCTCTGTCTTGCTCTCACCTTCGCTCATGATCTCAACGCTCTCAGCTGCCTCAGACAGATTAACGAACAGGTTCAGGTGCTCAGAAAGTACCTTTGCTGCAAGAGATACTGCCTCATCCGGATCGATGGTACCGTTGGTCCATACCTCGAGGGTCAGCTTATCATAGTCGGTAACCTGACCTACACGAGTATTCTCAACCTTCATATTCACACGCTCAATTGGTGTGTAAATAGAATCAACGGCAATGACACCGATGGGTGTATCCTCTGTCTTGTTCTTATCAGAACTGATCCAACCTCTACCGCTTGTAATGGTAAGCTCCATGTAAAGCTTGCTGTCCGGTCCGCCGTTTAAGTTGGCGATCACCAGATCCGGGTTGATTACTTCAATATCACTGTCAAAGTGAATATCAGAAGCATGAACAGGTCCTTCACCCTCGAACTCAAGGTAAGCAGTCTTCACTTCGTCAGACATATTGTGGTTACGAAGTGCAAGATCCTTGATGTTCAGGATAATCTGTGTAACGTCTTCCTTAACTCCCGGAATTGAAGAGAACTCATGCAGAACTCCTTCAATCTTCACCTGACTTACTGCAGTACCAGGGAGTGAGGAGAGCATGATCCGTCTCAGGGAATTACCAAGGGTAGTACCATAGCCTCGCTCAAGTGGTTCCACTACGAATCTACCGTATTTCTTGTCTTCCGAAATCTCCGCGATTTCGATGTTTGGCTTTTCGAATTCAAACACGACGTCTTCCCTCCTTATCATTATTCGACGATCTGTTCTTAATTGTCAATTATTTAGAATATAACTCGACGATAAGCATCTCGTCTACTGGAACATCAATCTGCTCTCTGCTTGGAAGCTCCTTAACAGTTGCTGTAAACTTCTCAGCATCATAATCAAGCCACTCCGGAACGATACGACCAGCAGTTACTTCAGTGATATCCTTGAATCTCTGCATGCTCTTAGCGTCCTCACGTAATGTGATAACGTCACCAGCCTTGATCTGGTAAGATGGGATATTAACCTTCTTGCCGTTAACAAGGATGAACTTATGTCCAACGATCTGACGAGACTCACGACGTGTACGTGCAAGTCCGAGACGGAAAACAACGTTATCAAGGCGGCTCTCAAGGATAGTCATAAGGTTCTCACCAGTCATACCCTTCATGTTAGCAGCCTTCTTGTAGTAGTTACGGAAAGGCTTCTCCAGAACGCCATAGATGAACTTAGCCTTCTGCTTCTCCTTCAGCTGCATTCCATACTCAGAAACCTTACGTCTGGAACGGTTAAGCTGACGGTTGGACTTCTTATCTACGCCTAAATATGCAGGCTCTAAACCTAAAGATCTACATCTCTTAAGAATTGGTGTTTTATTTACTGCCATCTTAGATATTCCTCCCTATCAATCAGACTCTTCTGCGCTTCGGTGGGCGACAACCATTGTGTGGAACCGGTGTCACGTCACGAATTGTAAGAACATCAATGCCGCATGCAGCGATAGCACGGATCGCAGCCTCTCTGCCTGAGCCAGGGCCCTTAACAAATACATCTACATTCTTCAGTCCATGAGGCAGTGCAGCCTTGCAAGCTGTCTCTGCTGCTACCTGTGCAGCATAAGGAGTAGATTTTCTTGAACCTCTAAAACCAAGTCCGCCGGCACTTGCCCAGCTAAGTGCATTACCAGCTGCATCTGTGATTGTTACAATTGTATTGTTAAAAGATGCCTGAATATGTACCTGGCCATGTTCAACGTTTTTTCTTTCACGCTTTTTTGTTACTTTCTTTGCAACTTTAGCCATATTATAAACTAACCTACTTTCTCAAACGTTAACTTACGAAAAAGTTACTTCTTCTTGTTTGCTACTGTTCTCTTCGGGCCCTTACGGGTACGAGCGTTTGTCTTAGTCTTCTGACCACGAACAGGGAGACCCTTTCTGTGGCGGATTCCACGATAGCATCCGATTTCCTGAAGACGCTTGATATTCAGCGCAATATCACGACGAAGGTCACCCTCTACAAGGATACCCATCTCATCGATGACATTGGAGATCTTCTTAACTTCATCATCGGTAATGTCCTTAACACGAGTGTTAGCATCAACGCCAGCCTGCTCAAGGATCTGATCAGCAGTTGTTCTGCCAATTCCGTAAATGTAAGTTAAACCAATCTCAATTCTCTTTTCTCTTGGTAAATCTACACCTGCGATACGAGCCATGTGTATTTACACCTCCATAAATTTTCTGTAGCTTGGGTCATCACCCTTGCCTGTAACT
>CADCQT010000179.1 GCA_902803645.1 uncultured Lachnospiraceae bacterium | reverse complement strand
TTGTAGAAAATGTTTTGATCTGTATGCTCACCGGCGGTCATATTCTGCTAGAGGATGTGCCGGGGGTCGGCAAGACCACGCTGGTGCAAACCGTTGCATCCCTGGTGGATTGTGATTTTGGAAGAATCCAGTTTACCCCGGATACCCTTCCGGGGGATGTGTTGGGAATTTCCATCTATAACATGAAGAACGGGGAGTTCAATTACCGGCCGGGAGCTGTGATGCATCAGATCCTTCTGGCGGATGAGATCAACCGTACTTCCCCCAAGACACAGGCCAGCCTTTTAGAGGCCATGGCAGAGGGACAGGTGACGGTGGATGGAGAAGTCTACCCTCTTCCACAGCCTTTTATCGTATTAGCCACCCAGAATCCCCTGGATTGTCTGGGAACCTATCCTCTGCCGGAGGCCCAGCTGGACCGTTTTATGATGCGCCTTACGATCGGTTATCCCAGGCTTGAGAATGAACTTCGAATGGCCAGAAATTACCTGGAAGGGAAGATGGAACAGACCATTGAGCCGGTCCTTCATGCCACGGATCTTCTCCAGATGCGAAAAGAAGTCCAGAAGGTCTTCGTCAGTGACGGGATTCTTCAATATGCAAGAGAGATGATCCAGTTGACCAGGGAGTGCGAGAAGCTGGTAATGGGAGCAAGCCCCAGGGCATTTCTTAGTCTGATCAGTGCAGCAAGAGGCAAGGCCTATATTGCAAAGCGGGATTATGTGATCCCGGATGATGTAAAGGGCGTAGCTACCAACGTATTGCATCATCGACTGGCACTGACGGCAGAGGCGAAGATACAGGGGGAGAAGATCGATCGGCTGTTGACAGAACTTGTGTTAAAAGCCAGGGTTCCAATGGAGTGACGCTATGAAAGAGACCTGGAGAAACCGGATCATTTTTATAGGATTATGGGGAGCGTCCATACTGAGCATTACATTTTACGGGGGTGTGATCAGTTATGGTCTCTTTGGCATGCTTACACTTCTTCCCCTTGTAAGCTTCGGGTACGTTCTGTACGTTCTCTACAGTTTTAAAATCTATCAGGAAATGGGATATCGCTGGATTCAGGTGAATCAACGGGTTCCCTTTTACTTTTCTCTGGTAAATGAGTTCTTCCTCGGATATGCCGGGGTCCGTGTCTGTTATTATTCTTCCTTTTCCAGCATTATCGGTATGGAGGACCAGATAGAATATGAGTTGCCTCCGGCCACCCGAATCCATCAGGAATCGGAACTGATCTGTAAATACCGGGGAAGTTACCTGGTGGGAGTCAAGGAGATCGAAGCCACAGATTATTTCCGGTTGATAAGACTTACCTACCGCAACCGGGAACCTTTGAAGGCGGTCGTACGGCCCCGGCTTGTACAGCTTGAGCAACTTCGGTGTATGGATGAGCTTGGGATCGCCACCAGGGAGTTTGCTATGGCGGATACCCGTCCGGATGTACTGGTTCGCCGCTATGAACCGGGAGATGATCTCAGACAGATCAACTGGAAGGTCAGCGCCCGGCAGAATGAATGGATGATCCGAAAAAGGATTGGAGAGGGGCAACAGGGGATCGCAATTCTGTTCACCACATACCGCAAAGAAGAGGATGAATATCAGTATCTTCCCTTAGAAAACAAGGTTTTGGAGACGGTTCTGGCTCTGGCGCTCTTTTATACAGGAAAGCGGATCTCTTCTAAGACCTACTATATGCAGGACAACCTTGCCTGTGAAGAAATTTCCGGAATGGATGATTTTGACCGCTACTACCAGAGGATCTCCGGGGTGGAATTCCATAGATCCTATAAGCCCCAGCGGCTTCTGGCGACCATGCTGGGAGCCAGGGAACTGTTAGAGGCAAGGCTTGTGATCTATGTGGCCTATGAGATGACCGAGATCGGTATTCAGCTGGTGCAGTCCCTGGCCGGTAACGGAGTTTTTGTCCTGATTTGCATGATACAAGAAAAGACGGCTCCTCCGGTACTGGAGGGGATCCCCAATATCCGGGTGATAGGTATATCTTCTGACACGGAACTGACGGAGGTATTATAATGATGGTTTATCTCTATGATCTGATCTATATGATACCTTTATGTCTGTTGGCAGAGGCTTACGGGCTACGGCTGAACCTGTTTGCCGGAGATCTTAAGGGAGCATTTTTTCTCTCTGCCATGATCATTGCAATTTCCATGATCGCCAGGTATTGTCAGGGAAGACTTCGGATCCTTCTTATAGCATTTCTGGGGCTTGTGACCCTGCTTACCGTTATATCAGATGGCTCTGCCGGAGGGGGGGATATCCTGCAGCAATATGGAAAAAACATGGCGATCATCTCCCTGACGGTTCTGGTCTGTCTGCTTGTCTTCCATATGCAGCTGGCCGGTGTGCGCCGGTTTATAACCCTTCTTCCTCTGGTGGCACTTTTGGCAGGTATGTTCCTGCAGGTATCCCCTCCCAAGGGGGTGTTTGCCATTGGAATCCTTCCGATTCTGGCCGGAAGTGTGGAAGAAGTGCAGGCGCATTGGAAAAAGTCCGGAGATACGGAGCCTAAAAAGCATCTGGTGGCCATTTCTCCCGTTCTCTTGCTCCTCTGTCTTCTGGTTTTTGCAATTCCTACCTCAGCAAAGCCCTTTGACTGGAGCTTTACGGTCAGGATCTGGGAGAGGACGGTGGATGTTTTTATCCGACTACAGAACCGCCTCTCGGGACAGGACGATTATGAGCGTCAAATCGGCTTCAGCGAAAATGGGGAATTTGTGGCCAAACTCTCCGAATCGGATCCCAGAGATGTGATGGAAGTGCAATTGGGGAAAAACAGCGGCTCGGTTCTGTATCTTCGCGGTAAGACCTTTGACCGTTTTAACGGAAGGGGCTGGAAAACGACCCTGGAGGGAGATCAGCCCTTCCGTAATGAGGAGTACAACGAGATCATCCGTAATATCAATACAAAGGCCGGAAATCTCCGGGATAAGTATATGCGTCGGGTGGATCTTAAGATCCGATATCTGGATTTCAGGACACAATATGTGTTTGCTCCCCTGAATACCAATGTGAGTTATATCCACATAAAAGGCAGTGATGTCCAGGGAAAGGGGGACGATATTCTGGCATCCTCCCAATTGGGGTATGATACAATGTATGATATTTCCTATTACAGATTGAACCGGGATGATAAGGAGTTTCAAACCTTCCTGAGGAACCAGTCCTCTACCATGGAAAAAGAGCCTCTTAACCTCAGGGCTTCATGGGTCTACAATACCTATCTTCCCGAGACAAAGATCTCCAGTCGGGCCAGGACCTATATCCAGCAGGAACTGGAGGGACTTGAGAGCAATTATGACAAGCTGCTTAAGATTGAATCCCTGCTTTCCGAGATGGAATATTCTCTTTCCCCGGGAAAACTTCCGGAGGATATTAAGGACGAGGCAGGCTTTCTGGATCATCTTCTTTTTCAGAAGAAAAAGGGGTACTGCAGTTACTACGCCAGCGCTTTTGTAATCCTGGCCAGATCTCTGGGAATCCCTGCCCGCTATGTACAGGGGTATTGTGTCAGGGGAGAGAGCGGGGAATGTGTGACCGTATCCTCCAATGATGCTCATGCCTGGCCGGAGGCCTATATAGAAGGTTTTGGCTGGCTGGCCTTTGAGCCTACGCCGGGAAAGAAGGTTATTTCTTCCTGGGAGGATCAGGATCGTCAAAGGAGCGACGCGGTGTATGATCCTACAGAACATTACCGAAAGCATGTACAGGGGAAAAAACATGGGGCTAACGATAACTCCGGGAAGCAGGAAAAAGTGTCCTCGCCGGCAATATCCTGGGTTTTTGGGGTGTTTCTTTTCACAGGGCTGCTACTTTTGCTGATATGCCTTTGCCTTGTGGTCACAAACCTTGTGACAAAGTGGCGATACCGGCATATGTCCCTGCCCGAGCGCTACCAGAGTCTGTGCCGTATGAATCTGAGGCTATTGAAGGTATTGGGGTATGAATTAACGGAAGGGGAGACCTTGCAGGAGTTTCGCCTTCGCTGCGTAGGCTGTTTGGAAGAGGATGAGGTGATCTTCCTATCCGGAATGCAGGCCTGTCTATACGGAAAGGATGGTGTGGAAGGGCAAATGTTGCTGCAGGCAGGGAAATGTATGGATCGTTTGTATCGCCGGATCTATGAACAGAAAGGGAAGTGGAAATACCTGTATTGGCGGTATATTAAAAACAGTCTGTTCTCTGGGGATATTTTCTAAAGATATTTTTGAAAAATATGAAAAATATTCTAAAACCTGTTGACATATTCGCTGGGATAGTGCATAATACTATCTGTTGCGCGACATAAGCGTGGGCGGAAGTGTCGGAACTGGCAGACGAGCAAGACTAAGGATCTTGTGGCAGCGATGTCGTGTGGGTTCAAGTCCCATCTTCCGCATATTAAGTTTTTAGATAAAAGCCTGAGTTCTAGCGGATTCAAGGCTTTTTTCTTTTGCTTTAAATGAAACAATTTTAAGGTACCCCGAGGTACCCATATCATTTTCAATAGGGTTTTCTCTTGTTTCATCGTCAAAAGCATTGATTTTCTCGCA
>CADCQT010000178.1 GCA_902803645.1 uncultured Lachnospiraceae bacterium | reverse complement strand
GTGTCCAGGGTTCGAACCCCTGATCGCGCATGGTGGAAGTCTTAATTTTGCGGAGCACCGCGGAGTTAGGGCTTTTCTTTTTGCAAGAGAAAATAAGGAGAAACGATATGAGACTTAGGAATATTCCGGGAGCAGATCAGGCGGTAGCAGAGAGTAAATACTGTGTCAATGATCCGGCAGAGCATAAGGGATGCTGGAGCAGGGATTTCTTCGAAAATAAGCCGGTACGGATCGAGATCGGTATGGGAAAGGGACAGTTTATCACACAGCTGGCTGTACGGGATAGAGAGGCCGGTTTCATCGGTATGGAGCGCTATTCCTCTGTCCTTTTAAGAGGATTGCAGAAGATGGAGGCAGAAGGTGAAGAGGCACCGGAGAACCTGAAATTCCTGTGTTTTGATGCGGCAGAGATCGGTGATATTTTTGCAGAAGGTGAATTGGACAAGATCTACCTGAATTTCTCGGATCCATGGCCTAAGGATCGTCATGCAAAGCGTCGTTTGACGCACCATAGATTTTTGGAACAGTATCACCGGATCCTGAGGGAAGATGGAGTCATTGAGTTTAAGACGGATAACCAGGATCTGTTCACCTTCTCGGTAGAAGAGTTTGAACAGACTCCAGGCTGGAAGTTAGAAGTTGTTACAAGAGACCTTCATCATGATCCGATTTTGAATGAAGGAAATATTATGACAGAATATGAGGAGAAGTTTTCCTCTAAGGGAAATCCCATTTGCAAGTTGATTGCAAAAAGGGTCTGTAAGTGATCTGCTACAATTAACTGAAAAGTTTATATGATTTATAAAGTCGACGGAAAATTTTCCACAATACCAACATGGGATTGTGGAAAACTACCCAGTCGGCTTTTTTTGTCCCAGTTGAGGATACAATATCTAGCAGATATAAACGTTCCGTGAGGCTTGAAGTGGAGAAATCAGTGCTGAATTATGCTACGAAATGGTTATTGATAAAATGTCAGATAATTGTGTACGTCTTAGATTATGACGAATTACGGAAGTGAGAAGGAAAAAATTGGAATAAAAATGTCTTATAAACAAAAGAGACACTATTTGCAGTCGCTTTGAATAAAAGTGAAAAGTTATCAACATTTCGTGGAAAAGTTGTTGATACAATTAGGATTCAAAGCAATAAAGTGTAAAAAAGCTTCGCAGAATATGAAATCTTGCGAAGCTTTCTACCTAATAGAGAAATAATAGAAACAGATCAGCGGCGTCTGTCATTTCTTCTGATCTTTCGATAGGACTGCTGTCCTTTTCGCGCAGAATAACGATCACGTCTGGTAATGGAAATGGTATCATTTAATTTCCTCAGTCCGAAGAAGAGAAGAAAAAGAATGATAACGGCTAATACCACAGCTGCAATGATTACAAGAGGATTGATCTGGATGTAGTCATCTTTTGAATTCTCTTTCTTAACATTGTGGAAAGGATAGCTGTCACTATCCTTCTCTGTAGAGCGAAGCTGTACATTACCAACTTCATGGTTAGCGTAGGTAAACCGGAGAAGACCAACCACCTTTTCATCCTTTGAGGGGGAAGGTGTTACTTCCATGGTAATATCAGATGAATCAGCACTTCTTGGAACGATTACAGTGGAATTCTCAGCTGGTTCAACAAGGGCCAGATTCTGTCCGAGTCCGTTGTTCCCGGTAAAAACATTGGACTGTGAAAAATCCCGAAGCTCAGAAACCTTGATGCTCTTAAAATTCTTGAAGCCCCAATTAAAGAGATTGGTGGTATCCGTATAATGATCCGGATTGTGGGCATCCAATACAACACAGACCAGGGTGGTGTTGCCCTTCTTGGCATAGGTCACAAGTGTCGAATTAGCCTTGGTGGTGTAACCGGTTTTACCTCCCATACAGTACTTATATAAGAAGCGGGAGGTATGATAGTAATTCAACATACAATGATGGTTGTTCAAAGGGGTCTTGGTCTTGTGCTTGTTGGTCTTGGGAATCTGATAGCTCTTGGTACCAACAATCTTGGCAAAAGCGGGATTCTGGTAGGCCGCTCTGGCGATACGGGCCATATCCATGGCTGTTGTCTTATGCTTGGGATCCGGCAGACCATTGGGGTTGTTAAAATGCGTGTGGGTACAACCCAGTTCCTTCGCTTTCTTGTTCATCATCTTGACGAAGTTTGGTTCGCTGCCCCCAACGGTTTCAGCAATGGCCCAGGCACATTCATTGGCAGATTCCAACATCATGCCGTAAAGGGTCTGCTCCATGGTCATCTTCTCGTGGACCTGGCGGGCAATATGAGAAGTATTACCTTCGTTTTTATAAACAGCTTCTTCGGAAAAATCCACTTCATCGGAGAGATTGCTGTTCTCCAAAGCAAGAAGAGCAGTCATGACCTTGGTGATACTCGCCGGATATTTTTGCTTATCCGGATGCTTACTGTATAAGACTGTTCCGGTGTCAACATCCATTAGAACAGCGCATTTGGAATTCACATGACCAGGTTTGGGCCAGCTGACCTCGGATGTCTTTGTCGTGGTGGCCTCGGCTCTTACAGGAAGAAGAACCGGACCAAGGGAAGCGGTTACAGTGATGGCAGCAGTTAAAAAACACGCCGCCAGTGAACGGATTTTCATGAAAGTTCCTCCAGTTTCTTTAGCTGCGCCTGCAGCAGATTTTTGTTGCCGGTCAAAAAGATCAATCCATTGGATGAGTCGGCAACCGTTATGAATTTGTCTTGTAATGTCTCAGATTCGCTGATCAGTTGCAGCAGATAACTTTTGTAGGAAGAAGAGGTCTTAAGAAAAAGTACCTCAAGATCCGGGAGATCTACTACTTCGGAACAGGTCATGTGAAGCATTCTCGATAGTTCCTTGTCTTTCTCCAGCTGAGCCCTGGTCTTATCGATGATAAAATAGCCCTTGGAATCCCTTGGCATGTCCATAGCCTTGATGGCGCGCTGTACCTGCTTGGTTAAAGCATCGGTGGCAGGGTAAAGGGATTCGAAGAAAGGCATAAAATCCTTGGCACTTTTGAAGTGACGATTCGATCCTTCCTGTAAGGTCTCTGTCATTAAGATACGACGAATGGACTCTTCTAACACTTTGCGAGAAGGACTTCTGGTAAGGGAATGTTCCATATTCCTCCTTTTCAGGTGAAATTATGTCTGCAAAAAGGGTTCAGACAAAAAATAGTGTCTTTCATATCCATGATATCGGGTATGGATATCTTTCGCAAGAAAAATCGCAAAATTTAGGGAGTTCTGTTATAATGAAGGTATATTTTTACCAAGTAAATGGATAATGCGTGGCAAAAATGCCGGGGGTTGGAAATGAAAACAGATATTCCAATGGATCGGGAAGAAAAGAAGATCTATGAATTAGAATGTATTCAGGAACTGGTGGAGGCTGGAAAGGGCCTTGTGAAGACCAAGGCCATAACAGATCTGGGGATTGATTATCGAAGAATCTTGCAATTTGTAGAAGAAGGAAGTCTGACACGGGTAAAGAGTGGATATTATACCACAAAGTCCGGGGATTACTCGGAAGAGCAACTGATTGTTGCCATGTATCCGGATGGGATCCTGACCCTGGGAAGTGCTCTCTATTATCACGGCTATCTTAAGCAGCGTCCTTTTGGCTGGAGCATTGCCATCAGCAAGAATACCAGTAAATCCAGATTTAAAATTGAATATCCCATTGTCACTCCCTGCTATACAGAGCCGGAGGTCATGGAGCTGGGAGTCACAACGGTGGATGTTGCCGGAAGTGAAATGAAGATCTATGATAAGGACCGACTGATCTGTGATGTATTAAAATATCAAGAGAAGCTGGACCGGGATGATTTCCGGGAAGGGGTCTTTGCTTATATCCGGGACGAAAGTAAGCAGGTGGATAAGTTGATGGAATATGCAAGAGAACGCCAGGTGCTGAAAAAGGTGCAATCCATGATCGGAGTGTGGTTGTAATGATGAACCGGGTAGACTTAACAAAGTATTCGGAAGAACATAAGTTGCCTTTTGCACAGGTCTTTGGCTGGTACATGATGGGACTTTTTCTGTCCATGCTAAGGAAAAACGGATTTCTAGAGCAGATGTGGCTGGTAACACCCGGTAGTTTGGATCCGGCCCAGGATCGACATGTATTAGAAGAGGGACTGGGTTTTTATTACGCCGAAGATGAAAGGATTACCAAAAATGACGGTTTCGTACCGGGCTGCCAGATGAAAAGTGACTTCAGAGAGCGACTTCTGATGAAACTGCAGATGGATGCTTCTAAGGAGAAACTGCCGCTGGAGATCAAAAGCATCGGAGCGAAGGAACGGGTAGAGATTCATTACGATGGTATGTATTTTCCATTGAAGATCCGAATCGACAGAGCTCAGGAGGGGGTCTTCCCCAAGGATGAGGATTTTGAATTTTTTGATCCAAAAATTCAAAAGATTCCGGTCCACCGCTATCCATCGGAGGAAGAGGCGGCGGATCATGTAAATGTGATCATGGAAAAACTGGAATTACTAAATGAAATGGAAGAATATCTTCAACTCTATGACCTGATCAGCACGACCCCTATGTCCGGACGTGATGTAACCGAAGCCATAGGGAAGCGGCTTCGGAATAGCGGAAGAAGTGCGAAAAAAAGTACTTATCAGTTGTGGGCAGGTTACAGCAACAGCCCTTTCCTGAAAAAGAAATGGAAGGTGCTGTTAAGACGTCACCAGATCAAGTCTCCTACCTGGGAAGAAGTACATCAGCAGTTATCACTTTTTATAGAGCCGGTTTGGGAGACCTTGGAGAAGGAAGAGATATTCTTTGGAGACTGGATGCCGGGACTGGGAAGGTATCTGGATTAGTTAAAGGAAAGATTCGTTATAGGGAGGGAGAGCCATGGAAAAGAGAGAAGGACTTCTGGATCGGTTAGGAAAACTTCGCCAGGGAGATCCCTATCCTTTACATATGCCGGGACATAAGCGCATTCCCCTTCCCTTTCCGGAGCCTTATTCTATAGATATTACAGAGATCGACGGGTTTGATAATCTCCATCAGCCACAAGGAATACTAAAGGAATTAGAAGAACGGTTTGCTACCCTCTATGATTGCGACATTTGTAACCTGTCGGTAGGCGGATCTACGGATATGCTTCTTACCGCTATCACAGCGGCAACAGAGCCGGGAGATTCCGTAATACTTGCACGGAATTGCCACAAATCAGTCTATCACGGGGCAATTTTACGACAGCTAAAATGCAGCTATATCTATCCTCCACTGTCTTCTGAGGGTATTTGTGGACCCATAGATCCACAAACTCTGGAGAAGATGCTGGCGAGCAGGAAAGGAGAAGGAGATCCGGTTAGGGCCTTTGTCCTCACCAGTCCTACCTACGAAGGGGTGTGCTCGGATGTGGAAAGGATCTCAGAAGTCTGTCATAGGTATGGAGTGATCCTGATCGTAGATGCAGCCCATGGAGCTCATCTTGGTCTTCGAAAAGAACGCAAACGGTTGGAGCATTATTTTCCGGAGAATCCCATTCACCAGGGGGCAGATGGGGTGATCCTCAGCTTACATAAGACTCTGCCGAGTTTTACCCAAACTGCAGCACTACTTATGAACAATAATAGCCGAATCCCCAGGTGGAAAGTGGATAAGTATTTCGATTATTTTGAAACCAGCTCCCCTTCCTACCTGTTGATGGGAGGCATGGATGCCTGCTGTCGCTTTTTAGAGGAGGAGGGTGAAGCTGCTCTGAGAGAATATGTAGAGAGAATACAGAATATTCGAAGGGCAGTATCTTCCTATACAAAAGTGGGATTCTGGGAAAAAGAGAGCTGGGAGATGGATCCCGGCAAGCTGGTGATCACAGGAGAAGGTCTATCCGGAGGAGAGATCATGGAGCAGTTCCGGGAAAAAGAAGATTTGGAGCTTGAGATGTGTTCTTTACATCATGCTCTTGCTATGACATCGGTGATGGACACTGTGGAAGGATATGACAGACTGTTAAAAGCCATGGAACATTTGCAGGCGAGAGCAGAAAAGGAAAAACCGGAAGATGATGCAAAGGATAGAGCCGGAAGTATGTATCTGTATGACCTTCGGCCAAAGGCAAAGCTCCCCATTTTCTGTTCGGAAAATATGCCGATTCGCTGGGTCAATTTAGAAGATGCGAAGGGATGCATGGCAGGAGGACTTTGGAGTATATATCCTCCGGGAATTCCCCTTCTGGTACCGGGAGAGATAGTGGGGGAAGACATCATAGAAAGGCTTGGGGCAGCCGAAAAAGAGGGACTGACCCT
>CADCQT010000177.1 GCA_902803645.1 uncultured Lachnospiraceae bacterium | reverse complement strand
TCCTCATCCGTCTTACCGATGATATCCTCTGCCGACTCAAAACCGTAGGCATTTAAAAAGGCCTGGTTGACACCGATAAACTTCCGGTCCAGATCCTTCCAGAACAGGCATGCCTGGGTGGTGTGAAGTACCTTCTCCAGCATATTGTTCCTGCGTTCTACCCCGGCTCTCCCCTTACGAATCTCCTGGTACAAAGCCGTCTCATCCACATAGGTAACATAAAACAGGATATGCCCCATCCGCTTGCGCTCCACAGACTTACCCGCCAGAACGATTTCCTTCCCCTCCGCTCCTCTCCAGTGGAAGGTCAGCTTCAATCCATCCTGAAATACCTTCTGTTCCTCTTCCCGAGGGACCTGCAGCACAGACAACAGCGCATCGCTGGCCAAAAGAAGTTCTTCTGTTCCGTCTACATTCTCAAATATGGCAAGCAACGCCGGAAACTGACGCAGATCCTCCGCCTCTTTGCCCGAAAAATGATACGATTCTTTCATTTTGTGATCTCCCATATACATCCGTGCGCGAGTTTCTCAATCATATTCCTATATTATCAGACAATCTCCTCTTTTTATATAGATTTAACAAAAAAAGACCCATACAAAGTCAAAAACTTGTACGGGTCTCTTACTTTTATTCTTCTGTTTCTGTTACAGCAATATGCAACTCCTCCAACTGTGCATCGGTAACATAACCAGGCGCACTCATCATAACATCCTGTGCATTCTTGTTCATCGGGAACGGAATGATCTCACGGATGGAATCTTCACCGGCCAGAAGCATAACCATACGATCCACACCGGGTGCGATTCCTGCATGTGGTGGTGCCCCATAGCAGAATGCATTGTACATGGCCGGGAACTTGGCCTTAACATCATCCTCGCCCAGGCGAACCATCTCAAATGCCTTAACCATGATCTCCGGATCATGGTTACGTACAGCGCCAGAGGAAAGCTCCACGCCATTACATACCAGATCGTACTGATCTGCCATAATGGTAAGAGGATCGATCTCACCCTTCTCTGCCTTCAGCAGTGTCTCAAGGCCACCCTTTGGCATAGAGAAAGGATTATGGCAGAACTCCAGCTCACCGCTTTCTTCTCCCAGCTCATACATAGGGAAGTCAACGATCCAGCAGAAGCTGTACTGCTCCTTATCCATATGACCGGGAACAGCTGCGCCGAATGTCTTGATCGCAACACCTGCCACCTTCTGGGCAAGATTTTTCTTGCCGGCGGACAGAACCACCAGAGTATCCTTCTCAAGACCTAAGGCACTTACCACTGCATCCTGGATCGGCTTAACAAACTTGCTGATACCACCAACGATCTCGCCGTTTTCATCCACACGGAACCAGTATGGCTTCGCTCCGGCCTGAACCTCAACCGCATCACAGTTCTTATCGATAAACTTACGACTCTCATGGAAGTTATCAATAACAACCGCCTTGACCACAGCACCCTCTTCATCAAAAGGACCAAAGCCTGCACCCTTGAAAGTATCTGTTACGTCAACAGCCGTAAGGTCAATTCTAAGATCCGGCTTATCGGAGCCATAGGTCTCAAGAGCTGTAAGATACGGAATCCTCTTGAATGGAGCCTCTGAAGCGCGGTCATACTTACCATATTCTGCAAAGACCGGAGGAAGCACATCCTCACAGATCGCAAAAACGTCCTCCTGAGAAGCAAAAGCCATCTCCATATCGAGCTGATAGAACTCTCCCGGTGAACGATCTCCTCTTGCATCCTCATCCCTAAAGCAAGGTGCAATCTGGAAATAACGATCGATACCGGATACCATCAGAAGCTGCTTGAACTGCTGGGGTGCCTGGGGAAGCGCATAGAACTTACCCGGATGCTTACGGGCCGGTACCAGATAGTCTCTTGCTCCCTCTGGAGAAGACGCTGTAAGGATAGGCGTGGTAATCTCCATAAAACCATGGTCTGTCATAGCCTTACGAAGGGCAGCCACTACCTTGCTTCTCATGATGATATTGTTCTTGACCTCAGGGTTACGAAGATCAAGATAACGATACTTCAGACGGAAGGACTCATCCGCCTCACGGCTATGATTGATTTCAAAGGGAAGCTCGTTGTAACGACACTTACCCAATACTTCAACCTTCTCCGGAACCACTTCGATCTCACCGGTTGCGATCTTATTGTTCTTAGAACTTCTCTCCCGAACAACACCTTCTACCGCAATCGTAGACTCCTTTGTGATCTCCTTGAAGATCTTAACCATCTCTTCTGTCTCTGCTGTGACCTGAGTTGTTCCATAGAAATCACGAACAACGATGAAAGCAAGGTTCGCTCCCACCTCACGCATATTCTCAAGCCATCCGCAAATACGAACCTTCTCTCCTGCATTCTCGATCCTTAACTGACCGCAGGTATGGGTACGTGACTGCATCATACGTTTACTTCCTCCTAAAAACTATCTATCATCCATCGCGAATTCCTTCGTGGTGATGGCATCAATTATTATAGAATTCTACGAACTGCTCGTATCCTTCCTTCATAAGCTGTTCCTTCTGGAACTTCTTGTTCTTATTCATACGGACCACAAGAACGGTATGTCCCTCGGCTCTCGCCTCGGCCGCCTGTTTCATGACCTCTGCCAGCTTCTCTGCCGGATACTTCTTCTCCACCAGGTACGCTGTCTTCTCAGGAGCTTCCGGAATCTTAAAATCCTGCTCCATCAGGAGAAGAATGATCCGCTCAAATCCAATGGAAAATCCGCAGGCCGGAACATCATGTCCCGCAAACTTGCCGATCATATTGTCGTAACGTCCGCCGCCTCCGCAGCTTCCGCCAAACTCCGGAATTGCGATCTCAAAGATGGTACCGGTATAATATCCCATTCCACGCACCAGAGTCGGATCAAATACAAGCTCAAAATCCGCCGCCTTATTGGCATTAACAGCAAAGGCGATCTGCGTCAAAGAATCCACCACTTCCTGATCCAGGAAATCCCCCAGCTTCTCCTTGATATAGGATACACCTTCTGCCACATCCCGCTTATCCTCAAGCGCACCAAAGATCTGTGTATACTTCTTAACAGACTCCTCTGCAAAACCGTCTGCCATCAGCTCTGACTCTACGCCCTCAAGACCGATCTTATCCATCTTATCCAGGGTAATAAAGATACCATCGTAATCCTTCTCTTCGAAGCCTGCGTAGGCAGCCATTGCCTTTAAGATCCTTCTTTCATTGATACGGATCTCAAAGTTCTTAAAATTCAGCCTGCCAAGACAGGTGGTGGTGGCTGTGATCAGCTCGATCTCTGCAAGATTGCTTGGCTCACCCAGGATATCGATATCACACTGGGTAAAC
>CADCQT010000176.1 GCA_902803645.1 uncultured Lachnospiraceae bacterium | reverse complement strand
AACGTGGTAATCCACAAGGCTGCAGGTAAGGGTATCATGCATAAGAACAATGCTGCTCGTAAGGTATCCCGTCTGACTAAGGCTGTTAACGCTTTAGCATAAGCGAACACAAGTTATTAATAAGCACCAGGTACCGTCATACCTGGTGTTTTATTTTACCCGTAAAGGAGGGCGGCCTTGCTTTGGCAGGCCGCCCTTTTTTACATTTCTTATCGGGTGAAACCCAGGATCAGAAGTTCCACTGACATTCTCTCATCCAATCTTCCACTCTTAAAGGCCGCTTCATTCTCTGCTGCCATTCTAAGAACCTCCTCGATCTCAGAATTTTTAAAATTACGAAGATAGCCCTTAAGCTTTCGAAGAACATAGTCACTTTTCTGATGAAGAAGTTCCTTCTCCCTCTCCCCGCTCAATCTTTGCTGCTCCATCTCCTTAAGGCTGTGAAGCTGACGAAACTGCCGAACGATAAGAGCCAGGATCGCCATAGGCGGTTCATCCAAAAGAAGCATATCCTGATATACCTGCATGGCCCGCTTTCCATTACGGCTGGCCATGGCATCGATTAAATCAAAAACCTTCGACTCAGCAGAATTGACACAAACCTTCTCCACATCCTCTTTCGTAATGCCCTCCTTCTGAAGACAATAGGCGATGAGCTTCTGGCTTTCCTGATCCATCAGATCCATAGAAGACTGACATCTTTTATAAAACTCTCTCCAGGCCTCCGTCTTCATGGAAAGTCCAGCCTCCTTCAACCGGCCTCCAATCCAAGACATCAGCTCCCTTTCCGTCGGCATGTTCATCTCTTCGGCGCAGCCTGCCTTAGCCGCCCCCTTATAAACCTTCCCCCTCTTGTCCACATCCTGTTCCGTAAAGATCAAAATGGTACTCTCCGGGATCCGGCCAAAGTATTCTGCCAGTTCTTCATTTGCCTTAGAGCTGCCCTTAAAGAACCCGGAATTTTCCACCAGGATCACTCGTACATCTGCAAAAAAAGGCATAGTATCCGCCTGTTCCATCAATTCTGCCACGGTAACAGAGCGGTTTCGGATCCAGGTGAAATTCATATCCCCTTCTTCCTTTACCACATGAAGACCCTCCAGAAGCTTGTCCCGATAACCCCGAATCAAATAATGTTCACTTCCAAACAGAAGGTATAAATGTCTGTAATTGCCATTTGCAATATCATGATCAATGGAACGCATGCATATATCCTCTTCCTAACCTGTGATTTTACAGTCTGTTCCTTATTCTACTACAAATATCTCCTAGCGGAAAGTCCGCACCTGCCATAAACCGCCTTTCCGGTCATAGGTAAAGAAGATTCCTCCCCTGTCTTTGGTCACCAAAGCTTTTATCTTTTCCTCCTTCAGTCGCTCCATCGTCTCCCTGCCCGGGTGACCGTAACGATTTTTCTTTCCTGCAGAGATCAGGCAAAGATCCGGATCCAGTGCCTTTAGCCAGGGTAGGCTGTTTGAGCCGTTGCTTCCATGGTGTCCTCCCTTTAGCACATCCACCTTACCACCTTCCAAATCTTCTGTAAGCTGCCTTCGATAGGCTGTATTCTGCAGTATTTTCTCCTCCTGCCTGCTGCCAAGATCTCCCGTCAGCATAATCCGGCAGGTCCTTCCCCCCTTTGCCTTCATGGAAAGCAGCATCACCAGACTGTTTTCATTATTGCCATCCTCCTCACAGCTGCCCTTCTCATCCGGATAAATCACCCGATAAGTAACATCCTTCTCCCCTAGTACATCACCACTCAGTAGATAATAGATTGGAATCTTTTTCTCATTACATAGGTCTTTGATCCGCTTATAGTTCTCATGGGAACGGTCCACCGCCTGGGGCATAAGTACCTCCCCTATAGGAAAGTTCCTTTGAAGCAGTTCAAGGCAGCCACTAACATGATCTGTATCCATATGCGTCAAAAACCAGTGGTCCACCCGGGAGATCCCCTGACTTCTAAGGTATGGAAGAATAGTATATTCCCCCACCCTGCTTTTCTGGCTGCTGCCTCCATCAATAAGATCCACACTGCCACCAGCAGAGGTGACCACAAGGCCATCCCCCTGCCCCACATCCAGCATGACAAACCCGGTATCTGCAGGCCGATAGAAAATTAGCAACACAAGGAATGTCATCAAAAAGCAAAAGGAAAGCTCCAGTTTTTTATTTCCAAACACACCAAAATAACGCTTTTTCTTCCACGGAAGCTTCTTGTCCTGTTGCTTCCTTAGGGAAGAGACCACCTGCCAGGTCACCTTAGGCAAAATAAGCAACGTGGTATAATAGATTATCACCACAATAAGGGAAGGGGTTCTTACCGATACTGTGGCAAAGGGAAGGGAGAGTGTCCTATCACTTAGCATTTCATAAAGATACAAGATCTTATGGCAGGGCCAAAGAAGGATCCCTCCCATAACGGCAGAACCCAGACCAAAGACTCCTCCCATAAGTCCCCAGGACAGGACCAAAGAAAGCAGAGGAATCACCATCACATTCAAAAAGACGGTGTAGGGGCACACCTGATGGAACAATCCCGCTGTAACAGGCAGCATAAAGATCTGTATCCCCATAGCAGAAAGAAGGCTTCCAAAAAGACTTTGGAGAGCTGTCGCCTGAAAGTGTTCCCCTTTTATCATTTTATGATTGGCTTCATATCGCATCTTTTGTACCTGTAGATAGGATTCACTCATAGGAAGTACAAAACCACCCACCCCAAAGACTGCCGCAAAGGATAACAACAGTCCGCTATCATGTAAGGAAAGGGGAGATAAAACCAAAAGAATCAGAGCAGAAAGAGCTGCTGCTGAGATCAGATCATAGGCTTCGCCACTGATCTTTGCCCCCATGAGCACAAGATACATAAAAACAGACCGCTTTACCGAGACCCCTCCTCCAGAAAGCAGAGCATAGACGGCCACCACAAGAGAACTGATAAGGGCCGCTCTTCCAAAGGATAACCCCCTTCTTTTTAACCGGCGATATACAAATCCACCCACCAGGGAGATATGTAATCCGGAAATTGCAAGAATATGAGCAATACCGGAATCCGAGAAAAGACTTTTTACATCAAAATCAAGAGCGGAACGGTCTCCTAGACAGACACTGGCCATGATCCCCCCTTCCTCTCCCGGCATCAGCCTAAGATAGGCGGCCACCAACTGCCGCCGGAGTACCCAGAGATTTTCCTGCAAAAAGGCCCATCCCCCTGCTATCCCTGTTGCCCCCGCAACACGTTCACAGTCACCTTCCACCACCCTTCCACAGATCTCCTTGGACCTGTAATAGAAAGCTTCATCAAACTCTCCCAGATTTCCCGGTAGTGAAAACGAAGATACCTTCCCCTTAACAAGCAAAACATCCCCATACGGATAAGTATCCTCACCACAAAGAAGAAGAACCTTTGTATGAAGTGAAATCTCTTTTTTCTTTTTTAGATATACATGATCCAAGGTGATATATAAGTTATCACCCTTCCACTGTTTGCCGCTGATCTGACCCTGCAGATAGACCTGTGCCCCATCTTCCAAAAAGAAGGTATGCTCCATCTCATAAGCAGTATCCAACTGTCCATAAAAAACATTTCCAAGAATAAAAAACAGTATCACAAAAACACCGCCTGTTATCACCTCAGCCGTATGTCTTCTACGTCCATATAAAATTAACAAAAAGGGAAGAATAAGAAGCAAAAAAGGCTGCTTCCGAAGAAAGAACAGAATTCCGGTCAGATAAGCGGCGCTGCATAAAAGCAGCGGCCGTTTATTCATAGAACATTACCTCATTATTGATTTAATACCAAAGAATCATCTGCCGCATAGGTATTACTTAGATCGTCGGATGCGAGGATGGATGCACCGTCACCTGATCCGATCAGAATCTGAACACGGTTGATCTGATCCAGCTGGCAAAGTGAATTAACAATCGAGTATATGGTCATCTTCTGATAACCCAAAGTCTCATTACTGAACAGGGACTGATCCAGGTCCACATAGCAGACTCCGCCACTGGTATTTACAGACAATACCTTGACATTAGAGGGAATTGCAGCCTGGGCCTTGGACTGTTCCGGATTCTTACCCAGCTGCCGAAGGACCACCTGGGCCAGGGGAACATTCTCATTGTAATGAACATCATGAACCTCTCGATAAATACCGCTTCCGTCCGACATTGGATAAAACAGGGTCAACTGGGCCTCCCTGGCAGAATCCTGCTCGCTTCCAAAATCATCCACAAAAGAACCCTCTGTCATAGCTCCCACCGGACTTCCCTGCGCATCCAAAAGAGCCTCATCCACAATCTTAAAAGAGATAGAGGATATCCCCTCCAGCTGAATCAGCGTCTTGACCACAGCCCCGCGAAGCAGTGCTTCTTGAACCGGATTTAAGGTCTGATAATCCCTACTGAAGGAGATCACCAGTTTCTTACCCTTTAATGTGGTATGACGCACACTGACACTACCAGGAATGGGATTGGTATAATCCGCATCCTCCACTGCTGTAGACAGCTTTGAGATCAAAAAGTTGATCTTCTCCGGCGTGGTCTTTTCTTTGAGCTTTACCCTCACCGGATAAAGGGATGTCTTGGTCTGATTCAGATAATACACTGTAAAATCACCCTTTGCGGCCTTTGAGGAGGAACTCCTGTTACCGCAACCGGCCAATGTTCCAAGAAGAACAAGGGAACATAGAAGGATTCCTGTCAGATTCTTTATCTTATTTTTTCTCACTTAAGACTCCTTAATATAGCTTAAAGGAACACGCACATCAAAGGTGGTTCCCTCTCCTACCATGGAGTGAACCTGGATCTGACCATGATGCATATCAATGGCATTTTTTGTAATAGCAAGTCCAAGACCCGTTCCACCGATCTCCCTGGAATGGGATTTGTCCACCCGATAAAATCTCTCGAAGATACGATTCAAAGAATCCTGCGGAATTCCCATACCACAATCCTCTACACGGATAAAGAAATACTGATGATCTGCATTAAGGGACACATGAACAAAGCCCCCCTGCTGGTTATACTTGATTCCATTCTCAATCAGATTCATGATGGCAAGAGAAAACTTCACTTCATCCACCTCCGCTGTTACCGGACGGAAGGACTCCATGACCAGTTCCACCTGGTTCTTCTCCGCAATGGGACGAAGCCGCTTCATCAGCTGCTCTAACATCTCATTGATGTTCTTCGCTTCGATGTTCAATGTAACTCCCGACTTATCCATTCGAACCAGAGATAACAGATCGTTGATGATCTTAGTCTCCCGATCGATCTCATGGGTGATATCATCCATAAAGTCTCTATAGAGCTCCACCGGAACCTCATCTCCCATGGAAGTAAGAGAATCCGCAAGCACCTTCATAGAGGTAAGGGGTGTCTTAAGCTCATGGGACACGTTGGATACAAATTCCTGCCGGGAAGCATCGATCTCATCCATACGGGTCATGACCTCATTAAAATGCTTCGAGATTTCTGTTGTCTCAGCCACATCTGAAACCATAACCTGTTCCCCGCTGTTCTGGCGGTTTAAAATAGCAGCAGAAAGCTTCCGCAAAGGATCCGTCAGATAACTGGAGGAAAACAGAGCCACAATGGTGGCAAGAATACCGGAAACCAGTACACTGAACAGAAGAAGCCTTGTATAGAAGCTGACGTTTTGTTCCAGGTAATCTGTGGATTTTGTAATAACAATAACACCTTCTACTGTACTTCCTGCCCCTGTCCCCATAATAGGAACCGCTATGATCTGACAATGACTGTCATCATCATAGGTAGAACTTCTCCTTCCCCTTAAGGCAAGGATGGCATTCTGCCACACCATGGTCCTTCCGGTATAGATATCATAGGTGTCATTAATGACCTGCAGGGAACTGTTCAAGATCATGACACGGCCGGAATAGATATTTCCAAGTGCCATAAGCTGGTTATTGATGGCATCCATATCCGGATTGGACAGATACCCTGTGGTAACGATCTGATTGGAAAGAAGCTGGGCCTGAGATGTCATAGACACAGCATCGTTACTCAGCGCCTTCTTCTGGTACATCTGAAAGAAAAGACCACCGATCAGCGAGCCGGGAATCCATCCGATCAAAAGCACCAGAACAAAGATTCTGACACGAAGACTATTAAAAACAGTTGGTAGAGAAAAACGCTTCATAATCGTACGAACAACCTTTATTTCTGATAGTAATAACCAAGTCCCCACTTCGTATGAACATAACGGGGCTCACTGGGGTTTGGCTCGATCTTCTCTCTCAGACGACGAATATGAACATCCACCGTTCTTGCATCTCCCGGGAAGTCTGCCCCCCAGATCTCCCGAAGCAACACATCACGGCTGTATACCTTGCCCGGATTCGTAACCAGAAGGCAAAGCATCTCGAATTCCTTGGTTGTCAGGTTAAATTCCTTATCCTTGATGAAGAGACGACGGCTGTCATTATCAATCCGGATATCACCACTGGTGATCTGACTGCTGTTCTCTCTTGAAACGTCATTCCTGTGGCTTCGTCTCATAACAGCCTTGATCCTTGCCTTAACCTCTAAGATGTTAAAAGGCTTTGTGATATAATCATCTGCCCCGTACTCAAGGCCGAGGATCTTATCCATATCATCTCCCTTTGCTGTCAGCATCATAATAGGAACCGTGGAAAATTCACGAATCCGCTGGCACACCTGAAAACCATCCAGTTTGGGAAGCATAACATCCAAAAGGATCATATCATACTCTCCCTCCGTCGCCTTCGCCAAAGCCTCTTCTCCGTCATAGGCACAGTCAACCTGCATACCATCCTGCTCAAGAGAGAAACGAATTCCCTTAACAATTAACTTCTCATCATCAACTACCAATACTCTTGCCATTTTATCCTCAACCAAACGATCTGTATTATTGTACTGTTATCTTATCCTTGATTTTTTCGAAGATAGAAGGTCCGATCCCCCTTACCTGGGTAATATCCTCCGGTTCTTTAAAATCTCCATGTTCCTTACGAAAACCAAGGATCGCCTGTGCCCGGGTATCTCCTATCCCGGGAAGCCTTACCAGAGCACTTTCATCTGCCTGATTAATATTCACAAGATCACTGCCCTGCCCGGTTCCGCCTTCTACGTCCTTTGATGCCGGCTGCTGATCTCCCCTTGCCTCTTTTCGAGACAAAACATAGATCTTTTGCCCGTCCTCTAAGGGAGCGGCCTGGTTCAGATCCCGGTCATAGGCTCTCTTTGTCAGACCACCGGCAGCCCGAATGGCATGAAAGACACGGCTGTCCTTTGTAAGCTCATACACACCGGGATTTGTTACCTCTCCCGCCACCTGAACATAGATCTTCTCTGTCTCCTTAGATGATAAAGAAGAGTCCTTATCCATTGCCTTCGGCTTTGAACCTAAAGAAAGCTTTGTCTTCCCGGCATCTGTCCCATTATTCTTCCCCTGAAAATAGGAGGGGTGAGAACAACCGGAAAATACCACAAGGAAGCAAAGCAGTCCTGTAAATAAAAATCCACGCATTATCTTTTTCATATTGTTCCTCCCAATTGGAAGGCCCACGAAACTGCACGGTTTTATTGTATTAAAATTCTGTTTGATTTACAAGATAAAACTCACGCAAAGCTATCAAAGATCCGGGTAAGTTTTTCATGCATTTCGTCAAAGCCTTCCTTCTCCATTACAAGAGGAGGGAGCATACGAAGGACATCATTTCCGGCAGAAAGTAAAATAATTCCCTCTTCAAGGCCTTTCTTTACCACTTCCCCCACGGGAATGGTCAGTACAATCCCCTGCATAAAGCCCATACCGCGATGTTCTTTTGCAAAATCATAGCGGTTTACCAGATCCTCCAATATGTTTTCAAAATAGGGTGTCATGGCATTGACGTGGTCTGTGATCTTACGCTTTTTCATTAGATCCAGGGAGGTCTTCACCGCTCTTGTCACCAGAGGGTTGCCGCCATAGGTGGTTCCATGATCTCCCGGCTTAAGCGAGTTGGCCGCCACCTCGTCTGTAACAGCAAAAGCCCCCACCGGGACCCCGCCCCCAAGAGCCTTGGCCATGGTAAGGATATCCGGGCGGATACCGTACTTCTGGAAAGCAAACATACTTCCGCTGCGCCCTACGCCGCACTGGATCTCATCTAGAATCAGAAGGATCCCCTTCTCATCGCAAAGAGAACGAATCTTCTTCAAAAAGCTCTCATCTGCAGGATAGATCCCTCCCTCTCCCTGAATGGTCTCCATTATGATGGCACAGGTATTTTCATTCACCTGGGATGCAACACTTTCATAATCATTAAATTCAGCAAACCTGGCTCCATCCATAAGAGGATAAAAGGCTTCCCTGTAATGCTCATTACCGGTAACCGATAAGGATCCCACGGTACGTCCATGGAAGCTGTGGTTCATGGCAATGATCTCGTAATTTTTCCTGCCGTGCTTCAAGTAGGCATATTTCTTTGCTGTTTTAAGGGCTCCTTCAATGGCCTCCGCTCCGGAATTGGTAAAAAAAACCTTATCCATTCCGCTGGCCTCGCAAACCGCCTCACCTGCATCATGCAAAGGCTGGTGATAATAGAGATTCGAGGTGTGAAGAAGCTGATCCACCTGTTCCTTTAGGGCCTGTGTATATTCCCTGTCGTGATAGCCAAGGGCCATAACTCCGATCCCACTGGCAAAATCCAGGTACTTCCTATCCTCCGTGTCATACAGATATACCCCTTCCCCGTGATGAAAGATCACCGGAAAACGGTTATATACATGTAACAGATTCTCATCGGTACAGCTGATATATTCCTCTTTATTCATTGTAGTATCTCTCCTGTTCGTCCTCTAAAATTGCGGTTCCAATACCCTTGTTGGTAAAGATCTCCAAAAGCAGACAGTGGGCGATCCTTCCATCGAGAATATGTACCCTTGATACCCCTTCTTCAATGGCTTCAATACAGTTATTCAGTTTCGGAAGCATACCACCACCGATGTATCCCTCTGTGATCAACTTCTTCGCCTCTGTCACCGTAAGCTCCGAGATCAGGGTAGAAGAATCATCCGGATCCTTATACACCCCTTCGATATCTGTCAGGAAGGCAAGTTTTTCTGCCTCAAGTGCCTTAGCAATGGCACAGGCTGCATCATCCGCATTGATATTGTAGGTGTTATATTCATCATCCATACCGATGGGACAAACAATGGGAAGAAAATCCCGTTCCAACATGTCATATAAGATCTTCGGATCCACCTCCTTGATCTCACCCACATAGCCGATGTCCTCTCCCTGGGAGTACTTCTTGTCCACTTTCAGAAGCCCTCCGTCTTTACCGCTGATACCAATGGCAGAAACTCCAAGCTTTTCCACCATGGCTACAAGAGATTTATTGACACGGTTTAGTACCATTTCAGCGATCTCCATGGTCTGTTCATCCGTCACCCGAAGTCCGTTGATAAACTTCGGCTCCATTCCGGACTTTGCCACCCATTTACTGATTTCCTTGCCGCCGCCGTGCACAATGATAGGCTTAAAACCTACCAGTTTTAAAAGGGTCACATCCTGAATGACCTGCTGTTTCAACTCCTCGTCCACCATTGCGGATCCGCCGTACTTTACCACAATGATCTTACGGTTAAAACGCTGAATATAGGGAAGTGCCTCGATGAGCACTTCTGCCTTTGCCTTTGCATCCTGCATGGAATCTGCTTTCATAATCAATATCTCCCTTATCTTTTCTCTTTTTCTTTTCCGTTCTTCCATCACCCATTATGAGCGATAGTCTGCATTGATCTTAACGTAGTCATAGGTCAGATCACACCCCCAGGCGTAGGCCTGACAGCTTCCCTGTTTCATATCACAGATACAGGTAACCTTCTCCTGGGACAATACCTTTGTCGCCTCCTCTTCACTGTAGGAAAGAGCAACACCGTTTTCCACCAGCTTGATCTTACCCGCCTTGCTTTCAATGGTAAGATCCACCTTAAGGGGATCAAAATCACAGCCGGAGTAGCCCAGAGCACAAAGAATACGTCCCCAGTTGGCGTCATGACCAAAAATGGCAGCCTTGGTGAGATTGGAGGTGATCACTGACTTTGCAAAAATCTTTGCCTCCTGCTTGCTGCGGCAATGCTTGGCAAGCACCTCAAAGAGTGCCGTTGCACCCTCACCGTCTCCCGCCATCTTCTTGGCGATTTCCTGAGCCACAAAGTTAAGAGCCTCATAAAACTTCTGATAATCCTCTGTATCCTCCAGAATCTCTGCATTCCCTGCCGCTCCGTTGCTTAAAAGAAGACAAGTATCATTGGTGGAGGTATCTCCATCCACAGAAATCATATTAAAGCTGTCCTCTACAACGGACGATAAGGCATTAGAGAGTAGCTCCTTTCCGATCACTGCATCCGTTGTAAGAAAGCAGAGCATGGTGCACATATCCGGATGGATCATTCCGCTGCCCTTTGCCATTCCTCCGATGGTGACCTTTGTTCCATCGGAAAGAGTAATGGACACAGCCACCTCCTTCTCCTTTGTATCGGTGGTCATAATGGCACGGGCTGCCGCATTTCCGGCAGGAATCCCCTCCTCAAGGCCCTTGGCAAGTACTTCGATTCCAGCTTCCAGCTTCTCCATGGGAAGCTGCATTCCAATCACACCGGTAGAAGCCACCAGTGTGCTGTTCTTTTCTATTCCAAGAACCTCTTCACACACCTGTGCCGTTCTTTTGCAGTAACCATACCCCTCCTCACCGGTACAGGCATTGGCAATTCCTGCATTGATCACCACCGCCTGAATATGTTCAGATGATTCCACAAGCTTCTTATCGAAAAGTACCGGAGCTGCCTTTACCACATTTCTTGTGAATGTCCCCGCTGCCTTACAGGGAAACTTACTGTATAAAAGTGCCATGTCATCCCTGTCCTTATACTTGATTCCAGCTGCTGTATGTGCTGCCATAAAACCTTTTGCCGCTGTTGCACCGCCCTGTATCTTTTCCATAACTTTGACCTTTCTATATCCGGTTATTGATTAAATCTGGTAATATTTTCTTCGTTTAAATAGAAATCATAACAATTGTAGTCTTCTCTTTCTGTCCAGCCCTCTTCCTTCCAGAATTGATTTCCGATCCTGTTGTCCGAAAAGGCTACAAGAGATATTTTATTCACTTTTTCCTTTTGAAGGGCCACCATACACGCCGTGGCCATGGCTTTCCCGATTCCCTGTCGTCGTCTGTCTTCTCTGACGCATACATGATAAAAACTGCCGGTTCGACCATCGTGGCCACATAGGATGCTTCCCACGATCTGTCCCTTCTCTTCCGCTACAACGGAGATCCCCGGATTTCGCTTTAGAAACCGGAGCACTCCCTCCCTGGAATCATCAATGGACCTTATTCCAAATCCATGGATGGTCATCCAGAGCCTGTGGACCTTCTCATAATCTTCCATTTGAAAAGGTCTGATTAAAATGTCTTTCATCTTCTCTTCCTTTTTCTACTCACCTGCGTATAAACGAGCAGCAACAATAACAGTATACTCTTTTTCCCGTAAGGTGTCAGATAATTTTTATTTTTCTTTTGTATAATAATACATAACCTCTCCCACCTTTTCAAGACTTAGTTGTATTTTTTCTCGATTATATAAAAATATAATGTATAAAATTACACTTGAAACAAAAATGCCGTTAGTGTATATTAGGAATTGTGAAATTACTCAGTAACAAAACATGACATGGTTCATGGAAAAAGAAAGGAAAGAACATGGCAAAAGAAAAGGTTGTATTGGCTTATTCCGGTGGACTTGATACTACAGCGATCATCCCCTGGTTAAAAGAGAACTATAACTATGATGTTGTATGCTGCTGCGTAGACTGTGGTCAGGAAGAGGAACTGGACGGACTGGAAGAGCGCGCCAAGCTTTCCGGAGCAACAAAGCTTTATATTGAAGATATTACAGATGAATTTGCCGAGGACTACATTGTCCCCTGTGTACAGGCGGATGCCGTATATGAGAACAAATACCTTCTTGGTACTTCCATGGCACGCCCCGGCATCGCAAAGAAGCTGGTAGAGATCGCCCGTAAGGAAAATGCAGTAGCCATCTGCCACGGCGCAACCGGTAAAGGAAACGACCAGATCCGTTTCGAACTGGGAATCAAGGCCCTTGCTCCGGATATTAAGATCATTGCTCCATGGCGTGATGATAAGTGGACACTTCAGTCCCGTCAGGATGAGATTGACTATGCCAAGGCTCACGGCATCAATCTTCCCTTCTCTACGGATCAGAGTTACTCTCGCGACCGTAATCTCTGGCATATCAGCCATGAGGGCTTAGAGCTTGAGGATCCTTCCAACGAACCAAACTACGAACATCTTCTGGTTCTTGGAACCACACCTGAAAAGGCTCCGGAAGAGGGAGAATATGTTACCATGACCTTTGAAGAGGGTGTTCCCAAATCTGTAAACGGCAAGACCATGAAGCCTGCGGATATTATCCGTGAGTTAAATCGCCTTGGAGGCAAGCATGGAATCGGCATCGTAGATATCGTAGAGAACCGCGTGGTTGGTATGAAGAGCCGCGGTGTATATGAGACCCCCGGTGGAACCATCCTGATGGAAGCCCATATGCAGCTTGAAGAGCTCTGCCTTGATCGTGATACCATGGACTTTAAGAAGGATGTTGCAAACCGCCTTGCTCAGCTGGTATACGAGGGCAAATGGTTTACACCTCTGACCCAGAGCCTTATTGCATTTACCAGGGAGATTCAGAAGCCTGTTACCGGCGAAGTGAAATTCAAGCTCTTCAAGGGAAATATCATCAAGGCCGGAAGTTCTTCTCCATACTCATTATACAACGAGTCTCTGGCAAGCTTTACCACCGGTGATCTCTATGATCACCATGATGCAGAAGGTTTCATCACATTATTCGGTCTTCCACTGAAGGTTCGTGCCATGAAGATGCAGGAAGTTGCGGCCAAGGAAAACAGCAAGAACAACTAATCTACTGATTTATTTCAAAAAAAGGATGTGAAGCAAAACTGCTTCACATCCTTTTTATACTTCAAGTGAAAGATTCTTCCTGCTGGTCAGGATGCGATCCTGTGGGATACGGTTCATTTCATAAGGTGTATTCTGATATACGTAATAATTCAACCAGTTGGTATACAGGGTATTGGCATGACCTCTCCAGGAAAGACAGGGCTTATTCTCCATATTATCCTCCGGATAATAATTCACAGGAAGATCAATGTCAATCCCCTTACCAAGGTCTCTTCTATATTCCTTATCCAGCGTCATCCTGTCATATTCCGGATGCCCCATAACATAGATCTCACTACCATCCTTGCTGATACACAAAAAGATACCGGCCTCCGGTGACTCAGCCAGAACGATGAGATTATCATTACAGCGGACCGCATCATCATCCACCTCTGTGTTCCTGGAATGGGGAGCCCAGAAGATATCATCAAAACCACGAACCAAAGGAACCTTCCTATGCTGTACCCTATGGGGATAGACACCAAAGAGCTTCTTATCCAATCGAATCTTAGGGATACCATAATAATAGTGCATTGCTGCCTGGGCTCCCCAGCAAATGAACATGGTAGAAGTTACATTCGTCTTCGCCCAGTCCAGAATCCGGGTAAATTCATCCCAATAATCCACCTCTTCAAACTCCATCAGTTCCACAGGAGCCCCGGTGATCACCAGCCCGTCCAGAGTAGAATCCTTAATATCCTCAAAGGTCTCATAGAACTTGTTCAGATGACTCTTCGACGTATGGGTGGCCATATGAGACGCAGCGCAAAGGAATGTCACGTCGATCTGAAGGGGGGTATTGGACATGGCCCGGAGCAAATCAAGCTCTGTGTCCTCTTTCAGAGGCATTAAATTCAGGATACCGATCTTAATTGGTCGGATATCCTGATGGGTCGCTCTGTTTTCATCCATAAGGAAAATATTTTCCTTTTGAAGTATTTCATTTACCGGGAGATCTATCGGTGTACGAATGGGCATGTAATCACTCTCCTCAAATCTATTTCAGGTTCTCTGCTTCTCACTAGTATAGTCAAACAATAGACTCTTCGCAAGATTTCTTTCCAAACAATTTATCCTTCTCTCACCATCTCAAGAAGCTTCTCCTCATCAATCACAGGAATACCAAGGGCGGTTGCCTTTTCCAGTTTGCTTCCAGCGGCCTCTCCTGCCACCAGATAACTGGTCTTCTTGCTGACCGAACCGGTACATTTCCCTCCGCATCCTTCGATCAGCTCCTTAGCTTCCTTTCTTCCAAGGGTCTTTAAGGTTCCGGTCACCACAAAGGTAAGACCTGCAAGACTCTGGGTTGTTTCTGCTTCCTTTGGCATGGTGAAAAGAAGCCCCAGTTCTTTTAATTCCTCAAGTTCTCTTTTATTTTCTTCATTTTGAAAGAAGGTATAGATATCCGCTGCCGTTGTCTCACCAATGTCCGGAATCATAACCAGTTCCTGGGGATTGGCCTTTGCCAGATCTTCAATACTCTTATAATGAGATAACAGGACCTTTGCCGTTGAACTTCCCACATTCCGGATTCCAAGACCTGTTAACAGTCGCACCGGAGAATTCTCCTTAGACGCTTCAATGGCAGCAAGCACCTTATCGGTATTCTTCTCCTTACCGATAATTCCCTCTGCAATCAGATCCTCTCTATGATCCTTCAACCGGTAAATATCCGCAAACTCCTTCAGATAACCGGCCTGGATCAGTGCATCCACAAGGGTCTGTCCAAGACCTGCAATATCCATACAGTTCCTGCCTGTAAAATAGGACAAGGTTCTTGTTAGTTGGGCCGGACAGGAAGGATTGACACATCGGATATCCGCTGTATCCACCTCCCGAATCAGTGGCTGTCCGCAGATAGGACAATCCTTTGGAGCATGGTAGATCTCCTTTGGTTCCTGTACCAGACCGCAAAGCTTTGGAATAATATCCCCTGACTTCTTCAAAAGGTAGACACCTCCGATACCAATCTGCATCTGATCGATATAATCCTGATTATGAAGGGTCACCCGGGACACATTGGTTCCACACAGACGAACCGGCCTTCCTGTTGTCTGATCCGCCACATGACCTACAAATCCAAGCTTACCGGTTCGGCCAAGGGTCACCTCGATATCCTCCATCACCACCGCCTTCTCCTCTGGTGGATATTTATAGGCGATATGGCCGGAAGAATATTTGGCGCTGGTTGTAAAATCCCCACGGTAGCTGATCTGATCGATCTTAATGACAGCTCCATCAATATCATAATCCAGCTCTCCTCGCATGTTGCCAATGGCATCAATTGCGGCAATCACCTCTTCCGGAGTGGAGGATACTCTGTGATATACTACAGGGACACCTGCATTTGCAAGGATCTCCATGGCCCTTGCATGGCTTTCCATCATTTCACTTGGTCCATCCTGCACATTAAAGATAAACATGCGAAGACCTCTCTCCTTCGTGATTCGGCTGTCTAACTGACGCAAAGTTCCTGCTGCCAGGTTACGGGGATTGGCAGCAGGCTTCTTCCCCGCCTCTTCCTGAGCCTCGTTAAAACGGAAGAAATCTTCATGGCTCATGTACACCTCTCCCCGAAGCTCTAGGTATTCATAAGGGAGATCAATAACAGGAAGCACATCCGGGATCACCCTGGCATTTAATGTCACATCTTCTCCCACCTGTCCGTCACCTCTGGTCTCGGCAAGAATCAGATTCATCTTCCCTGTCACCGGATCCCCCTGATAACGAAGGGTCATGGAAAGTCCATCGATCTTTTGTTCCACAGAAAACATAGCATCCGGATGAAGAGCATTTACCTTTTTCATCCACGCTTCCACTTCCTTTGGATGAAAAACATCCTCAATGGAGAGCATAGGGACGCGGTGAACAACCTTCACCCCCGCCTCTCTTTTGGCCACTCCTCCGATCTTCTGGGTGGGGGAGTCCGCTGTAACCCATTCCGGATGTTCCTTCTCCGCCGCCTTCACCTTAAGCATCAGCTGATCGTACTCGTAGTCTGAGATCTCAGGTGCATCCTGATTGTAGTAACGATCCATATGATAGTCTATGGTTGCACAAAGCTCTTTATATTCTTCCAATATCATATTATTTTCCTGCCTCATAACATTTACCGCCACCGGCTACTCTTTCCTGTTCCATTCCCTTTGCAACAGAGTCATATAATTTCTTACGCTCCGCTTCAGTTAAAAGCCGATACTCTCCCTCTTTCAGGTCTTCCAGTTTCAGATCCTGGATCCTGACACGAACCAGATCTCTCACCCTGTAACCGCAGGCTTGACACATACGTCGGATCTGTCGGTTCAGTCCCTGGGTCAGAATAATGGAAAAACGATTTTTGGCATTTTTCCAAACACGGCAGCGACGGGTTTTAACTCCCAGCTCTTCCAGGAAAATCCCCTGCTCCATCTTCTTAATGAAATCTTCTGTGATCTCATGATCCACTGTCACCATATATTGCTTTTCATGATGATATCTGGCACGCAAGAGGGCATTTACCAACTCTCCATCGTTGGTCATAAGGATCAGCCCTCTGGATTCCTTATCCAGTCTTCCCACCGGATAGACCCGGGACGGGTAACCTACAAAATCAACGATATTGTTTTTCTCTCGCTTTTCTGCGGTGCAAACGATCCCCCGAGGTTTATTCACCATCAGAACGACAGTCTCTTCTTCTTTTGATACTGCCACTCCATCCACCCGGATATCTTCACTTCCACTGACCTTTTCACCCGTGGCTGCGGTCCGTCCGTCAATGGTCACATGCCCTTCTTCAATCAGTTCATCCGCCCTGCGCCGGGAGCATACCCCCGCCTGGGATAAAAATTTATTTAACCTCACCATCTCTGACATATATTACCTCTTCACAATACCCAAAAAGGTGGCAGGACCTCTCCTGCCACCCTGTTTTCAATTCTAGCCTGTTCTGTCAAAAGTTACTTCAAATACTTTGTCTTGACATAACCGGTCTTACCGTCATACTTGACCTTGGACCATCCGCTGTCATAGGACTTTACCACTTTGATCTGCTCATTCACATAAGCAACTGCAATACGCTTTGAGCGCTGGCTCTTTCTCTTACGGATATTAACCGTATCACTTAATGTGATCACCTTGCCGGACTTAACCTTCTTTGTAGAAGTACTACCGGATGATTTCTTACCGTTTCCCTTAAGATACATGGAGTGAATGTATCCGGTCTTAGAGCCGACCTTAACCTTATAGAACTTACCGGACTTTCCGAGCTTGATTACCTTCTTGCCCTTCTTAAGAGTCTTTAATACCTTAGAATCAACGGTTGGCTTCTTACGAAGGTTGACCTTATCCTTTGTATAAAGGTATTTCTTATTGCTCTTCGTAGACTTCTTAGAAGCTTCCTGCTTCTTCTTGGCCTCGGCAGCCTTCTTTGCTGCCGCTTTCTTTGCAGCAGCCTTCTTCTCTGCTTCTTT
>CADCQT010000175.1 GCA_902803645.1 uncultured Lachnospiraceae bacterium | reverse complement strand
TTATAAAATAATGACAATCTATAATGATTGAAATTATCTCTTGTAGACATACTCAGATGTCTCCACATCCTCTTTATCTCCAACATAAGACTCGATAATGAACCTCGGTCTGTTCTTGGTCTCGAGATAGATTTTTCCTATGTATTCACCTATTACTCCAAGGGAGATCATGATAAGTCCTCCAATTGCCCATACAGAGAGAACTGTTGTAGTCCATCCCGGAATTGTCTGGCCTGTAAAGTGTCTTACAAGTGAATAGATAAGAACAACTATGCTAACGAAGAAGATAAAAAATCCAAGCCCTGTGATGAGCTTTATCGGTTTCGTACTAAGGCTTGTGATTCCTTCAATAGCAAAGCTGAGCATCTTTTTAAGAGGGTACTTGCTCTCACCGGCAAATCTCTCTGCTCTCTCATAGTAAACAACATCAGTATTAAAGCCCACCATTGGCACAATACCACGAAGGAACAAATTCACTTCTCCAAACTCAGAAAGTGCCATAAGAGCGCGTCTGGACATAAGTCTGTAATCAGCATGGTTATAAACAGTATTACCTCCCATGGAATTTATGAGCTTGTAAAAAGACTCCGCTGTGAACTTTTTAAAGAATGTGTCAGTAGCTCTTTTGGACCTTACTCCATAAACAATGTCACATCCATTATTGAACTTATCAACCATCTCATCAATTGCATTAATATCATCCTGAAGGTCTGCATCAAGAGAGATTGCTGCATCGCACAGGTCCTTGGCTGTCATAAGACCAGCCAAAAGAGCATTCTGATGTCCCATGTTCTTTGAAAGATTGATTCCCTGGAAGATCTCGTTTTTCTCATGAAGATCTTTTATCATATTCCAGGTATTGTCCTTAGAACCATCATTTACAAAAAGAATCCTGCTATCATCTGAAATTTTTCCGGCAGCAATAAGGTCTTTTAACTTTGCCTCAAGCCTTTTTGAAGTTTCCGGAAGAACTTCCTGTTCGTTATAGCAGGGAATTACACAAAATAGTCTATTCATGATCATTTCCTTTTTTCATATTATTAAAAAATACACATTTACTATGATAATATAAAATGCTTTGTTTTTAAAGTGCGTCACACTTCAAAAACAAAGCATTATCATATTATTCTTTACTGTTTATGTAGTTGATAAGGCCCTCTGAATCAATTATCTTTTGCATAAATGGCGGAAATGCCTGACCTGTAAATGTCTTACCGCTTGTCTCATCTGTGATAAGACCTGTATCAAAGTCAATGCTTACAACATCGCCTGCTTTTATGTTGTCTGCCGCTTCTTCGCATTCAATTATAGGAAGTCCGATATTGATGCTGTTGCGGTAAAAGATTCTTGCAAAACTCTTAGCTATTACACAACTTACACCTGAGGCTTTAATGGCAATAGGAGCATGCTCTCTTGATGAACCGCAGCCAAAATTTTTATCTGCAACAATTATGTCTCCTGCCTTAACTTTTGATGTAAAGTCTTTGTCGATATCCTCCATACAGTGCTTAGCAAGTTCAGAATGATCTGTTGTATTTAGATATCTGGCAGGAATTATTACGTCAGTATCCACATTATCTCCGTATTTAAAAACTGTTCCCTTAGCAGCTTTCATTTTGTCCCTCCACAAAGTCTGATATTTTTATGAATTGATATTCTGTATTATTTCAAAATCACAATCCAAGTTCTGATGGCTGAGAAATCTTACCTGTAACGGCACTTGCAGCAGCAACCGCAGGTGAAGCAAGGTAAATTTCTGAATCTATAGCACCCATTCTTCCAACAAAGTTTCTATTTGTTGTTGAAACGCACCTCTCACCGGATGCCAAAACTCCCATATATCCGCCAAGGCATGGTCCACAGGTTGGAGTTGACACGATTGCGCCGGCTTCTATGAAGGTTTTTAAAAGTCCCTCTTCCATCGCCTGCATATAGATTTTCTGTGTGGCAGGGATCACAATGCATCTCATACCTTCTGCAATATGATGATCAGTCAAAACTTCTGCTGCAATCCTAAGATCATCAATTCTGCCATTTGTACATGATCCAATAACAACCTGATCAATCTTGATATCATCTATATCATCAAATGTATGTGTATTCTCAGGAAGATGTGGGAATGCAACTGTAGGTGTCAGCTTACTAAGATCGATTGTGTATTCCTCATCATATTCTGCATCAGGATCTGCTTCATATACTGTATATTTTTTGCCCTTTGCATGCTCATTTATATATGTAAGAGCAATGTCATCAACAGGGAAAATACCATTTTTGCCGCCAGCCTCAATGGCCATGTTTGCAATAGTAAACCTGTCATCCATGGAAAGGTTTCTGATTCCTTCTCCCACGAATTCCATTGATTTATACAAGGCTCCGTCAACGCCTATCATTCCGATGATATGCAGAATGACATCTTTGCCGCTCACCCATTTAGATGGCTTGCCAACAATATTGAACTTAATAGCTGAAGGCACTTTAAACCAGGCCTTTCCTGTAGCCATTCCGGCAGCCATGTCTGTTGAACCGATTCCTGTTGAGAACGCTCCAAGAGCTCCGTACGTACATGTATGAGAATCGGCGCCAATAATAAGATCTCCAGGTAAAGTAAGACCGCTCTCAGGTAAAAGAGCATGCTCAATGCCCATTTTTCCAACTTCAAAATAGTTTGTAATACTGTTTCTTTTAGCAAATTCTCTGACACATTTGCAGTTCTCAGCTGATTTGATGTCCTTATTTGGAACAAAGTGATCGGGAACAAGGGCAATCTTGTCTTTATTAAACACGCCCTCTTTAGTAAACTTCTCCATTTCCTTAATGGCAACAGGGCTTGTTATATCATTTCCAAGCACCAGATCAAGATCTGCCTCAATAAGCTGTCCAGCTTTTACCTCGGAAAGTCCCGCATGTGCCGCCAAAATCTTTTGTGTCATGGTCATTCTGCTCATACACGTCAATCTCCTCGTTAATTAATGTCAAAAATATACTAGTAAATATAACATGAAAACAAACAGTAAAACACATATCAAATTTAATCATTTTTCTTGATATATTTTAATGTATACCAAGTGAGACCAGCCAAAATCAGAAGTCCTATAGCACTCATAATAAGGCCGCTCTTAAAGCCTTCAGGTGTATATGTGACTCTTATCTCATGGCATCCGCCCTCAACAGGAATTGCCATAAGTCCATAATCCGCAGACAAAATCTCCGTTTCTTTTCCATCTACAGTGCAGCTAAAGCCCTTTGTATAAGGCACTGAGAAAAAGACAAGTGTACTATCTGGAAGCATTGCTGTCTTGGCAGTAAATCCGTAAGTATCAGTCACAAAACTCGTACAGGAAGTCGCAGCTCTTTTATCGCACTCAAGCTCAAAATCATAGTAAGAAAAATCATCTTCCATGAGATCTTCCGCTGTGAGCTCTGTCATTGCAAGCGTATCTCCGTACTCAACTGCTACATCATCAGGAATTATAAGGACTCTTGAGAGATCAAGGTCATGATCATCAGCATTCAGGTCACTCCACTCTGACTCAGTAATATAGTACTCATAAGTAAATCCCATAGGAATGAAGTTCTGATTTACAAAAATATCGAATCCGTCCTGAGTATCAAGGTAAGTATACCCTTCCGTCCCTTCTCCGTTGGCATATACTCTGTTCTTACTGATTTCAGCATTTTCAAAATAATATCTTGCTGAAAGAATAGCTCTTGCTCCGGCTCTTGAAACAGGAATGTTTGTCTCAACAGTTCTGGTTATTCCAAGTGTTCCATCCAGGAAATCAAAAATCTCAGAAGGAACAGTACTTAAAAAGCAGTGTATGGATGGCACACCCCAGACAATATCATAGTTCGTGGAGGTAGAATCAACCTCGCCTCTGCAGAAATCACTCTGATCCACATTGACTTTATTAAAGAGCATCTGCTCCTGCCACATCTTTTTTCCCCTGTCACTGATGATGGAACTTCCGTTTTTAACAGGAATGAAGGTAGCAAGAATGCAGCTGCAGATAACAACTATCAAAACAACAACATCTCTGATCTTGATCAGTGAATGTTCCTTATCAAATTTAACTTTCTTGGGCAATACAAAAACTGTGAGTAAAAGGAAGAAGCTAAGTATGGCTGTTCCGAGCACATCACGAAGGAAAATTGTATTATTCTCTGTCATATTGAACATGACCATCTCACCGCTGTCATTTTTAGACGGGAAGAAGTATACGAGAATAAAGAACATGAACATAAGCACCGCTGCCACTGCGCCTTTTTTCAGCTGAGGAGATTTTCCTCTTTGGGCAGCCTGCGCTGTCATTAAGCACATTAAAAGAATCGGCATATAGAACCAGCGAGCATAGTATGAACTGTTAAACATTGAGAATGCGGCGTTTAACACCGGGATAAATGCGATCACTCCGCAGATTATCAGCATTGTCTTTTCCCAGTTGTGCTTCTTTTTGTTTAAAAGAAAATACGCGATGACACCTGATAATCCAAACAATGGCAGGTAAGCTGCAAGAGACGCATTCTTAACTGTTCCGGTGTAGAAAAGTGTTCCTTTTCCAATGATATCCGGAAGCATTGAAAGACTCTTTACTATATCCCAAAGAAGCTTCTCACTTGGATAGATCAGGATGTCATAACCGTTTATGTAATTATCAAGTCTTGAATTGCCCTGAATACCTGCAAACGCCTGCATCAGGAAAAAACCTGAGATCATAACACCCAGCACTCCGCTAAGGAGAGCTCTAAAGAAATGTGTTATAACCTGTTTAACAGTACTTCCCTTTATGTATCTGACCACAAAGTACAGGACCATATATACGACCTGTCCAAAGAAGAAATAGTAATTCACAACAGACATAAAAGCTGTCATAAGAGCAAAAAAGATGAATCTCTTATACTTATCTTTGCCCTCAGCTGACATAAGCTCTTCAAAGCAAAGAAGGAAAAGCGGGAAAAATGCAACTGAATCCGTAAAATGGTTGAATACAATATTGCAGGCATTAAATCCTGAAAAAGCATACAAATACCCACCGATCATTGCATAGGTGTACTTATAGACATATCTCTCAATGTACAGATATGCACAAGTAGCTGCTGTAGCATATTTCAGTGCCATAAGAAATGGCATAATATATGGAATTGCACTTTCAGGGAAAAGAACTGAAATCCAAAAGAATGGACTTCCCCAAAGATAGAAGGCAAAGTCACCGAACATGGTTCCGCCAAGATCAATATTCCAGTTCCAGAAAAACTCTCCGCTTCTTACAGCTCTATGAGCAGCAATATAAAACGGAACCTGCTGAACATTATAGTCGCCGTAATAGAAAAAAGGCAGACCTCTGGAAATGAGAATAGGTAAAATAGCAAGCACATACATCAGAAATGCGCTCAAAAACATTACTACAGGAGTATAGTACTTCTTTTTCTCAGACATTTTTTCATAATCCTCATCAAATAAAAATAGAAAGAGCACCGCGAGGCGATACCCTTTCTATCATAGTCTAATTTATGAACATTTTCAATTAAATGGACCCCTAACCCCGTCCCCAAGGTCCGTTTGCAGTTTAGTTGTTGATGAGCTTGTCTGACTCGTTGTTCCAGCTGTAGAGCTTTCTGATCTCTTCACCAATCTTCTCTGATGGGTGCTCAGCATGGAGCTTTCTCATAGCCTGGAAGTGTACCTGACCGCCAGCTTCAGACATATCAAGAAGGAATTCCTTAGCAAATGTTCCATCCTGAATGTCAGAAAGGATCTTCTTCATTGTCTTCTTTGTCTCATCTGTAATGAGCTTAGGTCCTGTTACATAATCACCATACTCAGCTGTGTTAGAGATAGAATATCTCATTCCTGCAAAACCTGACTGATAGATAAGGTCAACAATGAGCTTCATCTCGTGAACGCACTCGAAGTATGCATTTCTTGGATCATATCCAGCTTCAACAAGTGTCTCAAAACCAGCCTGCATAAGAGCACAAACACCACCACAAAGAACTGCCTGCTCACCAAAGAGGTCTGTCTCTGTCTCGGTACGGAAGTTTGTCTCCAGAAGACCCGCACGAGCGCCACCGATTCCAAGTCCATAAGCACGGGCAATATCCCATGCCTTTCCGGTTGCATCCTGCTCTACTGCGATCAGGCAAGGTGTTCCCTTACCTTCCTGGTACTCAGAACGAACTGTATGACCAGGTGCCTTAGGAGCGATCATTGCTACATCTACATCCTTAGGAGGAACGATGCAACCATAATGAATATTAAAACCATGAGCGAACATCAGCATGTTACCAGCCTCAAGGTTCGGCTCGATATCCTGCTTATACATGTCAGTCTGCTTCTCATCGTTGATCAGGATCATAATAATATCAGCTAACTTGGCAGCCTCTGCTGTGTTATACACCTTAAGACCCTGAGCCTCAGCCTTAGCCTTGGACTTGGATCCCTCGTATAAACCAACGATTACGTCACATCCTGACTCCTTAAGGTTCAGTGCATGCGCATGACCCTGGCTACCGTATCCAATGATCGCGATCTTCTTACCCTGTAAATTAGATAAATCACAATCTTCCTGATAATAGATCTTTGCTTCTGACATAACTTTTCCTCCTTAGAAAATTTGCAAATATTTGGAATCGGCTCCCCTCTATAACGAGATCCGCTTTCCATCCTCATCAATCATCACCACATCCAACAGCCCTCTGGTAAGTCCGGTAAGTCCGGTTCTGGCCAACTCTAAGATCTGGTAATCTCCCAGCATATCCAAAAAGCTTGCCAGCTTATCCTGATGTCCGGTCACCTCAATGACCATGGAATCCTTGGTGACATCCACAACCTTGCCGTGGAAGATCTCCGTAATGGATAATACAGACTGACGATCTGTATCCATCGCCTTGATCTTCACCAGCATGAGCTCCCGTGTAACGGATTCAGACGGTGACAACACTTTGATGTCCACCACATCCTCCAGCTTCGAAAGCTGCTTTTCAATCTGATCTAAGATCAATTCATCCCCGCTTGTCACAATGGTCATCCGGGTAAATCTCGGGTCAGCAGTCACACCTGCCGAGAAGCTGTCAATGTTATATCCTCTCCTGGAGAAAAGTCCTGATACATGACTTAATACACCAGAGGTATTCTCTACTAAAATTGATAAAACTTTCTGCATGTTGTAACGTCCTTCCTTTTCCTTAGAACAGTTCCCATTCTAACACTTTAACGGCTAGTGTCAAGTATTTTTCACTACTTAGTTGAATTTTATTCAACACAGATGAATCCTATGCAACAATCACCCCAAGGAGGCCCTCCCCTTCTATATATAATACGATTCTTTGGACACATTCCTCCATGACTTCCACCTGAAAAGCCCGGGAAAGCGGGATTCCTTCTCTTTTCATCCAGGCTTCCTTCATGACCCATATCCTCATAAAATCCTGCATGGGCGAAGGGGAGGAGGCAATGCTTTTCCCTTCATTTTCTGTGAAGAACCGTTTTGCCAACCGAACAGGATCTATCTTTCTTCCCAAGATACCGGTCTCCAGATCCACTCCGATCTCCGGTCCTTCTCCGGCTTTTCTTCTGCGAAGTACCAAAAGGGCAAGGGAATGGGAATGGGTGATGGAAAAGTCCACCGGAAGATGTGCAAAATACGGTCGCTCTCCCTCCTGCCCTATATAGTCCGCTGCCACTTCCTCTCTGGAATATCCCAGTTTCCCCATGGCCTGATACAACATCTCTCCTGCTGCGATATGAGAAGGATCCATATGTCCTCTGCTTCGTCGGCGCTGTGGCATCTCTCTTTTTACCCATTCCGCCAACCTTGCCTCTGTAACATTTTCGGTATCACATACATAAAAAAGGACAGCAAGGTCCTTCTCTGATGAAGGGATGATCTCCGCCTCTGCAATGCCCTGTGTCAGATCAAGGCTTGCAAGGCAGTTTCTCTCCCGATCAAAGATTCGGATCTTACTGTCCTTATGGTTCTGATATGTAATTTGAGAATTGCATCGGTCATCTCTCATCTCTTACCTCTGCGCTTTTTGCCCTTTTTATTCTTACGAACAGAGTAACCGAAACGACCTACCTTAGCTCCCAGGGCAAAGTACTCCCCATGGCAGTAGACAATGGGATTTGCCTTGGCAAGAGAGAACTTTCCCTTCTCATCCATGTAGTCCTCTTCTGCATGAACTGCAACCACCTTGGCAATAAACATGCTGTGGCTTCCCAGCTTCTTCTCCTCTGTCACCCGGCACTCGATATTCACCGGACTTTCTGCAATCAGAGGTGCTGCCACCACATCTGCCTTCTCCCTCGTCAGGCCGCATTTGGCAAACTTGTCCTCATCTCTTCCGCTGACCACTCCGCAGTAGTCAGTGGCCAATGCCATCTCCCGGGTGGTGAGATTCACCACGAATTCCTTACTGCTTCGGATCAGTTCGTAAGAATGCCTCTCCGGACGAACGGAAATGGATAACATGGGCGGGTTGGTATTAATGGTTCCTGCCCAGCCCACGGTCAACACATTCTCTTCTCCATTCGCACCCTTACAGGTTACAAGAACTGCGGGGATGGGATATAGCATATTCCCCGGTTTCCAGCTCTGTTTTGCCATATCAGTTTTCCTCCATGGAGCGCATCAGGCTAGGAATAACCTGTTTCTTACGTGATACTACATTGGCAAGGATCAGGCAGCTGCCACTCTCGGTCTCCACCTCAGGATTGCCCGGAAATGCTCCCATTGCCACTTCACGGCTGTTTTCACCCACATAAAGCAACTTAGTGGACTGATCCAAAATATTGGTCAACATGCAATATGCCTGATGAATTCCCTTATCCTCTAATACCTGTGGCATATACCGAATCAGATCCCCCTGGATCTTCACCAGCTGCTTATCAGATACTGCTGAGATCTGAGACACACCAAAATCTGTCTCTCCCTGATGGAAGATCTTGAAATCCTGGAAAAAGATCTCGTCAATGGTCTTATCTCCGAAGTTACTGCCGGCCTCAAACATTGCCATTGCATGCTCTTCAAGATCCACACCTGCGATCTCTGCCAACTTCTTGGCTACTTCCTTATCTCGCTCGGTACATGTAGGAGAACGGAAAAGCAATGTATCGGAAATAATAGCAGAAAGCATCAGTCCTGCCATCTGTGAATTCACTTTGACATTGTTCTCCTCATACATACCATATACGATGGTGGAACAGCATCCAAGAGGCATATTGCGGAAGAAGATGGGCATCATGGTCTCAAGACTTCCGATCTTATGGTGATCAATGATCTCAAGGATCTCTGCCTCATCAATTCCGTCCACTGCCTGGCTCTTTTCATTATGATCCACAAGAATCAGTCTCTTCTTCTCCGTGGATAAGAGATTACGACGGGAAAACATTCCGATATACTTCTGATTCTCATCCAGGATCGGAAAGTCTCTATGACGCACCTTACCGATCACATCTCTTACTTCACTTAAGTAATCCGTCTCTTCGAAGGATACGATATCATCCTTACACATAAAGTAACGGATAGGAATACTCTGGTTAATCAGTCTCGCTGCTGTAAAGCTGTCATACTCTGTTGTGATCAGCACACAGTCAATGGCATCGGCTGTCTTGGCCACTTCCGGATCAACCTCTGTTACTCCGGTAACGATCATACAGCTTGGGATCTCTTCAAGTACTGCCAGCTGACGTGCCACCACGTTACCCAGGATTACCAGATCATCTCCATCCACTTCCTGACGGATAGCATTCTCATCTCCGGCAGCTACCACTACCTTACCGTGATTGAAGTAGGCATGCTCATTACCGCATACCATGGTTCCTGCCAATGTCTCAATGATATTCTTGTACTGGGTCCTTGCACGGCCAAGCTCACGGTTATCGTATACATCCATGTAGGAATAGGCAATATCTCCGTTTACAATCACTCCATCCAGTCTACCGTCCTTCTTAACCACCGGAAGTGTAACGACATCCATCTTACGCATCATTGCCCAGGCCTTCTTAAGGGAAAGATGTGAGTCCACCCCTTCGGTATGGGTATAATCCATATCCAATACCTGTGTTCCTACATCCTTGATGGTCTCCGGCTCGGTAACATGAAATGTATCCAGTACATATCTGGTCTCTTCACTGATGGGACCTGCCTTCTTTGGAATATAGTCTCCATCATCAATCTGATTCTTAAGATTTGCGTAGGCAATAGCCGCACAAATCGAATCAGTGTCCGGGTTCTTATGACCAATGACCCAGACCGGGCGCTTCTTCACTAAACGATCCATAAATTATTACTCCTTTATCTGCAATGTAAGTAAAGTTACGACCCCTTATTAACCCCATGATAAAACCGCAGAAACGCTTGTCTCTGCGGCTGTAAAACCTAAAAAGAAATTACGTGAAATACACCAAGAAGAACAAATACCAGTGCCACAAACTCAAGAATCAAAAGTACCGTTGTAACAGCATTTCTCCTCTTAAGCGACTGAAAACGCTTCTCCATGGACACATTCATATCCTCCGCATGATCCAGTTCCTTAACGGTATCCGTAAGATTACGGTACACCCTGACATTTTCGGAATGGATCTTATCGGAGAGTTCACGCCGTACCTCTTCTAAGGACAATGCATCCGGATCCTCTGCAAGAGATTCCTTAATCTCCTCAATGGAATCAGAGACCTTCGCCAAAACATCTGCCAGCTTCTTCGCCTCTTCCTGATTCCCTGTTGCGATCTTCTCTGAGATTTCCTGCTCCAGATGAACAAGATCCCCCTTCATAGAGGAGAGCATGCGATCCACCTGTGTCTCTACTGTTGTAACAAGAGAATCTGCCTCTGCCTGCTTCACATCCAGTTCCTTCTGCAACTGGGCGATCTTCATCTCCTTCTCGGTGAGGGCTGCCTCTCTCTCCTTCACGAGAGATTCCAATACAACAACCTTCTTCTGTTTCGCACCGATCAGTGACTGAAGCTGCTTCGCCTTATCACGAAAGGCATCAATTTGAACAAGTAAAGCGTCTCCGCTAAAATCATCTGTCTGATTCTGACTATCTGTCATGTTCTACTCCCTGAATTCTGCATTATAAGAAGGCTGCACTCCGGCAGTCTCCTCAAACATCTTATCATTTATCGGTCACAATAGCAACGAGCAATCCCATTAACCAAGGATTTCCAGAAGTTCTTCCTTTGTCATGCTGCTAAGACTTCTACCTTCTCCAGAGAGAATCTCATCTGCCAGGTTTTGCTTCTCCTGCTGCATCAGAAGAATCCGTTCCTCTATGGTCCCTTTTGCAATCAGCTTATAGACAGACACCTTTTTCTTCTGTCCGATCCTGTGGGCACGATCTGTTGCCTGATTCTCCGCTGCAACATTCCACCAGGGATCGTAGTGAATCACTATATCCGCTCCGGTAAGATTTAGTCCTGTTCCACCGGCCTTAAGGGAGATCAAAAATACCGGCACCTCATTATCATTGAAGCTCTTGACCAGAGACAGACGCTTTTCCTTTTGTGTCTCGCCGGTAATGGTATAGAAGGGGATCCCCTCTGCCTGAAGATCGGTCCCGATCCGCTCCAACATAGAGGTAAACTGGGAGAACACCAGCATCTTATGTCCATCCTCCATTGCATCCCGAATCAGTTCCAAAAGCATTTCTCTTTTTGCAGATTCTCCCTTATAATCTTCAAACAGAAGAGCCGGATCACAACAGATCTGTCGAAGTCTGGTGATATCCGCAAGGATCTTCATCTTATTTTTATTAAAATCATCTCCGGAGGTTGCTTCCAGAGTCTTCTTCATACGAAGAAGCTGACTGTCATACACCTTCCTCTGGCCCGTTCCGAAATTGGTATACCGGATCTCCTCCAACTTCTCCGGAAGATCCTTAAGTACACTCTCCTTCTTACGTCTTAAGATAAAGGGAGATGTCATAGCGGACAGACGCCGGCTCATCTCCTCGTCTTTGTCGGATACGATCGGCGTCTCATAGTCATTGCGGAAAGTCTCGTAGTCGTACAAAAATCCCGGCATCAGAAAATCGAAAATGCTCCAAAGCTCGGACAGCCTGTTCTCAATGGGAGTTCCGGACAGGGCAAAGCGCTGCCTACTCTTTATGATCTTGACTGCCTTACTCATTCCGGACTTCGGATTCTTGATATACTGGGCTTCATCCAGCACCTGATATCCGAAGGTATAATCCTCATACTCTGCGATATCTCTCCGTAACAGATCATAGGAGGTCACCAGAATATCCTGATCCTCTGCAGCCAGAATCTTCCGCCGGTTTGCCTTGGTTCCATCCACTGCCGCCACCTTAAGTTCCGGAGCAAAACGCTCCAGTTCCATGATCCAGTTATACACCAGAGATGCGGGACATACCACCAGACTTCTCCCCAGATTCCCCTGCTGTTTCTCGTAGCAGAAAGCAGCAATCATCTGCAGTGTCTTACCAAGCCCCATCTCGTCCGCCAAAATTCCGTTAAATCCGTATCCTGCCAGGGTAAGGATCCAGCGAAACCCCTGCTTCTGATAGTTACGAAGGACCTTCTTCAGATTCTCCGGCACTTCATAGTCTGCATCCCTGAGAGTCTTAAAGCTCTTGACCAGACTCTTGAACGCCCGGTCACGATCCGTTGCAATCTCGTCATGATCCTCTAGCATCTTATTCAGATAAAGAGCCCGGTATGCCGGGATTTCCATCTTACCCTCTGTAAATTCCTTCGGTGTCAGATGCAGATCCTCCATCATCTGCTCTAATGCCGCCACAGAATCATCCTCATTCAGACTAAGAAACTCTCCGCTTTTCAACCGGTGGAACTTACGCTTTCGCTTATAACTGTCTAAAAGATCGATAAGTTCATCCTGGGGGATATCACTGGATAAAACAGACAGCTGCAGGAGGTTGGACTGCACCGATACTCCAACGGAAAGATTCCATCCACTTCTTACCGACAGACGTTCAAAGGCTCTTGTGGTAGACACCTCTCCCAGTTCCATCAGCTGGGCGATTCCATCCGTTAAAATCTGATAAATCGCCTCCTCATTCTTATCTGTGAAGAACTCCTTCCTTCTCTCATCAAAGTCAGGAAAATAGCTGCAGACCGTTGCGATGATTCGGTTCTCCATTGTAAGATCCCGGAAGAAATTCTCCTTATTCATCAGCTCCTCTTCATCTCCAAGAGGGAACTCTTCTCCGTCATACTCTGCCATCACCCGGCAGGTCACATCATCTTCCACCGCATCCAGATAGAACCGAAAAGCTGCTTCCGGTGGAAGATACTGCCGGATCACATCCCTTTGCTCTTCCGTCAGGGTCACATACTTTGTTACCTTGGGCAGTACATGATAGTAAAAATCAGAAAGTCGCTGTCTTCCGATCATTATATGGATCATGCCCTCATCCGCTGTTACCAGAAAGGGGGATAATGCCCTGGCATTCTCCTTTGACACCCGATAGAAGAAACCACCGGATATGTAATAGGAATCCTCTCCACCCTTGATCAGCTGTGGAACACTTCCCTCCAGACACACACCATCAAAATCTCCCTTCCCATCTTCGTGAGGGAAAGCTTTTAATGACAGCGTCAGATCATGGTCCTTCGCCACCACCTGGTTTCTTCCGGTTCCCTCCATTGACTTATCCATAAATTCCAGTGTGTCTGAAGCGACGAGAGAATAGAATTCATCCAGCCTCTGTCCATACAGCACCAGTTCCTTAGATACAGAGATTTCCGACACCCCATCATTTAAATCCCGGCGAAAAGACTCTTCCGCCAGTGCCCGGTCCAGAAAATCATAGAGCTTTTGACTCTTTTCCGTAAAAGTATCCGTTGCAAACTGTATTCCATTCTTCTTACCTAGAGCATAGAAGATGTGATGTTGTACCGCCATCCGTAATTCCTTGAGATTCTTGACAACATAGAGCTTATCTGTCCCCACTTTAAAATCAACAAAAAGCTCCGGTTCTGCCACCGATCTCCACCTACTACCATATCCACCCATATCATGACGGAAACGGCTTCTTAAATTAAGACGCGGAATCAGGCGTACCACCGGCTTACGCAGTTGTCCGGAAACAGCTACACTTCCATCCGAGAAAGACTGCAGCAGATGCTCTCCCATAGAATCCGTTGCATCCCCAAGCTCCGGATGCTGGGCAATGTATTGGTCCGCCAACATAAGGAGAGCAATTATGTGACTGCACAGAAACTGTCCCTCTTCTAAACCGGATGCATACCAGCTCCCGGAATAAGGATCATAGGAAGGACAATCTACAACAGAACAGTGCATCGCCAGGATGGTCCGGTGATCCAATGTCACATGGACGGTCCGGTTGCTGTTGATCCTTCTGGTACCGGACTTGGCCTCCTGATAGACACCTTCCACTTCAAGGACGAGTCCTCCCTCATCCTCATCATAATATCGATGAAAATAACTACGGATATAATCTGTCCCGCAGGACTTCATACGGATCTGACCACTGGCCACCATCTCCTTCGCCTTTTCCACTTCTGTCTTAGTGATGATATTCGTCTCTGTTGCCCTGGCAATGGAAAAATAATGATAGGTCTTCCGGTAAAGTGGAAGGTCATCCTCCCCTCCTGCCTGAAGGGTATAAGGAAAAACCTCTGTCGAAGACAGCTTCTCCTGCTTCTCCATCGCTTCCACTTCCTCTCCCTCGATCCGAAACAAAAGGGCTGCCATATGCATACAACGTACTCCCTCCTGGGCATAGGCGCAGTTGCAGTACAATCCCGGTGGCATGCTGTCTCCAAGATCCTGCACCTGTACCGTATAGATCTTATTCCCCTGATCATGTACATTGGCGGTATAGATCTTATGATCCTCCGATATAATCTGTACCTGCCCCTGAGCATACAGATCCTTCCCTTTTCTAAGTGTATGATTCTGAAAGAGCTTCTTCCACTTCATGATTTCCCTCACTCTATGTTACGAATAAACAACGTATCATTCATTATAGCACACTCTATGTAACCTGATTAAAAAATCAAAAAAAGACCGCCGTACTGCCTAGGCAGTACGGCGGTCTCCCGCGTTCTATGAAAACTTAATATGAATTAAGCCTTGTACAGATCAACTAACTTGTTCAGGTAGTCGTAACGCTCCTTATAAGTCTTCTCGGACTGAGTGAACAGCTGAGCAGCCTTGTTCGGGTTGAACTTAGCAAGTGCAGCGTAACGGTTCTCACCCTTAAGGAATTCCTGGAAGTTTCCAGTAGGTGCCTTAGAGTCAAGTGAGAATGCATCCTTACCCTCTGCAGCAAGAGCTGGGTTGAATCTGAAGTTGAACCAGTAACCTGCCTCAACAGCCAGCTTCTCCTCAGTCTGAGCCTTTGCCATACCCTTCTTGATACCATGGTTGATACATGGAGCGTATGCAATAATGATAGATGGACCTGGGTAAGCCTCAGCCTCAGCGATTGCCTTAACACACTGATTCATATCAGCGCCCATAGCGATCTGAGCTACGTAAACGTAACCGTAAGACATTGCGATACCTGCAAGATCCTTCTTCTTTGTCTCCTTACCGCCTGCAGCGAACTGAGCGATAGCACCTGCTGGTGTAGACTTAGAAGACTGTCCACCTGTATTAGAGTAAACCTCAGTATCGAATACCATGATGTTGATGTCCTTACCGGAAGCGATAACGTGGTCTAATCCACCGAATCCGATATCGTAAGCCCATCCGTCTCCACCGAAGATCCACTGAGACTTCTTAGCAAGGAAATCCTTCTCAGCTACGATAGCCTTAGCTGCATCGGAACCTTCCTTCTCAAGAGCTGCTACGAGCTTATCTGTTGCAGCACCGTTTGTAAGACCTACGTTGAATGTATCCTTCCACTCTGCAGCAGCTGCCTTAACATCAGCATCAGCTGTGTTAGCAACTAACTCATCGATGTTGTCTGCAAGACGATCACGGATTGCACGCTGTGCAAGTAACATACCATAACCGAACTCTGCAGCATCCTCGAACAGAGAGTTAGACCATGCAGGACCCTGTCCCTTAGCATTAACAGTATATGGTGTAGAAGGTGAAGAGTTACCCCAGATAGAAGAACATCCTGTTGCGTTAGCGATGTACATTCTATCACCGAAGAGCTGAGTG
>CADCQT010000174.1 GCA_902803645.1 uncultured Lachnospiraceae bacterium | reverse complement strand
TTGTACCCCGACTGAGTATAGTTTGTCATAACCCCCACCTACGCTAACGCTTAGAGGTGGGGGATTTCTCCGACTGAGTTAAAAAAGAGGCCGGAGCCGCCGACCTCTTGTATCCTTTATTCTGTCAGATCTCGAACCGTCTCTCTTTGAATCAGATGCCCCACAACGATCACCGTACCCTTCCGGTAATATTCCCGGTTGATCTTATGAATCAGGTTATGAACCGCCTTTCTTGCCATTTCCTTGGTATCCACCTCATAGGTGGTAAAATGCACATCCGTAATTGCAGGATATTGAAGATTATCATAACCTGCAATAGAGATATCCTCCGGACAGCGATACCCCTTTTCCTTCAGCTTCCGCTCCAGATAGCTGGCTGCAAGGTCACAGTTACATACGAAGGCTGTAGGCATCTTCTCCGGAATGGGAAAGAACCTTCCCGTATCCATCATTCCGGTCACCCTGTCACGATCCGGAATGACCCAGTCCTCTCTTACCCTTACCCCGTGCTCCATCATGGATTTCAGATAGCCCAGATAGCGGTCGGTAATGGAGCCGGTGGCAAGCAGCGTTCCCACATAGGCGATATCCCGGTGCCCCATTCCAAAGAGATAATTGGTCAGCTGATAGGCTCCGTAGAAACTGTCCGAGATCACACAGTCCCTCTTATTACTGGAATGGGCAAAATCTACATAGACATAAGGGATATCACTCTCCCGATCCAAATGATCCAGATAGGCTTCATTAAGGCATCCCAGCACCAGATAACCGTCCACCTTATCCTTCGCCAGAAGCCTTGGCATCACCATTTTCTCTTCCATCTCCGGAGATATGATCTCCATGGTGGCAAAGCATTCCTTCTTCGCCGCTTCATTGGTCATCAGCATCTGCAGATTTCCGTAAAAGGAATTAAACTGGTCAAAAAACCTGCTGGCCATCAGGATTCCCAGATTATAACTGACATTGGATCTGCTGGAGCGATCCGTCTGAGACTTGTATCCCATCTCCTTCGCAAGCCTAAGGATCTCCTCCCGCTTCCCCTCTGATACACCCTTCTGACCGGAGAGCGCCTTAGACACTGTCACGGTACTGACACCGGCTCTCTGTGCAATATCCTTCATTCGAACTATATTCGCCATACGATCTCCATCCGCCTGCCTAAATCACAGACTAATAAAAAGAGGTTTATAATTAACTAATTGTTTAGCTAATTATAAACCTCATATATCGTTTTTACAAGATAGTTCTTAGTACCGAAAGGATCTTATCCGCCGCCTTCCGGTGGGCAGGACTTCCGGGATGGAGCCGGCTTCCCAGTTCCTCTTCCCTGGTATTCTCCAGTTCGATGACGGCGTATCGTTGACTCTTCTCCTCCTCTCGTATCCGTTCAACTGCTCCAAGAATCTGAGGCAGCAGAGGATTTCCGATCATTCCGTAGCACCAGTAGATCTTAGCCTGGGGGTGAAGTTTTCCCAGTTCCTTCAGAAAATCATAGACCCTTTGTCCAAAGCGCTCCCTAAGGTCCTTGTCCTGTTCCAAAAGCAGGTTGGAATCATTGGTTCCCAGATTGATCAGGATCACATCCGGATGCTCTTTTATACCATACCTTGCCTTAAGCTCCGGCCGGTATCTGCTCCAGTCTGCTCCGGCGCCGTAGCCCTCATCCTCTTCACTTCGAAGGACTCCTGCCAGCTCCCTGTAATAGAGAGGAAGCGCCTTGTCCGGATCCCCGTCAAAGGACTGGTAGGCCCCCCAGCCACTCTGAGAGAGAACGCTAAGATCTGCATTCAGAGCCTTTGCCACCTGATATTCATAGGTCTTTGTAGCAGAAAAGCAATGAGATACCCAGTCCATCAGATCATGATCTCCGCAGAGACCCTCTCCGGAGGTGATACTGTCTCCAATTACCTCGATCAGTGGTCTCTCTTTATCTGTTGCACAGGCAACCTCCTCAAAGGTACCATCGGTCTCGATCCATAGCAGGTCCAACCGACTCACCGCATCCTCCGGCATAGCCTGGGTATCTCTTAAGATCCGGACATGCTTGATTCCCTCCGGATCCATTCCCCGGAAGATACACACCTTCTGAAGCCCCGGATCCAGCATCCGCCTCTGGATCACCTCTCCGTCGATCTCAATATCCACCCACAGATCATAGACCCGATAACTTGCCCGGACCCAAAGGTACAGCTGGGATGCCCGGATATCAAACGCTACACCGGATGCTGTCCAGAAACAGCTGATGGCCTCTTCTGTCAGGCCACAGCGCCCTAATACCTTAAGCCCCTTTATCTCACTTACATTCTGCTTCACGCTTATCTCCCTTTATTCTGTAATACTAACTTCCGTATGCTCCGTTGTGACTGCCCGGATATTATCATAACATAATACACCGCTGACTCTGCCCTTTTCTACCGCCGAAGAACCTTTGATTGCATTGACCCAGAGACCAAGGGATGTGATCTGACTACTGTCTCCTACAAGTCCTCCCTTCGGATGTCCGCTGGCATCCCTCTGACAGAAGGCTGCAAAAGGTATCTCCACATGGATCTTCTTACCACCACAGGTCTGATATTTCTCAATTTCATTCAGGTAGGTCTCATACACGGTTCCATTGGCTGTGATCTGGATCACCGTCTTCTGATTCTTTCCATCCGGAATCATATCAAAGCTTAAGGCATTCTGTCCGGACCAGTCTGCCGCCTTGTTAATGGTGGTACCGGCCCAGCCTGTGTCCTTCTCATCATAGGCAAACTTCAGAGAATAACCCTGATCAAGGTCTGACCGCTTCTCTAAGGACAGCTTCAAGGAACAATCTGTGTCCTTATTCACCGTCCACACCGAAGTCAGACGGGAATCCACTCCGTAATAATTCTCAAAATCATCCACAAGGGTCGGATCTGCCACCGGCTCCTGTTGGTTAAAGATCACCTCGATCTTCTGCTGCAGCTTCTTGTTGACCTTCAGCTTTACGGTTCCGATCCCTTCTCCAAGAGAAGTAAGGTCCTTTTTCGTAAGCTTTCCCTCATAATGATCACCCTTCTTTTTCAGCGTAAGGGTGACCTTATTTTTTCCTGCGGCAAGTTCCACTGTCACAGGATCTTTTTCTCCTGCTCCCGATACATTGGCACGGATGGTAAGAGGCTTCGTGACCCTGGTATTTGCAATAGGCGTACACAGGTAACCTACGGCTGTCTTCACCGCCCCTTTGCACTTATCCTTTGATACCAAAAGGGCTTCCATAGCCTGCTTCTGGTCGGAGGCAAAGAGACTTCTGGGATCATTGTAGAACTTCAGGAAATCATCCAACAGCTCATGTCCCACCAGTTTTCCGTCCTTCTTTTTCTCATCCACATAGGGGCTGTA
>CADCQT010000173.1 GCA_902803645.1 uncultured Lachnospiraceae bacterium | reverse complement strand
CGCTGATCCGATTTACGTTCTCGGTCACTTCATCAATTTCACTCGCCTGCTGTGCAGCACCGGAAGAAATATCCTGAACTGCGGTTAGTTCTTAAACCTAAGGAGTTCTGTCCTAAGATTAAGAAATGTCTTGCGGATTGTGGAATAGCATTAGTATTTCTACCACATCTTAAAGGATCATTCCTTCAGGGAGCTTCTTTTATGGACGGGAATAAGATAGTCGTAGGGCTCACTGCTACAGGTAAGGATGCTGACAAGTTTTGGTTTAGTCTGTTCCATGAACTTGCGCATATTGCTCTTGGTCATGTAGGGCAGCCTAATGGTACATCTGAAGATGATGAGAAAGCAGCTGATAAATGGTCTGGTGATACACTTATTTCATTCGATGATTTTGAAGCATTCAGAAGGGATAGAGATTATTCAGAAAGAAGAGTGCTTCAATTTGCAAAAGCTCAGGGAATTGCTCCGGGGATAGTTGTTGGAAGAATGCAGTTGGAGGGAATGATCAAGTACAGCATGCTGAATAATTTGAAAGAAAAATATGAAATAGCTGTATAAGGGTATCATCAAAAGGACTTTGAAGGATCATGTGAAGAGCATGGTCCTTTTATTATGTGAAAAATTAAGGAAGGAGGGCGATGCAGCTGATCGGCAGCAGGCCAGCATCGTTTTTGATGTAGCAAGGCAGATGGCGGAGATGTCGCCGGCGCTTCTGAAACGGTCGAAGCTGGCAGGAGGCAGAGTCAAAGGATTTTAAAGTCAGCTGGTCCTATCATCTGGATAATGGCCTGGATGCTTATTTTGAATATAAGAAATAGAATACTTGTGCTACAATAGAAGATGCAAAGGGGGAATTTATTAGGGAGGAGAGACGCATATGAGTGAACTGGTAATCGAAAAGGGGATCGTGATCGACGATGCGGAATCTGTTCTGGAGGGGATCTGTAAGCTTAGTGGTAAGCAGATCTCAGGGGCAGAGACATTTAAGAAATTTATTACCCAGGAGAAGGCGACGAAGTTTTATATCGACAGCAAATGTGCCTGTCGGATGCAGCCGGACCGGGATACGGTATATCTGTGGCTGGATAGCGGATTCACAGATCATCGCGGCAATCCCATTATGATTTCTTTATTAAATTCTTATGGAGAGTACAGAGGGCATTACTATGGGTCCTTTCAGACGCTCTCGAATGCAATTCGCGGTTTTTTTCCCAGAAATATCAGAGACATCAATCGCAATCTCGGTGGTCTTAAGAATAAGTACGAATACAAGATCGCTGAACGCAAGATCCGCCACATTGAGGATGAGAAGGATTTTTATCTGTCCCTTTGTAATGAGGAGGAGTCAAAAGGATCTTTAAGCATTGTGCTGAAGGATCTTCCGGTGGATGATCTCGAAGATGGGGAGGAGATTACAGAGGATGCAGGAAAAGAGATTGTAGAGGAGGAGCCGGAAGTTAGGGAGCCGACCTATGATATGAGTTTTCGGGAGAAGGAGATCACCATCGGACTTCTCTTGGATACCATTGCCGGCATGCAGGATTACATCGACGAATTATTGGAAGAAATTGAGAAATTCAACTCTCAGGATAAGGTTCGGATGGCAGAACTTGAGGCAAAAAATAAGGAGTACAAGGAGGCTCTTGTGCGTATGCGCGCCTTTGCTGCGGAGGAGGGGGCAGAAGAGGATTGCACAGAGCAGCAGGCCGGTGGGCATGAACTTTTAGAAAGGAACAAGAAGATCCTTGTTCTTGGTGCTTGTGCTCTTGATCAAAAGACGATGAACGGAATTGCAAAGCTTTTTGGCTTCCAGAAGAAGGATCTTATCTATGAGACCGATTATACCAAGGTGGTCAGCTTTGCCGGCCGGATCGATCACAGTGAGCGGTATGCTGCTATTATTTTTGGCGCGTGTCCCCACAAGGTGGCCGGTCTTGGGGACTGGTCCAGTATCATTGAAAAATGCAGACAGAGCGAAGAGATGCCTCTTGCCTATGATGCCAGAAGCCGATCCGGGGAACTTAAGGTGACAAAAGAATCCTTTAAGGAGGCACTTTGGAATGTTTGCGAGGCTATGAGAAGGGGGGAGTAGGATACTCCGTCTTTTTCATAAAGTATGAGATGCAGAAAGTGCCAACCTCCGGGATAAGGTCTTGGCACTTTTTGATATTTTCCAGGCTTTGTGGACTTAGCAGTTGTCCTTTGTCTTTCGCAGCATATCCCGGATCGCTTTTGCCAGTATTTCCGAATCAGCATCTCCCATCTTTTTAACCTTTTGATTTTCCTTGATCCGGATAGGGGGAAGCTTGGTCGGATCGGCTGGCTTTGGTTTTTTATCTGACATGGAATCCTCCTTTTTATGAAATTGGAATTCAAAATTCCTGTTATCAAATGACAGTTTCTTTTAGCAGATCATCCTCATTGTTCCAAATGATTCCCATTCTGTCAATATAAGGGTATATCAATAAGCTGTTGTGTTATACTTTCCATGATGGAAGGGCGCAGGAGTGTATCCGGTCAATCAGAGGACATCTATGACCAAATCGATGATTTATACCGGGGGGTATGCTATACTACTTCTGCAACAGAGGGCGTCGGGAAAGCGGGCAATCAAGAAAAATGTGGATGCGATCCGTTTCTTCGAACGACACGGTTTTTACGTTACAGACCATAAGAAGTTCGAAGAAGGAACCACAGAGTATCTTGTGAAGCTTGCTTTGACAGCGTAGAAGGGAGGATAGCATGGAATACAGGAAGGATAGATCGACCAACGTACCCTTTTCTCTTCATGACAGCAGGATCCAGCGGATCAATGTTACAGAGGATACGTTGTGCCTGGGGATGGATAGGATTTTTCAATATCAGGATGACGGGGAGAGGACATTTGAAGGGTCCATCCTGTTTACCCGCACAGATGTGGAGGAGTGCTCGATTTTGATATTTGATCATCCCTTTGGATATGATGGCGTGAAGGAATTCTCAGGGAAGAGGATTTCTCTTGAAGAATTTCAGGAAAAGTATCCTAAGGCAGAATTCGAGATCACAACCGAAGGATATCATGGATATGACACAATGTTCCAGGGATGGCTCTGGAATCAGGAGAATGATCCGGTATTTGCCATCCTGAATATCTGGAACACGGGTGATATGATCTATCAGGTGGGGGAGACTTTGTGAGATATCTTATAGCAGGAATGGCTCGCTATTCTTGTTATATAATCTCATGGTCTTAAACAGGGATGTCTACTAAGCTTTGATCTTGTTGCAGAAATCTGCAATTTTCTGCTCTGTATGATCGTTGGAATCTGACTTTGGATTAATGAAAACCTGAGTCATCTCAAATTTGTTAATTCCAAGAGTCTGGGACAATTTGGCGAATGCTTTCTCTGCACCGGCTCCACCCTGACAGGCGTAGGTAATAATCCGCTTATTTTTTAACTGAGGGGCATACTGTTCTACAAAGGAGCGGATCGGAGGTGCGAAAGTAGATGCCCAGACCGGGAATCCCAGGATGATCCTATCGTATGGAGCCAGATCCACAGAAAATTCTTCCAGTTCAGGCTTTTCTGCCATTACAGCACTTTTCCCGCCCCAGAAGAATTTGGCAAATCCCTTGCTTGGGTATGCTTTTTTCGGAATGAGGCGAAGCAGATCTGCGCCTGTTTCCTCTTTTATCTTCTCAGCAATGTATTGTGTATTTCCTTCAAGTGAATAATAAACGACCAGATCTTTCATTTGTGTTCCCTCCTTTTTGTTACAGGATTGCTTTTCTTTGCGTTGGCGCGTTATATTGTTATAGTGTTCTGTTACTAAGGATAACAAAAGAATCCTTATGATGGAAGAGCCAAGGTCATCATGAGTGCTTTTTCCTAGTTTATAATTTGTTTATAAAATCTTTAGAAAAATTTAAGATTTGGATTATCCAAAGCATGGTATAATGCCCTTATCTTATGTAAGTTCTTTCACACAGCCAGGCGATTTGACTGCGTGAAACGCTCGGCGAAGATACGCGGATTCGCGGGCGAGTCTTGATCACCGATCGGTGAAAATTTCCATGGAGATCAACAGAGTAAAATAAAAGGAACAGGAGGAGCGATGGGAAATGAACGTTTAGCGAAGGCAGTGCAACTAAGTGAGAGTATGGAGCAGTATGATGGCTATGCAAGGAATCTTTTAAGTTATAAGGAACTGATTGCCGTGATCTTGAAGGCTGTGGGGCATGAGTTTAGGGAAATGTCCATAAAAGAAATCAAGGATTCTATCGATGCAGATCCGGAAATTGAAACAGGCCGGATTGTGGGAGGCGGCGAGGAGGAGTTGTTTCCCTGGGGGGCGATTGTCCGATATGATATCAAGTTCACAGTACATATCAAAAGCTACGGGAATCTGAAGTTATATGTGAATCTGGAAGCACAGAAGAGCTATTATCCGGGATATGACCTGGTAACACGCGGCGTGTGTTACGCAGCAACGCTGCTCTCAGGTCAGTTGGAGAAGGAGATCGAGTCGGGAGACTATGACCAGTTGAAGAAGGTGTATTCCATCTGGATCTGTATGAATGCACCGGAAAAGGATGCCAACACAGTGACCGAATATAGGATCTTACCAAAGGATGTATATGGCAGGTTGGGAGAGTATGGTCGTTACGACCTGGTGTCGGTCATCATGATCCGCCTGCCGAATCATGAGCCGGAGGAAGCAGCACAAGAACCTGTGGAAAAAATGCTGGCAGCGCTTTATACTATCTTTAAGGCACAGAAAGCGCCGGAAGAGAAATGTAAAGAACTGAAGTATCGGTATGGAATACAGGTAAGTACAGAGTTTGAAAAAGAGGTGACGACCATGTGTAATTTCAGCGAAGCAATATTGGAGCAGGGGATTGAGCAGG
>CADCQT010000172.1 GCA_902803645.1 uncultured Lachnospiraceae bacterium | reverse complement strand
TTTACAGAGGATCTAAACCACCGAGACTATCTGGGAGCGTTGATGCATCTGGGCATCGAGAGAGAATTGATTGGAGATATTCTGGTTCAAAAGGATCATAGTGCAATTGTGTTTTGTATCAACCGTGCTATGAATATCATCTCAGATCTTCACAGGATCCGGCATACAGAAATGGTAGTTGAAACAATTGCCACCGAAGATTTTTCCTATGAACCCGTTTTCCGGGAAGATATGGTGTTGGCTGCATCCAATCGACTGGATGCTTTTTTAGCATCTGCCGCCCATCTTTCCAGAAAGGAAGCCAATATCCTTATGGATCAGGGGAAGGTCTTCTTAAATGCCAGAGAATGTTATGACCATAACCATTCCCTTCGGGAGGGGGATCTGTTATCCATCCGGGGAATCGGGAAACTGGAAGTCATGGACTTTCCCGGAGAGACCAAAAAAGGAAAACAAAAAGTACACATACGTTGGTTTGATTCATAAACCTTACGATAGGAGTTACCATGAAAAAGCAAAAATCATTTCTTACCCATATCATAACCCTGGTGGGAATCTTTCTTTTATTATTCCTGGATCAATTCACCAAGGTTCTTGCAAAAGGTTATCTAATGGGACATAAGGATAAGATCCTGATTCCAGGGGTTCTTCAGCTTCATTATCTGGAGAATCAGGGGGCGGCCTTTTCTCTTTTGAATGGAAAGCTGGTGTTTTTCTATATCATTACCCCTGTTCTTTGCATTGCAATTGCCATCCTGTATAAGAAGCTTCCAGGTGGAAAGCGTTTCCTTCCTTTAAATTGTATCCTGACTGCCCTTATGGCCGGGGCTATAGGGAACTATATTGACCGGATTCTGTATCATAAGGTAACAGACTTTATCTATTTTTCTCTCATTGATTTTCCTGTCTTTAACGTGGCAGACATCTATGTTACAGTTTCCATCGTAGTTTTATTGATCTTGGTATTCTTTTATTACAAGGACGAGGATTTCGATTTATGGCTGAAGAAATAAAGGATGATTTAACTATAGAAGGAGAGGCATTAGAGCCACTGATCGGAATAAGATTAGATAAGGCTTTAAGCCAATGGGATCCTTCCCAGACCCGAAGCCACTATCAGAAAATGATTGCTGATGGTTTTGTACTGGTTAATCATAAATCAACCAAAGCAAATTATAAGATCGCAAAGGGGGATATCCTTACCCTCATCCCAATGCCGGTTCAACAGCTTACGGCGGAGGCAGAGGATATTCCCTTAGACATTCTATACGAGGACGAGGATGTAATCATCGTAAACAAACCAAAGGGAATGGTGGTGCACCCCGCCCCGGGACATCCAAGGGGAACCTTGGTCAATGCCATCATGTTTCACTGTAAGGATCGTCTGTCCACCATCAATGGTGTGATCCGCCCGGGCATTGTCCATCGCATCGACCAGGATACCACCGGATCCCTTATCATCTGCAAAAATGACAATGCCCACAATGATATTGCTGCTCAGATCAAGGAACATTCTGTCAACCGTATCTACCGCGGTATCGTTTTGGGAAATGTAAAGAATGACAAGGGTATCATCGATGCCCCCATCGGAAGAAGTGAGAAGGACCGTAAGAAGATGGCAGTAAATGCCCGACATAGCAGAAACGCCGTAACGCATTATAAGGTGCTACGACGCTACAAAGGCTATACCTATATGGAATTCAAGCTTGAGACCGGCCGAACACACCAGATCCGTGTTCATATGGCAAGTATGGGATATCCCCTTTTAGGAGATAAGGTCTATGGACCGGCAAAATGCCCCTACCATCTCCAGGGACAGACACTGCATGCCATGACCATTGGTTTTATTCATCCGAGGACAAAGGAATACATTGAATTTCAGGCACCTCTGCCGGAATATTTCCAGCATCTTTTGGATATCCTTCCCAGCTGAGACAAACCGGTCTATTATCATTAATTATTGATCCGGCCGTTTAAAATCAACTGCATTGGCAGCCATTCGCTTATGTTCATCCTCAATAGCAGCGTAGTAATCGATGGTAGTATTTACATTTTCATGTCCTAATACATCCGCCACCAGCCGGATATCTCCGGTTTCACGGTAAAGGGCAGTACCATAGGTACTACGAAGCTTATGAGGCGTAATTTTCTTATTGGGAACAGCGATCTGGGCATATTTCTTTACCAGTTTTTCAATTGCATCCACACTGATTCTTTTCCCCTGTATAGAGAAAAACAGAGCCTTCTCATGACCCTCTACCGGCACAATGTTCCTTCGTTCCGTTTCAATATAATCCTTTAATACATCATGAACATCATCCCCAAAGTAGAGAAGATCCTGACCTCCACCTTTCCGAACAATCGTTAAAGTATTAACAATCAGGTCGACATCACTAAGATCCAGACCATTACATTCAGAAACACGAATCCCGGTACCAAGCATAAGGGTCAGAATCGCCAGATCCCTGGCCTTCGTTCGCTGACAATAGGCCAGTTGTCGCTTAGTCATCTGCTCATTACCATGCTCGATGGCATGAAGGATCGCCTGGACCTCATAATTGTTCATCCGGATAATATTTTTATCCTTCTTAAGCTTGGGAAGATCGACAACTGCTGTGGGATCCTCCTGAATATTTTTATGCTTAAGATGATATTGATAAAGTCCACGTAGAGGCGCCATTTTCCTAGCAATGGCCTTTTTTCCGTTCTCATGGATGGTCTTTTGATCCGCAGAAACATCCAGCTCAATATATCGTTGGTATTCCTCAAGATCCGCAGGTGTGATCTGTTCTAAAAGCTCCAGGGTGAAATCCCGGATATCTGCCTGCTTATAAAGGGGATTCCTGACCCTGATATAATTAAAAAAAGTAAGAAGATCATAACTGTAGGAAATCAGCGTACTTGGCTGTGAAGTGATCTCCTTGCTATGAATATAATCCTGTGCGAATCCCGGCAGCTGGTCTAACAGCGTACGTAGCCGAAGAAGCTGGTGATTCCGTTTGGATCTGTAAAATTCTGAGTCCTTACCCATATAATTCTCCTAAAATATTCTAATGCAATGATAAAATTATTGATAAAAATAGAGTTTAACCTTATATCTCTATTATACCACATACTATCTAGCGGATAAACTGATATTTAACCGCTAGTTGTATTTCTCCTCTGCACTACTTTTGAATACATTTTCTTATTGATCGCACCTTTATTCAAATCACTTTTTTGCGTTTTGATCTAAATCTGCATTTTTGACATGACTTCTAATCGTTCGTCTTTCTTTACCTGCTGATCCATTGGCTAAAACTGCCAGCATGGCCATAGACGCAGCTCTTGATCGCATATCTGCCGGCACACGAGATGCGGTGCTTGTCGCTGCATCTTCCTGCATTTCACGGATCTCTTTTAATTTCTCAGTAAGTTGATCCAGATAGTCATCAATATAATCCAATAGGACCTGCCAATGGTCATCATCCATAGTACGCCAGGCCTGGTTGCTCTGATCCTCATTCTTCGTCTTAAGAGCATGCCTTTCCATGAGCGTATCCCTTAACATCTGAAAAACCGTAGAGACATCCAGGATCTCACCGGTCTTTGTATTCTTAAAGCCAAGATTTGAATGCTGCATAAGAGCCTTCGTCCAATCCCTTTTAGACTCTGTGGCCTCCTGAAAAGAATCATATTGTAAGACATCATCTGCATCGGTAGCAAAATTCTTCAGAGCATGCCAGCTTCCCCATGGATCCTGAGATCCAGTTTCCATATAGTCTGCATACTGGCAAAAAGCAAACATCTCAATAGCTGAAGCATTTCTTGGATCGATCTGATCCACATCAAGGGTAACAGATTCGCCACGGGCCGTAGTGACCTGTACCAGAGTGCTCTTAGAATCTGTGCCGGGAAGAAGCTTCGCTGATAAGCCCATTCCAACATCATGAATAAATAAAAAACCGATTCCAAGATCCAATGTCTTAGGAGCAGTATCCTCCCTTCCCTTGCCAGCAGCTTCAGAGGCTAAGATCGTTGCCTGCTTCATGGTATTACCAAAACTGTCATATTCCTGATTCTTCTCATTGTTCCTGGAATAATTCTGTAAAAGATGATCCCCTGAATAAAGCGGTGTTATAAAATCCATATTTCCCGTCCCTTCATAAATTCATATGCCCTATCCAACAAAAAAACGTATGATCAAGAGGGTATCATTCCATTGATCATACGTAATCCATAGCCTTCCATGGCTCTTTATATTCTGTATCGGTATCCTTTTGAATAAACTGAACACCAAATAACTCTAATCTGACAATTCTATTCTACCACTTATATTCTACAATCTCACAATTCTTAATTCCAAAACTACCATATGCTTCATTGGTCATGTCATGAAAATAGGAATGAACCATCCGTGAAATCCCGTTATGAGCAACTAAAATATAAGTCTTAGACGATGCCGTTAACTCATCCAATAGATTATAGATCCTCTGGGCAAGTCGAAGCATGGACTCTCCTCCGTCATAACTGTCTGCAAAATGGCACTTTGCCTCCAAAAACTCCGCTCCATCCCTTGGTGTAGATTCAAATCGTCCGAAATTCTGTTCCGTCAATCTAGGTTCTTCCATAGCCTCAATACCCGTGATCTCAGAAATATGTAAAGCCGTATCTCTAGCACGGATAAGGGGCGAATACAGGATCTGATCCGCCTGTATAGACTGTTCTACCATCTTCCTTCCCGTATCCAGCGCCTGCTGGTGTCCTAAGTCTGTTAAATGTGAACTTCCAATAACTGGTACGACTCGATGCTGAATTGCGCACAATCAAACGCGTCAAAACCCTTATAAATAC
>CADCQT010000171.1 GCA_902803645.1 uncultured Lachnospiraceae bacterium | reverse complement strand
GCTTCAGCAGACAAATTCCTGTCCGAATCCGTGCGCATCCTCGCGGAGCGTTTAACTCAGTCGGAGCTTGTACCCCGACTGAGTTAACACAAAGGGCGTGTGAAAACATAAATTTTCACACGCCCTTTCTTTGCATTTTCTATGTTAATAACCAACGCTCCGCCCACGGCGCTACTAGGATTGAACCCGGCTCAAATATCCTTCAAATCCGATCCGACACTCCTGATAGCTGATCTTCAACTGATAGGCATCCGTCACCTCGGTGGGATCGCTTTCATTCTCTTTCGGCATCTCAATACCAAGCACCGCCTGACGATTATCCTCCCCGGAAGATACCTCCTGCACATCATAGAGCCAGGAAAGAGGCATCTTCTTCATGAGAAGTTCCTCGAGGCCTTCCTCTGTCAGTGTCTCATCCTCGATCACCGACACCAGATTCTCATTGGCGTCATATTTCTTAAGGCCTTCCTTGATCCCGGCCTCCATTGCAAATCCGGTGAATCTGGCCACTGCATCCTTTGCGTAACTGGCTGAGAATTCCCGGTTCACAGAATTCCCCGGAAGAACGATAAGTCCCTCTAAATCCAGCACCAGATCCTCTCCGCTTCTTCGAAGCTGTGTGATCTTCGCATCCCGGAAAGAAAACTTTTCGATTTCATTGACTGTTTCAAACTTCATGCTTTTGCTCCCTGTTATTTAAGATCCTTCAACATATTCACAAGCTCCAGATCCGAAGCCGTTACCTTCAGGTTGGTGGTAACAGGCTCCCCTCCCGGTTTGGTGACTGTGACCTCAATAACAGAACCTTCCGGAACTCCGGTACCAAAGACCACCTGAAAATAATTGACTACCTTGGGGTGATCTGCCTGAAAACGGCTGAAGGCGGATCGGATCTTAAGAAGTGCCGCTGGATTCATCATAGTATAACCTCACAATTCTCCTGTAAATTTCATAAAGAACGCCGGCAGTGGGCCGGCGCGTTCTCTCTAATGCAGTTGATCAATTCACCCTTGCAGTCTTCTGCATGGTGAAAAAGTCCTCTATGGAGGAAAGGATCTTCTCCTTCTCCATAGACTTTAATAAATATCCCTCCGGCTTAAGGCTCATAACCTGAAGGACGGAATTCCTGTCATCCTTACCCGTAAGAAACATAACCGGAACACCTGCTGTGGTCGGCTCATTCCGAAGCATGGCCAATACGCTTGGCCCGTCCAAAAGAGGCATCTCATAATCCAAAAGGATGAGATCCACCGGATTCTTCGCCAGGTAGGTAAGAGCCTGCATACCCGTGGTGGACATGGTCACCTGGTACTTCTCCGACAACCATTCGTTGAGCATCTTAAGAAATGCCACATCATCATCCACGATCATAATACGCTTCTGCCGGTTGCCTTCCCTATTCTGGTACTCGATCTTCATAATGATATTCATCATATGATTGATATCAAGAGGTCTCTCCAGATTCGCCGAAACGATACCCGGTGGGAAATACCCCTCCGCATTCTGAAGCTCCATATGATCTCCGATGAGGACCAGAGACTTCTCTTCCGTAACACAGATCATCTTCAGATAATCCTCCAGCTTCGGAAGATATTCTAAAAGCCCGTCCAGATATACCAGAATAATATCCGATGCGTCCTTCACCTCGTTGATCTTTGTAATCTCGGGAGGAACCTGATACACATCATAGTTATTCCTCTCCATATGATTCTCGATGGAATGGATCATAAAGCTCTTATGGACACAAATTAAAATGACACCTGATTTCCTCATGAGGAGCCCTCCTCGTAACCGTAATAATGTCAATAAAGCCCAATTTCAAGACTCGCTATTATATCCAATTATAGCACGCAAGTCCAGATAAAATCCATCATATAAAATCACCAAAATTCAGACTTTCCGGTACACTCGCCTCGATATAGACACCCTCCGGACGATATTCCTCTTTGAGAACATGCCCCTGTTCGTGAATCTTCGCAAGGAGTGCTCCCTGAGAGTAGGGGATCACCTGGGCGATCTCCTTACGGAATTCCTTAAGAACCGTCTGGATCGCCTGAAGAAGATCCGGTACCCCAAATCCTCTGGCTGCAGAAAGCTTCACCGTGTGATCCGCCCTGGGATCCATGGGTGTGATCTCTCCCGCCGGAACGAGATCCTGCTTGTTAAAAGCAGTAATCACCGGCTTCCCTGTTATCTGCAACTGGGAAAGTGTCTGGTAGACCACATCCATGTGCATCTTCTGATCCGGATCGGAGGCATCCACCACATGAAGAATAATATCCGCGTATCTGGCCTCCTCTAAGGTGGAACGGAAAGCATCGATGAGATGATGAGGAAGCTTATGAATAAATCCTACCGTATCCGTCAAAAGGACCTTCTCTCCCTCCTCCATCACCATAGCCCTTGTAGTCGGATCAAGGGTGGCAAAAAGCTGATCCTCTTCCAGAACACGGGAACCGGTAAGATGGTTCAGCAGTGTGGATTTTCCTGCGTTGGTATATCCTACGATGGCAATGGTGGGAAGCATATTCTTCTGTCTGGCCTTACGGGTGATCTCCCGCGTCTTCTCCATATCCCTGATCTGGGAACGAAGTCTGGCCATCCGGCTACGGATGGCTCTACGGTCTGTCTCCAGCTTCGTCTCTCCGGGACCTCTTGTTCCGATTCCTCCTCCCAGCCTTGACATGGAGGTTCCAAGGGAACCTGCCAGCCTGCTGCTGCGATACGCCAGCTGAGCCATCTCCACCTGGATCTTACCTTCTCTTGTGGTGGCATGGGCTGCAAAAATATCCAAAATCACCATAGTCCTGTCCAGGACCTTGGTCTGAAGCTCCCTCTCCAGATTGGCCATCTGCGCCGGAGCCAACTCATCATCACAGACGATACCGTCTGCCTCGTTGGCATCCAGAAGAAGACGGAGCTCTTCCACTTTTCCGCTTCCCACATAGGTGGCGGAAGAGGGAGAGGACATATTCTGGATCACAGAATATACCACTTCTCCTCCGGCTGTGTCCACCAGATCTGCCAGTTCCTCCAGTGAACGCTCCGGATCAAAAGGATCCTGACCTGTTGCCACGGCAACAGCTATAAATCGTTCCTTTTTTTCGCTTGTATCTATCATAGTCCTCCTGTGGCTTTTCTACCTGATATACTCCAGCAGCGCACCGATATCCCCGTCCATAACAGAAAGGGATGGTTTATAGTCCTTTGCCTTTGGATGAAGCTTACCGGCTACCTTCCGAAGGTCACAAAGCCTCTTCTCGCATTCCTTCTCCTCATAACCGAAGGTGTTCAGATAGACGGAATTTATCCCCAGGGAGGCTGCGATCCGAATGTCACTGTCATAGTCATTTCCCACCATGATACAGTCTTCCTTTGCAATCCCTTCCCTTCGAAGGAGGTTGACCATAAACTCCGGCTGGGGCTTTCGCATCCCTGCATCGGAGGAGATATAGATCCGGTCAAAAAATTCCGGAAGCCCAAAGGCCTCCATCTCCGGCATGGTAAAAATATGCTGGGCATTGGACAAAAGATATACCCGGTGTCCCGTCTGCTTTAACTTTGTCAGAACCTTCAGGGTATTCTTGTAGGGTTTAAGTCGCTTCCTTGACATAACGCGGAAGGTATTGGCAATAACATGGATCCATTCGCTATAGTACAGCTTCTCGAGAGCCTGTTTCTTCCCGTCATCTCCACTGGCCGCCAGAGCACGCAGGGCTGTGATCTCCATATTACCGGCACTTCCCTCGCAGGTATGACAAGAAGGCGCCTCCAATAAAAGCCGGGCAAAAACCTTCTCCAGACGGATCTCCGGAAACTGATAGCCTGTATGCTTTTTAAGAGCCGCCTCTTCCCACGTAATGCAGTCAAGATACGCCTTGTATAATTGCGGTCCTGTATATTCCGCGCCATAGACCGAATACAGAGCAGCCATCCTCTTCCATAGGGTAGGGGATGACTCGTCTGTTTC
>CADCQT010000170.1 GCA_902803645.1 uncultured Lachnospiraceae bacterium | reverse complement strand
GGGTTTGTTATTAAAGGGATATAGTTCAGTTGGTAGAACGTTGGTCTCCAAAACCAAATGTCGAGGGTTCGAGTCCTTCTGTCCCTGCTACCTGGGTCGTGTAAGCGAATTGCTTACACGACTTTTTGTTTTATCTAATTGTAAAATACTTTGCTACGATACAGTGTTAATACTCAACTGCGTCCTAATAATCATATGTCCCGCCGAATAAACTTATGCAATATAGCTACTTTCGAAAAGGATTTCGCGGTGTTTTACGTTATTTTGACGAGGATTTCCTATTGGAACAGGGGAACAGAGTTATCCAATTGTGAATTATGTTAAATATGGTATAAAAAGCTAACCAGTTTCGGTGATTTCCTAATACAGAATGAAAATTGGAGAAAATAGGCAATGTTTGACACCTATCGGGATTTATGATTTAATATACCACAATGAGCGATACGGTACATGCTCATTTCAGTTTCCGTTGGAAATTTGACAAAGCTTTTTGAGAGGTGTGTTTTATTATGAAGTTTCGTATTAAGCTGATGAATGCCAAGGATGCAGAGGAATTCGTCCGTATTGCTTCTTCTTATGATTATGACATTGATCTTAAGAGCGGAGTAGCTTACCTGGATGCAAAGTCCTTATTAGGCGTTATTTCCTGTGGTGTTAAGCGCGAAATGGAAGTTATCTGTCAGAACACAGATAAGTCATTCTTCAACAGAGTAAAAAAGTTTGCAATAGCTTAATTTGTATACGAAGTTAGGAAAGGGATCCGGTCGTGGTTGTAGGTGAGGACAACACGGCCGGATCTTTGCGTTATGGGAAAACTCGCAGGAGATCTTCTTTTTTGATAAAATAAGTCGGTATGGATACAGAACAGAAAAAAGAGAAAGAACAACTTAAGATATCGGTGCGTTCTCTTGTGGAGTTTGTGCTTCGAAGCGGAGATATACGGGAAGGGACCACAGGGGTGTCCTCTCTTTCTGCGATGCAGGAGGGAAGTCGGATTCATCGTAAGATCCAGAAAAGCCAGGGAAGCAATTATCATGCGGAAGTGGGGCTTGCAACAGAAATGGTCTATCCGGAGTATAGCCTTCTGGTAGAGGGCAGAGCTGATGGGATCATCTATGAAACCATCCCCGGAACAGAAGAGATCGATTCCCATGTTCCTGTCACCATCGATGAGATCAAGGGTGTCTACCGTGATATCAAGAAGATGGAGGAGCCGGAACAACTTCATATGGCTCAGGCTAAATGCTATGCCTATATGTTTGCAAAGGAAAATGATCTAAGGCAGATTCGGGTGCAGATCACCTATGCAAATCTGGATACGGAGGAGATCCGCAGGTTTTCTCAGGAGCTAGAGGTGGAAGAGTTAAATCTCTGGTTCCTTAAGGTGGTGGCACTGTATAAGAGGTGGGCGGATTTTTCCTATCACTGGAATATTCTTCGTACCGATTCCATTCATCAGATGAAGTTTCCCTATGAATACCGGAGGGGGCAGAAGGACCTTGTCAGCAATGTCTACCGTAGTATCTACCACGGTGGCCTGTTATTCATGGAAGCTCCCACAGGATCCGGCAAGACCATCGGCACACTTTTCCCCGGTGTTATGGCAATGGGACAGAATCTGATTCGCAGGATCTTTTATCTTACCAGTAAGACCATTACCGGTAAGGTGGCAAAGGACACTTTTGATCTGTTTGCCAAGGAAGGTTATCGGGGGAAGACGGTGATCCTTACAGCAAAGGATAAGATCTGTCCCCTAGAGGAAAGGGTCTGCGATCCGGAACACTGCAACTGCGCAAAGGGGCATTATGACAGGATCAACGATGCGATATTTGACCTGTTGACCACAAAGGATATGTTTGACCGGGACAGCATATCCCGGCATGCCGAAGAGCGGAGGGTGTGCCCCTTTGAACTGTCCTTAGACCTTTCCAGCTGGTGCGATAATATCATCGGGGATGTAAACTATGTATTTGATCCCAATGTATATCTGAAACGGTTTTTTGGAGAGGGGAAAAAAGAGGACTATCTTTTCCTGATGGATGAGGCTCATAACCTGGTGGACCGGGGGAGGAGAATGTACTCTGCTCATCTGGTGAAGGAGGACTTCCTTCGAAT
>CADCQT010000169.1 GCA_902803645.1 uncultured Lachnospiraceae bacterium | reverse complement strand
CGTCACCGGTTTCTTAATTGCCCTGGCTGTTTTTTCCACAATCTCGGCCACCAGTTTCGGATTCTTCATCAGCGCCGATCCATCGCCATTCCCGAAAACCTTTGGAACCGGACACCCCATATTGATATCGAGAACAGCAAAGGGCAGTTCCTCGATCTCTTTTGCCATTTCTGCAATACAATCCGGATCCGAACCGAACAGCTGCAAGGACACCGGCAGTTCTCTTGGATCGATATGAAGCATATCTCTTGTGTTTTTATTCTTATAGTACAAAGCCTTGGCGGAGATCATCTCCATACATACAAGCCCTGCACCCATTTCTTTACATAAAAGGCGGAACGGCAGATCCGTGACCCCTGCCATTGGGGCCAGGATCAACGGATTATCCAGTTCTACCGTTCCGATGGTTAATTTCTTCATATTCCTAATTACTTTCTGCGATCCTGTTTTTCGTAGATCAGCTTTAATCCTTTCAGGGTCAGATTCGCGTCATAGATATCGATACAGCCTGTTGCCTCCGCGATCATGGCACCAAGCCCACCGGTAGCCACCACCTTCACATCCTTAAGTCCGGACTCTTTGATGATGTTCTTAACGATATACTCTGTGGCACCTAGCTGTCCATAGAAAAGTCCTGCCTGCATAGAAGAGATGGTCTCTCTTGCAAGTATACTCTTTGGCGCCACGATCTCGATCTCAGGAAGCTTCGCCGCATCTTCCCATAAGGCCTTGGCACTGATCCGAAGTCCGGGAGCTGTGACCCCATAACGAAAAGCTCCGTCAGCGTCCACCATATCGTAGGTGGTTGCTGTACCAAAGTCGATGACCAGCACAGGTCCCCCATAGAGCTGATAAGCTCCTGCCGCATCCACGATACGATCCGCACCGATCTGCCTCGGATTCTCTGTTTCGATCCTGATTCCGGTCTTGACTCCGGCGGCAACAATCAGTGGCTGAAGGTCAAAATACTTGATAAAACAGCTGGTGAGAGAGTGCATCACCGCCGGTACCACCGACGCAATGATGCAATCCTTGATATCCTTGTAATTGATTCCACTGTGCTCTAAAATATCACGGATCACAATTCCGTACTCATCGGAGGTTCTCGCAATCTTGGTGTTGATACGGAATGTTCCCGCCAGTTCCTCACCATCAAATACACCAATGGTAATATTGGTGTTACCTACATCAATTGTCAGCAGCATTTAATCTTCCTCTTCCTTTGCTTCATCTATTGCATCCGGATCTTCTCCCAGGAAAAAGACCTTGAAGTATTTTTCCAGTGATTCAAAGAGCTCCTTCTTATCGATCTGCATCTGCTTAACCTTAAGGACAGATCCGATCTCATCATAAAGAAGGTCTCCCTCGTCACTGTTGGTGGCGATACACAGATCTCCCACCTCGTTAAAATACAGCTCGATGGTTCCTCCCACATCCTCTGTAAAAAGCACACAGAGGATCTTCAGTTCCTGTTGTACCTCCTCCGGAAGTCCTCTGAAATCGTCATTCAGATAGAACTTCTTGGTGTAACAACTTGATCCGCAAAGTACAATATTATCCTGATACATATTACCTCTCAATACCTACTGTTTATGCATATCCATAGAGTCCTCTTACATGGACCTCGCCACTGTCCACATTTCTGATCCTGCCGTCATCCAAAAGGATCTCAAGACTTCCATCCGGCGCCATCCCCAGGGCCTTCGCCTCATATTCTCCCTTCGGATCCAGGATACGGACCCTTTGATCCCGATTCACAAGATGAAGATTGTATTCCTCCAGGATACTCTCCAGGCTTCCGCCTGTTCTGATAAACTCCTGGTAGTATGCTGTAAAATGCTGCCATATTCCTTCTGTCACCGTCAAACGACTGGCTCTTTTTCCACCGGATGACAGATCCTTTTTTTCCAGTTCCAGATCCAGAGAGGTTGCCATCTCTTTGATCTCCTCCGGAAAATCCTCTGACCTTTGATGCACATTGACACCGATCCCCACCACAACGCAACGGGCAAAGCCTCCTTCGGCCTCCATCTCTGTCAGGATCCCACAGATCTTTTTACCACCGATGAGGATATCATTGGGCCACTTAATCCCACAGTCCAACTGATACTCTTCCTCAATGGTCTTCATCACTGCCATAGCCGCAAGAACTGTAAGACGCGGGATCCGTGACATGGACAGATCCTGTGGGGGTGTCAGCAGAAGAGAAGTAGCCACCGAAACATTCTCCGGTGACTTCCAACTGTGTCCTGTCCGGCCCCGGCCTGCGGTCTGGGTTCCTGCAAAGGCTATGGTTCCTTCCCCCGCCCCTTCTGCAAAGAGGCGCCTGATCTCTAAATTGGTGGAATCGATGGTGTCGTAATATCTATAATCCAGTTTCATTTCATTCCTGTGGTACTAACGTTGCGTACATGATGGCCTTAATAGAGTGCATACGATTCTCTGCCTCATCAAATACAACAGACCGCTCACTCTCAAACACATCATCTGTCACTTCCATCTCTGTCAGCCCGTATTTCTCATGAATCTGACGTCCGATGGTGGTATCTAAATCATGGAATGCCGGCAGGCAGTGCATGAAGATGGCATCCTTCTTAGCATAGGAGAAGGCCTTGTCATTCACCTGATAGGGGGAAAGTTCCTTAATTCGCTCCTTCCATACGGCCTCCGGCTCACCCATGGATACCCATACATCGGTATAGATTACATCCGCATCCTTACAGCCTTCTGCCACATCCTCTGTGAGGGTAACAGATCCACCGGTCTTTGCCGCCTCTTTCTTCGCATACTCTACCAATGCAGACTCCGGGAAATATTTCTTATTGGTACATGCCACGAAATCCATTCCCAGCTTGGCTGCAGTGATCATCAGAGAATTTCCCATGTTATAACGGGCATCTCCCATATATACAAACTTCACTCCGGCAAGCTTTCCCAGATGCTCCTGAATGGTCAGCATATCTGCAATCATCTGAGTAGGATGGGACTCGTTGGTCAGTCCGTTCCACACCGGAACCCCTGCATATTCTGCCAGCTGATCCACGATCTCCTGTCCGAATCCCCGGTATTCGATGCCATCATACATACGTCCCAACACACGGGCTGTATCCTTTATGGACTCCTTCTTACCAATCTGGGATCCACTGGGATCCAGATAGGTGGTAGACATCCCCAGGTCATGGGCTGCCACTTCAAAAGAACAGCGTGTTCTGGTAGATGTCTTCTCGAAAATGAGTGCAATGTTCTTCCCTCTTAATACATCATGGGGAATTCCCTTCTTTTTCTTGTTCTTCAGTTCTGCACTTAAATCGATCAGTCCCTTAATCTCCTCCGGGCTAAGATCCGTCATCTTAAGAAAATTCTTGCCATACAGATTCATGCTGCGTCCTCTCTTTCATATAAAAATGTAGTCTTTTCCCAATTTTATTTACTATAATCGTTTGAAACCGTTCCGTCAACTTCTACCCAAAAAAGGCAGGCACTTCGGCCTGCCTTCTGTTTAAATTCAAAGATTCGTCTCTTAGTTCTTTGCAGCAACTTCTGCAATGGACTTGGTAAGTCCGGCAATTCCCTGAATATCCGATGGGATGATGATCTTGGTTGCCTGTCCATCCGCTGCCTTTGCAAAGGCATCCAGGCTCTTAAGCTGGAGCACTGCGCTGTTCGGATCTGCATCCTTGAGCATGGTAAGTCCATCGGCTGTCGCCTGCTGCACCTGACGAATCGCCTCCGCCTGACCTTCTGCCTGAAGGATCTGGGACTGCTTCTCAGCCTCTGCCTTAAGGATAGCCGCCTGCTTATCTGCCTCCGCATCCAAGATGGCTGACTGTTTCTTACCTTCTGCAATGAGAATGGTTGACTTCTTCTGACCTTCTGCGATGAGGATCGCTTCTCGTCTCTCTCGCTCAGCCTTCATCTGCTTCTCCATGGCTTCCTTGATGGCTGCCGGTGGAATGATATTCTTAAGCTCTACACGGTTGATCTTGATTCCCCATGGGTCTGTAGCAACATCAAGAGCTGCACGCATCTTGGTGTTGATGGTCTCTCGACTGGTAAGTGTCTCATCCAGTTCGAGATCACCGATGACATTACGAAGGGTTGTAGCTGTAAGATTCTCGATGGCCATGATCGGATTCTCTACACCGTAGCAGTACAGACGGGGATCTGTGATCTGGAAAAAGATAACCGTGTCAATCTGCATGGTTACATTATCCTTGGTGATCACCGGCTGTGGCGGGAAATCCACCACCTGCTCTTTTAAATTAACATTACGGGCTACCCGGTCAATGATAGGGGCCTTCAGATGGAATCCTGTGTTCCAGGTGGTAATGTAAGCGCCCAGACGCTCAATTACATAGGCGTGTGCCTGTGGTACGATTCTGACACAGGAAATCAGAATAATAAAAATAATTGCTGCTAGAATAATAAGTAAATATGGCATTTATTCCTCCCAAGCCATTGGCTAATTCTACCGACGTCTGCCGGATTATTCCGGTCTCCCCCGAGACCTGTTACATCCCTCATTGTAGCAACTTTGCCAAAATGATTCAATTCCTTTACGCAGTTTTATCGCCAGAATACGTTACCGCCAATATGGATCCCTGCATGTCCTGTCCAGGAAGACCAGAAGTAGAGACATCCTCCTGTAGGATCCTGTCCTGCCAGTGCAGCCCTGGCGGCCTGAAGGGACTGCTGACTTAAACCGTTCTCAATGATCCTTGAAATCGTTCCGGTTCCTACGAACTGTCTCGGTGCCGTAATAACTGCCGAGATACTGTTGGGAAAGTTGCTGCTTCTGACCCGGTTTAAAACCACCGCCGCTACAGCCAGCTGCCCCTCATAGGTGGATGCCTCATGGGAGGCGATGGCTGCCAGCCAGTACACATCTCCCTGACTGCCTCCGGCAGAAGCAGCAGTCGCACCGTTTTCTTCTGCGAAAGATTTTTTAATCTCTTCGGCTTCCTGTTCCAGGGTATTTGCCCTGCCATAATTTCTCTTGACCTTAACAAAGTCCGAACTTACATAGGCCGCTTTTCCATCATACTTCACCTTAATCCAGCCTTTTTCATCCGGCTTCTTATCCATCACTTCCAGGACATCCGTCTTACCGATCACCGTCAGTACCCGGGCATTTTCATCTGCTTGCTCACGAATTCTTAATCCATCTGTTGTTGCCCTGGCAACAAGTTTGCAGACCTTTTTCGCTAATGCTCTGGCCTGGCTTCCCACAAGGGCATAGTCTTTCGACACATAGCCCGTGACATCTCCGGAGGTAATCTTATACCATCCCTCCTCTGTGTCAATAACCTCTGCCAGATCCCCCTTATGCAGTTTTCCAATGATCGGACTTTGTGAATTCGCTTCTTTTCTTACATTCACACTGTTGTCCACATCCGCAAGAAGCCGGCTTGCCCAGGGCTCCTCCTTCACTGCCTTCATTCCCTTGCTGGCACTGTTCACCATCATACTGGAAGCTCCTGCTGTCACATTCATTCCCCGCCTCGCCTGAGCTTTCTTCTCTGCTGCAATTGCCGCCTGGGGTGTAAGAGCCGTTCCAAATACAGCAGCTGATACAAGAAGAGCGGTGGTGCGCTTTAGATTCTCTTTCAGGTTTGGGTTTAATTTCATTCGAACTGATTCCTTTCAGCAACAAGCGTTGTATGTAACTTTTGTTACGTTTGTTACATATTTGTTACAGTTTGGTGCATTATATCAGCTCCGAATTTTTTTGTCAAATGTAGCAAAAAAGGCTTCAATTTCCCCGGGGAAATTGAAGCCTTTCTTCTATATAAATATATTGGATCCTAAAAGAATCAGATGTTCAGAAGAGATGCATACTCTGTTAATGCTCCCTCTGTATCCTTGGCAAGTACTGCCTTGGCCAGTGTCTTACCCAGCTGTACACCTTCCTGGTCGAAACTGTTGATATTCCACAGGAATCCCTGGAACATAACCTTGTTCTCAAAATGTGCAAGAAGTGCACCTAAAGCCTTTGGTTCAACCTGATCTCCAATGATGATGGAAGATGGACGTCCACCCTTGAAATTCTTGTTCTTATCCTCTGCATCCTTACCGCAGGCAAATGCCACGATCTGAGCTGCCACGTTAGCAAGAAGCTTCTGCTGGCTTGTAGATCCCTGGATATCCACATCGTTCTCCAGCTGATTGTTCTTAAAAGCAATGAACTGAAGTGGTACGATATCCGTTCCCTGGTGAAGAAGCTGGTAGAAGGAATGCTGTCCGTTGGTTCCCGGCTCACCGAAGATGATTGGTCCTGTAGGATAGTCTACCGGCTCACCAAAACGGTTCACAGACTTACCGTTTGACTCCATATCCAGCTGCTGCAGGTGTGCAGGGAATCTGGAAAGTGCCTGGGAATATGGAAGAATCGCTGTGCTTGGGTATCCAAGTACATTCCTCTCATATACACCGATCAGGGCATCCAGCATTGCTGCATTCTGCAATGGATCTGCATTGGTAGCAAGCTTATCCTCTTCTGCCGCACCCTCAAGGAAGGTTGCAAATACTTCCGGTCCGAAAGCGAGAGAGAGAACTGCACCACCTACAGCAGATGTGGAAGAGAATCTTCCGCCAATGTAATCATCCATGTAGAAGGCTGCCAGATAATCGTCGCTCTTAGCCAGTGGGCTTGTCTCACTTGTTACAGCGATCATATGCTTAGCCGGATCCAGTCCTGCCTTCTTAAGAGCGTCCTTAACGAAGCTCTCATTGGTCAGTGTCTCAAGTGTTGTACCGGACTTGGATACTAAAATGAAGATGGCATGCTCAACATCTGTTCCGTTTAATACAGCAGATGCGTCATCCGGATCCACATTACTGATGAACTTTGCATCCATCTTAAAGGTACCGTTCTTCTTTGCCCAATTCTCAAGTGCAAGATACATAGCTCTCGGTCCAAGGTCAGATCCACCGATACCGATCTGAACTGCAGTTGTGAACTTCTCACCCTTCTCATTGACGATCTTGCCTGCATGAACATCATTGGCAAACTCTGCGATTCTTTCCTGCTGCTTAACATAGAAATCACGCTTGTTGCCACCGTCAGCTGTTACATCACTGCCTAACTGGCCACGTGTAAGCTGGTGAAGGACCATACGCTTCTCACCGGTGTTGACAACCTCTCCGTTGTAAAGTGCCGCGAACTTCTCGCTAAGCTCGGCTTCCTTGGCCAGCTGAACCAAAGCCTCTAACACATCATCATTGACTGCCTTGGCAGCGTAGTTATAATGAAAGCCTGCTGCCATTGGAATCTCGTACTTCTTAACACGCTCAGCACCGGCTGCTCCCGACATTGCAGCCTTAAGGTCAACTGCCTGAACATCGACAAGCTTCTTATAAGATGCTAATGTATCCAGATTATTCCACTGTGTCATGGATGTCTACCTCCCGTTTCATCATCTTTTTCCTAGTAAATTTCAATGGTGATTATAGCACATCCCTTGACTTTTTTTAACGGAAATGTATTATGAGAACTGTTTATTTTGAAAATTTTTATGAAAAGGAAGTCTTCCTATGAAAAAAATCATACTCACCGGTGGTGGAACAGCCGGTCATGTTACACCCAATATCGCTTTGATCCCTGCATTAAAAGAAGCCGGATACGAAGTGGAATACATCGGTTCCTACAAAGGCATGGAACGAGAACTGATCGAGCGGCAGGGGATCCCCTACCATGGCATCAACTCCGGCAAGCTTCGCCGGTACTTTGACTGGAAAAATTTCTCCGATCCTTTCCGGGTCCTCCAGGGATATTTTCAGGCAAAAAAACTGATGCGCCGCTTAAAGCCGGATGTTGTCTTCAGTAAGGGCGGTTTCGTCTCTGTTCCTGTGGTTATGGCTGCTTCCGCAAAGCATATTCCTGCCATCATTCATGAATCCGATATGACCCCGGGACTTGCCAATCGTCTCGCTGTAAAGGGAGCTACCAAGGTCTGTTGCAATTTTCCTGAGACCGTCAAATATCTTCCGGAGGGCAAGGCTGTCCTCACCGGTTCTCCCATCCGTCAGGAACTGCTCCACGGCAGCAAACCTCTTGCTCTGCAGTTCACCGGTCTTACCGGTACCAGGCCTATCCTTTTGATCATCGGCGGTTCTCTTGGCTCTGTCTTTATCAACAATGCCATTCGGGAATCCCTGGATGAACTGTTGAAGACCTTCGAGATCATTCACCTCTGCGGTAAGGGAAATTTGGATGAATCTCTGAAGGGCAAGAGTGGATATGTTCAATACGAATACATCAGTGAGGAGCTTCCGGATCTTTTTGCTGCTGCTGACCTGATCATTTCCCGGGCCGGTGCCAATGCCATTTGTGAGCTTTTGGCCCTGCACAAGCCGAATATTCTGATTCCCCTTTCCCGGAACGCTTCCCGGGGTGATCAGATCTTAAATGCCAACTCCTTTAAAAAGCAGGGATTCTCCTATGTGATAGAAGAGGAGGATGTAACCTCCGACTCTCTTTTCGCTGCCATTCACGAGGTTCACGAAAACCGTGCTTCCTATATCAAAGCAATGGAAGAGAGCGGTCAGATGGATTCCATCAAGACCATCGTCGATCTCATTCAAAGTGTTTCAAAGTAAAAAGACAGCCGTGTGAAAATCCTGATTTTCACACGGCTGTCTTTCTATCATTTACAACTTAAACTTCTGAATATAATCCTGAATTTCCTTTACCGAATCTGTTACGATTCTGGCACCATGATCCACTTGGTTGCTGCTGTCTGCCACCTGTCCGGAAGTAGTGGATAAGCTTTCAATGGTTGCTGTAACCTCCTCGGTACTTGCACTTTGTTCCTCCGCAATGGCTGCCACAGAGTTGGCTACGGTATCGATCTTTCCAACCCTCTGAATCATCTCCGTTACAATGCTTCCGGTATGATCCAACTGCTCGAAAATATCCTGGAAGGTAACGCCGGCATTTCCTACTGCATCGGTTCCGGTCTTAATCTTCTCCATATTCTCCTGAGACTTCGCAGAAAGATGCTCGATCCGCTTATTCATACTGTCAATAATCTGAGCGATCTGATCCGTTGCATCTGCACTGTCCGTTGCCAGATTCCCGATTTCAGCTGCAACAACAGAGAATCCCCGTCCGGCTTCCCCTGCCCTTGCCGCCTCAATGGATGCGTTAAGGGAGAGAAGATTGGTCTGATCTGCAATACCCCGGATCATTTCTATAATGGAGTTGATCTGGTTGGCTGCATCTCCTACCTCTGCCACCACGTCGTTCATTTCAAACATGGCCTTGCTAAGGTTTGACATTCCGTTCTCCACCCGTCCCATAGCATTCTGGCCTTCTCCTGCCTTCACTACGAGTTCATTTACAGTCTCCTCGGTCTTCTTGCCCTGCTCCGTAAGCTCTGTTACATCATTTGCAAGTACAGATGCATTCTCTGCCAGCTCGGAAACTGCATTGGCCATTCCATCCATGGTAGCAGAGATCTGTGTCATGGAAGATGACTGCTCCAACGCCTGAGAATTCAGGTTCTTGGCCTCACTACGGCTCATTTCCGCCTCATCGGACAGCTTGGTGGTTACGTCATTAATATCTGCCAGCGCCTCATGCATGGTATGCACAAACTCTGACATTGAGGTGTTCATCTGTCCAACCTCATCCTTACCGCCCTTCTTAAACTCTACGGTAAAGTCTCCCTTTGCCACCTGGGTAATGGTCTTTGTAATTTCTCCCACCGGCTTTGTTACCAGCCTGCGGATAATAAGATATAAAAGTACTGCAATGATAATCAGTGCCAGAATAGAGATTATAACACTGATGGTAAGGAATGCAGTGATCCGGGCATAAAGGGTAGTGCGCTTAACAGATGCTGCCAGTTTCCACTCGGTTCCCGGTACACTAACGAATACCTCATTGTATAGAGCACCGTCATAGGCCTTCACCTCATGAACCTGTCCGTCTCCCTTATCCTTTAAGGCTATAAGTCCAGCGAAAATTCCATCGTCGATCTCATCAAACCGCTTACCGTTATATTCCTCCTTCACAAAGGACATCACACTGTTTTTCGCAAAGAGCATTCCCTTTCCTGTCTTCATAGGCTTGATTTTGGACACAAGATCGATCACACCATCCAGGTCCACATCTACGCCTGCAACTCCCACACGACCATCTCCGAGACGAAACTTACGTGTCATGGTCACACATATCTTACCGGTACGATCATTGACATAGGGTTCTCCATAGGTAAATCTCTCATTGTTTAATCCGATCTGGTACCAGTCCTGACGGGACACAATATAATTCTCGTCCGGCTGCCATCCGGATGGATCCAGGAAGTCGTTGTTCTCACAACCGAGGTACATTCCTTCCTTGGCCATATCGTTAAACTTCGTGGTTGCATTCAATATCTTATTTATTTCAAAGATATTTCTTGTTCTTGACATTTCAATGGCATCAAGAGCAGCATCCATCTGGGCTGTCAGCTTCGTCATGGATCTTCCCAGTTCATTGGCCGCTGCCGTAGATTCCTGAACCAGCGCTTCCGAAGACAGTTCCGTAATAGCCGAAACAGCCTGACTTGCCAGAAATGAGATGATCAAGATCATGGTTATGGCAATTGCCGGTAAGGTCACACAGAGCAGTCTCTGTGATATTCCAAATACGCGTTCCTTCTTTCCCTTCGTTTTTGCTTTTTTCATATATCCTCCGTAAAAATTGAATAAAAAATAGAGGGGTAACGCGTCTTTGCGTTTCCCCCCTGAAAAAAATACTTTCCTAGGATACACGAAATATTTTGGTTTTTCAACTAGTTTTTGAACTTAGTCTACATTTTTGCAAATCTGACAAAAAATCTACGTTAAGATTTTTACAATCTTTCAATTCCGCTTAAGTCTGTCTTAACAAAAATCATTGAAGCTTCTGACAAATCTCCTGAATCTCTTCCTCACTAAGGTTTGCATGGGTAAAGCCCAAAAGACCTTCGTTGTTCTCTGCATCCTTATAACGCGGAATCAAATGAAGATGATAGTGGAAGACGGACTGTCCGGCAACTTCTCCATTGTTCTGAAGGATGTTAAAACCATCTGCTCCTAAGATCTTTGTCATCTTTGTAGCCAGCATCTTGGCCAGTGGCAGGATCCTAGCTGCCTCCTCATCCCCAAGCTCGTAGAGATTGGCATAATGCTGCTTCGGCAGGATCAGGGCATGTCCCCGGCTAACAGGATCCGCATCCAGGATCACCTTGAAAAACTCATCCTCATAGATACTGTTGGTAGGGATCACGCCATTGGCCAGTTTGCAAAAAATACAATTGTCGTCCATCATTTTGTCCTTCTTTCTATACTTTTATTGAAACTTCTATTGAAATACAAAGAGTTCATCTAACATGCGAAAGTTCCCGAAGGAGCCCTGAGCTGTCATCTGTCCGGTATTAAAAGCCTTCTGGAATGTCATTCTGCCTGAGGTGATGGTATTCATCACACTCTCGGATACATGGGCGATCACATCTCCCTGCTCCTGTGGCTTATAGGCGATCTGCAACTGATCCCCATCCACAGAAATCACCAGAGGATGCTTATGTCCATTGATCACAATGACATACTCGCTCTTATGATCCGCAATCCCTCTGAAGTGAGACTGGAAGGCATTGATATATTCGTTATCCCATTCCTCCTGATGTCCTCCCAGCAGATTCCTGTAAATAGAAGAGAGCTGAATGATATCTTCCTTCTGCTGCTTAACATAATCTTCATCCGATGCAAAAGCTGACAGCTGCTCGCTTTCCTGAGGTGTCAGTTCCATTGTCTGGGTACGAAGAACCGTCTTACGCACCGCTTGGTTACTGGCCGGTAGATTCTTCGTCCGCTGAGAGATGGTGCGATAGAGGTTCTCACTCATCTTCTCGATCACACGGTGATAGTCCGGATTCTCCTTCAGCTGAGCCACTCCATCCACGTAACCGCACAGACCGTTGCAGAGCTGTCCTCCCAGGATCTGCCATGCATTCTCCAGACTAAGGACCGCTTCCTTCTCACCATAGGTCGTGGAGATGACCACCGGTTGCATATAGATCCCGGCGATCTTCTCCTTATCACCGTAAAACCAGCAGGCATCTAAAAACTGACTCATAAAGCCGCCGATGCCCAGCCACTCCACTGTGGTTGCCAATATAACACCATCTGCATCCTTCAAGGTGACAGGAAGTGTGGCGATCTGATTCTTGTATTCATAGATATTATAGCGTCCCACTTCCACCCGCAGTTCTCCAAGGACCTGCTCGATCTGTGAAAGTACATAAATCGTAGGATCATCGATCACGCCTCTTCCGCCATAATAGATATTGATCTTCATGGGTTCCCCCTATTCTCAAATTTCATCGGTTTCCCTAAAAGTATATGCTGAAACCGGGAGAAAATCAATTTCTATACAAAATGGTATGCTACATCGGCGAAGAGAATCTGATCCATGGAATGCAGGGGAACCTTGACATTATAGGGAACCAGATCTCCATTCAGATAGGTTCCGTTGGTGGAATTCAAGTCCTCCAGGAAATATCCCTCTTCCTGCTTTGTGATCCTTGCATGATGCCGGCTCACTACATCGGAATGAAGGATCGCATCATTCCCCGCCTCCATACTTCCAATAGAAAAATGACTCTTATTAAGAACATAGCTGGATTCTGTCCCGTTTCCGTCATAAACAAGCTTGGCCTGCTGGGGATGCTCTCCCCTGGCTCCGGACTCCTCCACCGGATGTAACAGCTGTGTCTTCTGCTGAAGCACCATCTGGGGATCGAAAATAAAATCCTCCCCTTCCAGATTTTCTTCCTCTTCTCCGGACTTCCTGCTCCTTTTTCGGAACAGCTTTGCCAATAGAGGAAACTTCACGCAACCTTCCTTCTTTGCCCCGGCCATCAGATCCTGCCATTTCTTATGAAGTCTGCTGCTTTTCTCCATTTTCTCTGTCTTCTCTAATTCATATTCCCCGGCGTCTTCCTCCTGCGGCGTTTTTTCTTCCTCTTCTTTGGGCTTTGGTATCTTCATATTCGATTCCCGAATGACGATACTTCGATTTTCGGATGGAATGTTCTCTTCCCCAGATTCCACATCCATTCCATAAGACTTCCGCACCTTCTCTGCCAACTGCTCCATACTCACAGGATCCCTGGCGATCTCATAAAGCTCATAGCAGAGCTGTGTGATCTTCTGCTGACTGTGATCTACCTGTTCCACGAAAAATTCCATAAGATGAAGGAGCTGTTCCTGCAGATCCGGATGCACCACCGGACAAAAACACAGACTGATCTGACCAGGATCATTCCGATCAAAATATACCGTATCCGGATCCACATACACATCCTCCTGGCAGATCAGATACTGCTGGAACTGATAAAAAGCCTGGGTCAGCCCCTCCAGGACATGCTTCACATTTTCCATGGTCACCCCCTCCTGGGTGATCATATCCCGCAAGCTTCGCTTGCCGGTGATGTCATACCAGACTTCCAGCTCCAGATTCACTGCCATAGCATAGAAGGGCAGTAGAAACGGAATGGCATGTTCCTGCAGCATCTGCTCCTGATAACCGATATCCTTCTCCTCGCCACGAATCACCATATATCCCTTTAGCGGACTTCTCTGATATGAAATGTTCATTGTTCCCCTCCTTTTCTTTCTTCTTTTTCTGTTGCAGAATTGATTTTCCCCACCAGATCTCCCGGAACCTTTTCACAGGATTTTCTCTCTCCAAACGGGTCTTTGTAATATAGGTACAGCTCTCGGCATACAGCCTAACCCCAAGCATCAGCACTCCTGTAAATACCATAATGGCCAATGTTACCATCCAGGATGCTTCCACGGTATAAAATGCACCGTAGGTCTTCTGGTATCTCTGTTTCCTTTTCTGTTTTTTCCTTTGTTCCTGCACCTTATACACCTCCTGTCAGAAGTAGCAGGAGGATCTCCCCTGCAAAAATACAGGGCACAAAGGGCAGGGTATCGGTCTTCTTTTTATGGAAGAAAACCACCATAATACCCGCCACCACCGCAGCAATCATACTACTGATCCAGAGCAGCAGTAGATTATTCCACAGTCCAAGGTAGATTCCCGTTACCATGAATACCAGAGCATCTCCCTTTCCGATCTTCTCCCTTGTCAAAATGCTCAAAAGATAGACGAATACTCCCACCAACATACCAGCCATCACATCCCAGATCTGCAGACGAACCTTCATCAGATGCCATAAAACTCCCATAGTTCCTGCAATTCCAACCACCACCGTTCGGATCTGCCGACTCCTTATATCTTCTACACTACAGATTCCAAGGATTCCCATTAAAGTTACATACTCCATCCTTCCCCCTCTCTATGCAGCCCCTTTCCTGTGAGTTCTGCACCTCATGCTCTGATGTCTCTGCCCACTGCATTTCGGACAGGGACGGTATTTTTTCACTGCTTCTTTTCTGGGTATACATCGAATCGACCGTTTCAAGCCACTGCAGGTAAGGCTTGTATGATAGCGATTCCCGTAATCGGTATAGAATACAACACCGGAATGGGACTTACCACAGGAGGCGCAGGGATAATAGATCCTTCCATCCTTACTTCTCTGTTCTGCGATCCTGCTAAAGGGACAGGCATGAATCGATGGCTTTAAATAGGAGCAGGAGAGGCTCTCATGATAATCTTCTCCATACTCCGTCACGTATACCATATCCGAGTCATCTTTGCCGAAGGTGACAGGATCAAATCCTGTCCATCGTCCCACTTTGACCCGGGATGTCATATCAAGCCCCAGTTTTCCGAAAAATCCGGCTCCTGCCAGGATCGGTACATGATATTGGCATACCAGATCGATCTGCCTTCCACTGACCTTTGTTTTATGAAAATCCAGCCCCAGTTCCCGATACTGTACAAATTGCAGCGGTGCATGATTCTTTTCGATCTCAGCCATTGCAGCCACCATTGCCGTTTGCACACTGACTTCCTGGATTTTCCCTTCTCCCTCTGACAGGTTCTCTCCATACAAGGCCAGAAGCTCTCCCGACTTTTCCATTGCTGTATCAATTCCCCACTGTAGCATCAGCGCCCGAAAAAACAGCATCAGAAACACTGCAAAACAGGCAAACAGAGGAAGGATTACAGCGGCTTCCAGGGTATAAAACCCTCCGTATTCTTTCTTTCTCACAGCTCTCCTCTTTTTGAAGCCTCACATAGGTGCCTTACAAACAGACATTTGATTTGAAGGGTTATTGATGGGTAGATTCACATTGGTTCCTGTATCTTGATCAGAGTTGATTTTCATGGTTGGGGAGTATAGAATGTCTCCGTCGAAAGGCACCCATGTGAGGCTTCAATTCTATGTTTCTGTTATAATTCTGTTAAATAGTTGATCTGCGCCATCCCCTTAAAATGGCAGATTGGAAAGGTCTTTCGCAGTCCTGATAACTGAGAGTAGAAGACCGGTTTCGACTCATAGGCAAAGGATACCTTCATCCGATAGACACAACGGTCCATGGTCACAGTCTCATACCCTTCCTGCAGATGCAGGACATTTTCCATAAGATCCAGAGATCGAAGCCCAAGGGCCTTTTCTGTTTGCATGGCTGACATGATACACAAATATTCTTCATAACTGATTCCTTCCCTACATTCCTTTGCTTTTACACTTGAGTGAAAATAGTCGGCCAGGCATAATAGCTGACTGGTCCACTGATCCGGTGTCTTAAGCAGCGCCACCTTCTTCCCTGCCAAAAGGGTCCTTACATCCAGAACACTTTCCACATAGGCCCAGGAAGCAATAAGCCCTGCCTTTGTAGCTTCTATGATAGCCGGATTTCCCGTCCATCCCACCAGAGATAGAGCTAAGCTCTCTACCTCAGCCATCTTTACCTGATCTCTTGTCAGACTGATGAGATTCTCCGCTTCCCTCATAGCCAGAAGCTTCTCTACCGTTGCTGCAAGATTGGCCTTATCACTCTTTTTCCCGTTGATCACGTACTCCCACTCGTATTTCAATCCGGTATGGTCAAAATCACTTCCGTAATGCTGAAAATGCGTCATCTCATAATCGACAAACAGCCCTTTTTCTACCATGGTCAGTCCCTCTTCCCTGACATTCCCCTCTGCCAGTGGCCGTTTGGACACCGGATTCTGTAATCCCATAACCGCTTCCGAAGCTTTTTCTCCCGGTGCAAGGACCTGGGAGAGAATCCCCTGATCTTTTAGTTCCATCAAGGTATCCATGGGATTTTCCGGCTCATCTCCGCCGGTCTGTTTCTCTTCCGCCTTCCCGGATCCTGCACCTTTTTTCTTCCTGTTCTTTTTCACTTTTTCCTTGTTGCCTTCTTCCTCTTTTTCTTTCTGTTTCCCGGCATCTTGTACTGCCTTTTGGCCATTCTCGATCATGTTATCCACATTTCCTGTGGTTTTCTGATCCTTTTGGATCTGCTCCTTCTGACTGGTAAGCTTGTCTAAAGCCTGCTGCGGTAATTCTGCCTTTTGCCGCAGGGCTGCCTCCTTTAAGAAGGGAAGACCGCCCTCATCGGTTATAAGTCCGTACTCCTTCACTGCACATTCCTGTACATCCAGCCTGAAATAGTTCTCACCTTTGATACAGGGACTGGCATTTTCACCCAGATACTCACCCATGACTGCTTCCATCAGATTAAGATCGACAGCTCCTTCCGTTCCATAACAGCTGTCTAGCATCAGGACACCATAGGTATCCCATACCGGACGAAGATATTCTCCGAAACAGCTCATCACCGCTTCTCTTGAAACCACCTCCGCCTTCGCCTTCTGGCCGATGAGCCTGGATGTATCGAGAAAGGTAAAAAATATCACCAGGGTCATAAAGAGGGAAAGAGAGTAGAAGACAGTGATACTTCCTCTTTTTTCCAAAGTTATTCCCTCAGTCACCGAAGTTATCCACAGAATCCGACTTTTCCTTCACATTATCCAGGGTGTCTTCCACAATTTCCTTGATGGTGGTTCGAAAAATAAGGACAAGGCCTACAACAATAACCAGCAGCAGTACCACCTCCACAGTTCCAATCGCATCTTCTTCCCTGAAAAATTCTCTTAATCCCATAACCTTTCCTCCTTCTAAATTCCTAACTGATTTACCGCCGGCACCAAAAGTACCAGCAAAACAACGCCCAAAAGTCCCATCATAGGGAGAAGCAACTTGGTGGATGCCTCTTCACCGGCCACCCTTGCCCGAATCTTCCGTTCATCAAAAGCTGCATTTTCTTCCTGCTCCAGTTGCCTGCGAAGCTCGCTGTCTCCCTTTTTCATATTCGCCAGAAGCAGCAGAGACAGTTTTCGAAAATTCCGATTTCCAAGCTTCTCCCCCAGCCAAAGGTATCCTTCCTGTTCACTACAGCCATCCTTTAACTTTCTTGAGAGTGTAAGGACAGCTTCATAACCTTCCCCCTTCGGATGTCCCCTGCCAAGCCGGGCGGTGTACATTCTCCCCACCTCTGCAAAGGCTGCGGGAACAGAAAATCCGGCTCCCACAAAGAGCCCCAGCTGGGATAGCACCATCGGGTAATCCTGATTCAAAGAGGCCTGAAACCGATTGTGCTCCTGTTTTTTCCTGCGGTGTTCCATAAAGACGGTAAGAAGCAAAGCTCCCAGTCCCATAAGGCATACCGTTGGACCATCATTTTTTCTTTCCCTTCGATAATGCAACACTTTCCCTGCTACTGATTCAGGAAGCGCCATCTGCTGATCCGTCTCTCCTTCCCGGTCTGCCTCTTTTAGTCCCTGGGTCAGGTAGAATTCCAGGGCATCCGAAGCGGAGAAGGGCAGTGGTACGATGGTAATATTAAGCCGGATCTCCCGATCATGATCTCCGCAGCGCAAAAGTCCCCGGATCTTCACATTCACAGGATCCCTTATGGCCTCCTGTCGGATATTGCCTGTTTCATCCACAAGACCACTGGGAGAGAAACTCCAACCTGCCTTTACCACCTTCTGATAAACATTTTTAAGTTCTAACCTCCGATAGACCCTGTCCGCTGAGGAATTTTTCCCCAGATACTCTTTGCGGATCTCTGTCTCTGCCAGGTCCAGCGCCGCCTCCGCCTCCTCCCCTGTGGGTTTCCTGGGGCTGACTTCTATCCTGGTCTTTTTCCATTCTCCCTGTTCCACCTGAAGTTCAACTTCCTGCTCCTCCCGGCGTCTTCCCGGATCCGGCCGTTCCAGTGCTGCGATCTTCTGACTCCCCCGAAGGATCACACTAATACTAAGAGCAACACCTATGATCTCTATCCCAAGGACCAAAGCCAGGATTTTCCTGGGACAGTCTATATTCCCTTTCTTCAGTCCCAGTATAACGCCCAGCGTTATCAAAAATACCATCCCTGCTACCAGGTTACTCCCCCCTTTTCTGTACTTATCAACAATTTCATACCTGAATGTTTATAATTTTCTTTCCCAGCCAGATTGAACCTGCATACAGAACCAGTGCACCTGTCATGGCCAGGATCCCCAATAGATGGTGATACACAGGATCCATATATTCTCCCGCAGCAAGTCTCATATAGGCTAGGATCCCGGCGGGCATCACTGTCATTGCCTTCAGTTCCAACTGCTTTTCTGCTATACAGGTGCTGATCTCCTGGGATAGTTCCACCCTCTGGGAGATCTTTTTGGCGCTGTCCCGGATATTTTGAATATAATCTCCTCCCAGCCGCTTGCCGAATCCGAAGATCACGGCAAAATCAAGCAGATCTTCACTTCCGTAGTTTTCCGCCATTTCCCGAAAGGCCTTTTCTACCGGCACCCTCAGTCTTACCTGACCGTTCAGCCGCTTAAGCCCCGGCAGAAGGACCGATGCTTTCCCGTACAACAGGAAGATGGATCTCTCCGCTTCCTCAAAGGCATGTTCCACAGAATATCCGGTCTGAAGAGAACTGCTCACCGATACCAGAAGTTCCTTGTATTCCAGTTCCAATTGCCTCTCCCATTGATTCTGTTCCTCTAACCTTCGCCGCTTTGTATTCAGGATCCACACCGGGGGAAGTAGTAGCAGTCCAAAGATACTGTCATAAAACAACCAGGCCAATAAAGCTGTAATCCCCACATTCTCCGTCAGGAGGATCAACTTGTCTCTGGCAGTGTAAGTCCTGCCATTTTCAGTTTTATTCTGTTTTCCAGCTTTCCCACCTTTTTCCAATGATCCCGTCCCCCTTCATCTTTTTCGTAGGCATAGATGGGTTCGATCTGCACCTGACCATCCTTCATCCCCCTCACCTCTGCGATCTCAAGAACCTTACGGCTCCGGTCAGATAACCTGCCCAAGTGGATAAACAGATCGATCCCGGAGGCAATCTGCTGTCTTATAGCCGGTACCGGTAGCTCCATCCCCGACATCATTACCATGGTCTCGAGCCTTGCCACCATATCCCGGGTGGAATTGGCATGGCCACTGCTTAGACTTCCGTCATGACCGGTATTCATACTCTGGAGCATTTCCAAAGCCTCTCCCCCTCTACATTCTCCGATGATGACCCGATCCGGCCGCATACGAAGGGACGCCCTTACCAGATCCCGGATACTGACCTCCAGTTTTCCCTCTAAGGTCTTATCCCTGGCCTCCAGCCGTACCAGGTTATCCACACCGATCACCTGAAGCTCTGCCGAATCCTCTATGGTGATCACCCGTTCTCCCGCCGGTATATACTCGGTCAAGGCATTCAGAAAGGTGGTCTTTCCCGAACCTGTTCCGCCACTGAGGAAAATGTTATAGCCTGCCTGCACCAGGACCTTCAGAAATTCTGCCATTTCCCGGTTCAAAGACCCCAGTGCCAAAAGCTTTGCCATATTGATGGGTTCCTTGGGAAAACGGCGGATGGAGATAATTCCGGAATCTACCGCAATGGGAGGGAGAATGATGTTCACCCTTGAACCGTCCGATAACCGGGTATCCACAATAGGATTACTTTCATTCACCGCCTTATTCATAGCGGAGGCGATCTGCTGTATCACGTCGGAAAGCTTTTCCCTAGTGGTAAAGACCTTATCGGAGCGAAACAGCTGTCCCTTCTTCTCTATGAAGATCTGATCCGGTCCATTGACCATGATCTCTGTGATATCCTCTTCCTCTAACAGTTCCGATAGCACATCCAGTTTCCGAAGGGAATGAAAGATCTCCCGTTCCATCTTCCGTCTGTCCCCCGGTGAGATCCCTCTGTCATGTCCCTCCTGCAGGAGATGTTCCCGAATCTGCTGCAGAACTTCCTCATCACTGACTTCACGGGAAATATCCATTTCCTCCAGGATCCGGCTACGGATTTCCTCCTTCAGGCTTTGCCTTTCCTCATCCAACACGTCCCAGATACTCCTTTCGAACGTAACCACCCAGATTACCATTCAGAAGCTGGCTCATATGATAGCCGCCACTGGTAAGATTGGCTGCGGACAGAGGAAGCATCATGACCTTCACCTTATCCTCCAGCCCCAGTTCCTTTACCTGTTCCAGGAATTTCTTCTGACTTCGCAGATAGTAATCCCCGGGTTTTCCCAGTAGCAGGATCTCGCTGACCTGTTCTAGGATCTCCGACATTCCCTGAACCTGTGTATCCATCAGCCATACCACCTGCTG
>CADCQT010000168.1 GCA_902803645.1 uncultured Lachnospiraceae bacterium | reverse complement strand
GCTATGGATAGCGAAGAATCCAAAGAAAAAGCATTTACAAATATTGATGGAGCCGTCATTGTATAAGCCGGACCTTACGGAGGCTTAGGCTGCTGAATGACAGAAGCAGCAAGAGATGAATGACGGCACAGGCTAAAGGAGGTCATCACTATGATGCGATCACTTTTTTCTGGTGTAGCAGGACTTAAGACACACCAGACCAAGATGGATGTTATCGGTAATAACATTTCCAACGTTAATACAGTTGGCTTCAAGGCCAGCTCAACCAGTTTCCAGGACATTATGTATCAGACCATGTCCGGAGCTAGTTCACCTACCAAGACAAAGGGTGGTGTCAATGCCAACCAGATCGGTCTTGGTGTTACTACAGGTGCCACCAAGGTTTCCATTACCAAATCCGGTGCATCTCAGTCCACAGGAGATGCTTTGGATATTCGTCTGACGGATACCAACTCCACCAATTTCTTTATTGTTAATAACGGTTCCCAGAACCTGTTTACACGTTCTGGTTCCTTCTATCTGGATGGAAATGGTAATCTTGCCATGACTTCCACCGGTTATCTGGTACAGGGATGGCAGGTAGATCCCAGCACAGGTCAGATCAAGCGTGATACAGTATCTCCGCTTCGCATCAAAACAACAGAGAATATGACCAGTCAGCCGGAGGCCACCTCTCAGGCTTCTTTCAGCGGAATTGTAGATAAGAATGATACCAACATCAATTCTGTTGACGGATATTCCACCAATCTGGTGATTTATGATGATCTTGGATATGCCTACACCGCCAGATTTGCTATTAAGAAGAGTGAGGACGGGGATACGACTAACGGATACTCCGTTACCCTTACCAATATCTATTCCAATTCCGAGACAGATGCGGCAGGAAATCCGATTGATCTGCTGGCGAACCATGTGGCAGATAAGACAGCTGGTAAAACCGGAGATGAATTGCTGACAGAAGAGCGTAAGGCTATCGCAGAACTGTTTGGTACCGCAAATGGATCTCAGGTGGATTCCTTTAAACTGAATTCTCCGACCTACACCTTAAGTGCGGATAAGAAGTCTATTGTAACAGGTTCCGGATCCAACGCAAAATCTGTTGAGATTCCAAGCGACTGGAGTTCGGCGATCAATGGATTGACATTCAAGGATGCAAGCGGAAATCCGGATGCAACCCCAACCCCGCTTTCTCAGATTTTTAGTGGTATCTCTGCAGCTATGACAAATTACGCCACATCTGAGAATGGAACATGGACCTTAAAGTCCGGAACAGGTCTGACATTTGATGATAAGACCCAGACCCTTAAGGTAACAACAAAGGCCGCTAACTATGATTTGGATTTTTCTAAGGCTGATGGAACTTTTGCAAGCATCAGTGCCAGAACAGACGGAAGCGGTGGAACATCCGGAGCATCCACCAAAGGTACAGGCGGAGATACTCAGGTCCTTAAGATGTCTACCTTAGGTACCAATTTTAAAGATATCACGATTGATTTCTCCAAGTTGATCAACTTCGACAACGGAGGCACATCCACCGCTACAGCAGACCGCGGAACCGTTAAGGATAAGAGCGATGGAGCCGGTAAGAAGCTTGGTACCATGACAGGTGTTCAGATCCAGCAGGATGGTAAGATTTTCGGATCCTATGATAACGGTAACACTGTGCTTTTAGGTCAGATTGCAGTGGCACAGTTTGCCAATGCCTCCGGACTTGAAAGCCTTGGTAACAACTGCTACGGAGAGACCTTAAACTCAGGTTCCTTTGATGGAATCGGCCGTGATGTTACAGCAGACGGAGGTTCTATGAATACAGGACAGCTGGAGATGAGTAATGTGGATCTTTCTACCGAGTTTACAGAAATGATTACGACCCAGCGTGGTTTCCAGGCGAATTCACGTATCATCACAGTATCCGATACAATGCTTGAGGAACTTACAAATCTTAAGCGTTAATCTCTGGTAACCAGACAATTTTTTAACAGGAACGGTTATGCCGCTCCTGTTATTTTTCTTGTTTCTTCCCACAATGGAGGTACAAGAAACGCTTGTCTTTTTTCACTAAATAATTCTGTATAAATGTAGACAAAATAGACAAAATTTAGTAAGATGATAGAAAGCGAATCTTATACGTTTCTTGTTTAATTTTTAGTTTTAATAGGGGGTAGCAGTTTGGATATAGCATCCTTAGTCGGAATAGCAATGGGCGTTGTAATGGTACTCTTTGGTATCATTTCTTCCGGAGCTTCTATAACGAGTTATATTGATGTACCATCTGTTATCATCACGATCGGTGGTTCATTGACGTCGACTCTTACCACTATGAAGTTACCTGACTTCATCAATGGTCTTAAGAGTGGATTTTCTTCTGCGATCAAGGAACCGGCCAATGCGGATCCGAAGGCTATTATCGGTAGCATTCTGGATATGGCAAATGTAGCCCGTAAGGAAGGATTGCTCGCTCTTGAAGAGTCGGCAGGATCCATTGAGGATGAATTCCTGAAGAAGGGCATTATGCTGGTGGTGGATGGTACAGATGCAGACCTTGTCCGTGCCGTTCTTGAGAATGATATGGAGTCCATGGTAGCCAGACATAAGAAGGTCAAAGGATTCTTTGATAAATGGGGCGAGATGGGCCCTGCGTGGGGAATGATCGGTACCCTGATCGGATTGGTTAACATGTTGCAGAACCTTTCAGATGCATCAGCTATCGGACCGTCCATGGCGGTGGCTTTGCTTACCACATTGTATGGTTCTTTGATTGTTAACTGGATCTGCGGACCTATCGCAGCTAAGCTCAACTGTGATACTGACCTTGAGCTTACGGTTCGTACCGTTACAGTAGAAGGACTTTTGTCCATTCAGGCTGGTGAGAATCCCCGTGTTATCGAAGAGAAGCTTAAGACATTCTTGGCTCCTTCTGACAGAGCAAGCGTAGGCACACAGGAAGGTGGTGAAGGTTAATGAAGAAAGAAGAGGAAGTCCCTGCTGGTTCCCCGGCGTGGATGGCGACCTTCTCTGATCTGATGAACCTGCTGTTATGTTTCTTTGTGTTGCTTTTTTCTATGTCAACGGTTGAGACTGTGAAGTTACAGCAGGTTGCAGCATCTATGGCTCAGGCCTTTTCAATCATTAACAGTAGTGGTGGCGGCGAGGCTATCCTAGATGGTGGAATGGTATCTGCGGGTGTGACGCAGCTTCCGGATTACGCCAATTATTTTGGCGATTCCCTTTCTAAGGACGGATCCGGCGAGGAAACAGAGAATAACGGTGAAAATACGCCGGGTGGAGGAAATACCTCTGCCAGTGGAGATGCCAATGGGGAGAAGTCCCATAAGGGCGGTCCTTCTGAGAAGGAGGCAGAAAAGCTCCTAGAAAAGAAGCAGGTGGCTGAATCCGAGAAGATGGCGGAAGAAATCCAGAAGAATGCCAAGAAATACGGTATTCAGGATCAGGTGGATATTGATTTTAACGGTCAATATGTCAGGTTTACATTAAATGGAGCCTTCCTGTTTGATTCCGGATCTGCTGAGCTTAAGACCAGTGCTACACCACTGATCAAGAAGATCTCTAAGATCTTAAACCGTTATGAGAAGAACCTTGTAGAGGTGGAGGGACATACAGATAATGTTCCAATCCATTCCTACAAGTTTGAAAACAACAATGTATTATCTATGTATAGGGCACTGAATGTGGCAGATGATATCCGTAAGTTCTCGGATTTGAAGTCATCCCACATCTACAGCTCCGGACGTGGTCAATACGATCCCATCGCTAGCAACCGTACCCCAGAGGGACGGGCAAGGAATCGACGGGTTGAGATCAGGGTGTATAACTCCTATAACTCAGAGCAACTTAGTAATTAATCCGAGAAAGGCGGCATAACTCTATGAAAAGAAGTCTTTTAACTCTGATTACACTGGCTCTTGTGCTTGTGAATCTAGTATTAACTGCAATTCTTGCTATCTCCATCCTTCCGGAGGTGAAACAGGCTAATAACCTGATTAGCAAGGTGTCAGAGGCGATCGATCTGGACGCCCAGAGTGCTTCCAGCGGTGGAACCAATATTTCTTTGGAAGATTTGGAGACTCAGAATTTTACAGATCCTTTGACCATTAACCTTAAGCCCAGTGACGATGGTAAGGAGCATTATGCCAATATTAAGATCTCTCTTTCTTTGAACAAGAAGTCAGAGAATTACAGCAGTTATAAGTCAAAACTGGAAGAGGGTAATATCAATTCCCTTGTTACAGGTGCTGTCACAAAGGTTGTGTCACAGTATACCATAGACCAGCTTAGAAACGGTCAGAATGAAATTCAGGACGCCTGCACTGAAGCCATGAAGAGCATCTTTGGCGAGGGCTTTGTTGTTGGTGTTGTATTTGCTAGCATTCAATATCAGTAGAACAGGACAGGTGGTGATACCATGAGTGATGTCCTGTCCCAGAGCGAAATCGACAACCTGCTACAGGCTTTAAGTAGCGGTGAGGTCGATGTCGAGGAGATGAAGAAGAATAATGAGAATGCCGTTAAGGATTACGATTTCTCACGTCCTTCCAAATTCTCTAAGGAACATTTAAGGACACTGGAGATTATATTTGAACATTATGGACGATTGTTGTCTACAAATCTTCCTGTATATCTCCGCAAAAATATCCAGGTCGAGGTTATGAATTCCGAGGCCGTAACATACATGGAATTCTCCAATGCGCTGTCAAATCCTGTATTACTTGGAGTAGTGGACTTTGATCCCTTGAAGGGTAATATTATTATGGAGATGGCGAACAAGCTGGGATTTGCAATCGTAGATCGTATGCTTGGAGGCGAAGGAGAACCGTTAGAGAAGATCCGGGATTTTTCCGAGATTGAGCTTTTGATCATCGAGCGTGTCATGAGCAGCTGTGTCGAGTTGTTGCGTGAGCCATGGTTGAATGTGGTGGATATTAATCCAAGATTGAACCGAATTGAGACCAATTCTCAGTTCGCTCAGATTATATCTCCATCGGAGATGATCGCAATTGTAACACTGAATATCCGTATTGGTGATATCGAAGGTTTGATGAATGTCTGCCTTCCCTATTTGACACTTGAGCCAGTAATGGATAAACTTAATACTAAGTTCTGGTATTCTAATATGCAGGATAAGACAGAAGAGTACTTTACGGATGATATTGAAGCGTTAATCCGTAAGGCCAGAGTCCCTGTAACAGCTGTACTTGGTAAGAGCAGTATCAGTGTTAGTGATTTTGCCAGCTTGCAGAGAGGTGATGTGATTCGCCTCAATCGTAAGGTGGACGACGAACTTGATGTATATGTAGGAGACATTCGTAAGTTTACAGCATTGCCGGGATCGGCAGATAAAAAATACGCTGTACGTGTCACTACAGTTATAAGAGAGGAAGATTTTTAACTATGGGGGACACCAATTTATCTCAGGAAGAGATTAACGCGCTGTTTAACGCAGCCGACGATGGTGAATCACCATCAACAGCCGATGGAGGATTGATATTAGCTGACGACCAGAAGGATACGATTGGTGAAGTTGCTAATATCAGCATGGGGACAGCAGCAACCACCTTGTTTTCCTTGGTTAATAAAAAGGTTGAAATCTCCACTCCGGTCGTATCGATCAGTAATTGGGATGAGATCGTCAATATGTACGAGAAACCCTGCGTACTGGTTAAGATTGCTTATACAAAGGGTCTGGATGGAACCAATGTCCTTGTACTGAAGGATCGGGATGTAAAGGTGATCACCGATCTTATGATGGGTGGTGATGGAACCAATACAGATGGCGAGATTACAGAACTTCATTTATCTGCAATCTCAGAGGCCATGAACCAGATGATGGGAAGTGCAGCTACATCTTTAAGTTCCATGCTTAATATGATGGTGGACATCAGCCCGCCAACGTCCGATCTGATGGATCTGGCGGAATCACCGGATGGAGGAGAAATTGATGATTTCCTGAAGGGTGCCTTCGTAAAGATTGAATTTAAGATGCTGATTGGAGATCTTGTAGACTCCAAGATCATGCAGCTTTATCCTATCAGTCTGGCACAGGAAATGTGTCAATCAGTTTTTGAAACAATGGAAAATGATACAAATTCAACCGTCGATGAACCTGCATCTGCAGCACCGACACCGACACCTGCCCCGGCACCAGCCCCACAGGCAGCGCCTAACATGCAGGCTGTGCCTCCTATGTCACCGCCACCTATGGCGCCACAGCAGACGATGCAGCAGCAGGTCAATGTAGAACAGGCACAGTTTACACCATTTGCCCAGAATATTATGCCGGCATATTCTCCAGAAAATATTGATCTAATCATGGATGTTCCTCTGGAAGTAACGGTTGAACTGGGTAGAACTCATAAGTCGATTCATGATATACTGGAATTCGCACCAGGAACGATCATTGAACTTAATAAAATAGCCGGCGAGCCTGTGGATGTACTTGTTAACGGCAAGTACGTTGCAAAAGGCGAAGTCGTTGTTATAGAAGAAGCTTTTGGTGTTAGAATTACAGAGATAGTAAAGTAACAAGATTCATAAGGAGAGAAGACAATGGCAAAGAATATTTTGATTTGTGATGATGCAGCCTTCATGAGAATGATGATCAAGGATATCCTTACCAAGAATGGATATAATGTAGTAGGAGAGGCTGAGAACGGTGTAAAAGCAGTTGAAGCATACTCTGAGTGCAATCCGGACCTTGTATTAATGGATATCACAATGCCTGAGATGGATGGCATCGGCGCTTTAAAGGGTATTCGCGCTAAAGATCCGAATGCATCTGTTATTATGTGTTCTGCAATGGGTCAGCAGGCAATGGTTATTGAGGCTATTCAGTCCGGTGCTAAGGACTTTATCGTTAAGCCTTTCCAGGCTGAGCGTGTTCTTGAAGCAGTGAAGAAGGTAATCGGATAATACTATGTATCTGACTTCACATACTTCCGGTCTGGAGAATTTTTTTCAGATGCTGCTGGTTTTGCTGATGTTTGTGGTGGTAGTAGCCTTGTGCTATTTTACCACCCATTTCATAGCAAATTATCAGAAGAACAGTATGTCAAATCATAATTTCGAGATTATGGATTCTATGAGAATCGGTAATAATAAGTTCCTTGCCATCGTAAAGGTAGGCAGGGATTCTTATTATTGCATTGCAATGGGCAAGGATGAGATCACCCTTTTAGGTAAGCTCAGCCCGGAAGAACTGATCCTAGAAGAAGATAAGGGATCTAAGGATTCTCTTGGAAATCGGTTTGACACGTATTTGCAGAACTTTATATCCAACAAAAAAAGTAAAGGAAAATCATGAAACGCTTTCAGAAGATTATCGCGGTCCTTTGTCTTGTACTTGGACTGGGATGCTTTGCAACTGCTGTATTTATGATGGGTACTACGAAGGCATATGCTACAAGTTACGGGGCTACCAAGAACGCTCCGAATGCCTCCGATACGAAGACAGGACCTTCCACCGGTGGTTTTGATTTGTCGTTTGACGGAGATACCGGAACCTTGAGTTCCACCGTGCGGATTCTTCTTGTACTCACAGTAATTTCGCTGGCTCCTGCAATTCTGGTCATGCTTACCAGCTTTACCCGTATTGTGATTGTGCTTCATTTTATCAGAATGGCACTGGGAACCCAGACATCTCCGCCAAACCAGGTTATGATCGGTTTGGCTCTTTTTTTGACATTATTTATTATGTGGCCGACGGCAAACAGCATCTATAACAATGCCATCGTGCCGTTAGATGCAGGGAAGATCACCCAGGAGAAGGCCTACAATAAAATCAAAGAGCCTATTCGTGAGTTTATGTATGGTCAGACTCAGGAGAAGGATCTGAATCTTTTCTGCGATATTGCAGGAATAAAATACAAGGACTACGATGATGTGCCCATGCATGTTCTGATTCCAAGCTTTATTTTAAGTGAGCTTCGGACAGCTTTTATCATGGGATTTTTGATTTATATTCCCTTCCTTGTGATCGATATGGTGGTATCCTCTGTCCTAATGTCCATGGGTATGATGATGTTACCGCCTACCACCATTTCCTTGCCCTTTAAGATTCTGTTGTTTATTATGGCGGATGGATGGAATCTCGTCATTGGAAGTGTAGTCAAGACGTTCCAGTGATCCGTTGACTGATAGGAGGCTTATATGACAGAAGGTCAGGTTCTCGATATCATGCGAGAGGCGTTTTACAGCATTATTATCTGTTCTGCGCCTATGCTTTTGATTTCCCTTGTGGTTGGTCTGGTGATCAGTATCTTTCAGACGGTCACTTCCATCCAGGAGCAGACATTGACATTTGTACCGAAGATCTTATCTATATTTATCGCACTTTTGATTTTTGGCTCTTTTATTATGAATACCATTGTGGGCTTTATGACGAATCTTTGGTCCAATTTTAGTATTTATACCAGATAATTATGGTGAATGTTACATTTGATCTATACCAAATAGAATATTTTCTTCTGATTTTGGTGAGAATATCCTGCTTTGTTTTTGTTGCGCCCTTTTTCAGTATGAAGGGGGTTCCATCCTATACGAAGATCGGATTTTCCGCCATCCTAAGTTTCATGCTGATGTCGGTTCTTGACATCAAGGAAATCAGCTATGTCAGCGTTATCGGATACGGTGTATTGGTATGTCGTGAGGCGCTGACAGGTATGCTGCTGGGGTTTGCCGCCACCATCTGTAATTCCATTGTTTTGTTTGCAGGTAATATCATAGATATGGATATCGGACTGTCCATGGCTACAGAATTTGATCCATCCATGAACACTCAGGTTACCATCACAGCCAACGTATATTATTATTTCACTTTGCTTTTGATGCTCGTTGGCAATGTTCATCAGTTTCTGATCCGGTCTCTGGTGGACTCTTTTTCTTTTATACCATTAGGCGGGGCAGTGTTTGACAAGGACCATCTGTTGGCTTCTATGACCTTTTTTATGAGAAATCTCTTTGTTCTGGGATTTCGGATCATGCTTCCCATTTTTGCCACCATTCTTGTTATGAATGTTGTTCTTGGAATCATGGCCAAGGTTGCACCTCAGATGAACATGTTCAGTGTCGGTGTACAGATCAAGATTCTGTCAGGATTTGCTGTATTATACCTTTGTGTTTTCCTGTTCCCGGAGGTCGTTGCTTTGATCACGGATCAGATCAGGATCAATATGCGTAATTTTGCAGGAGGACTTCACTGATTATATGATTGACCCAGGGAATGTAGACTTATTTTCATATCCTCCTCTTTTAGAACTGAATCTGCAGTTCTTTGGAGACGACAAGACCGAAGAGCCTACCGCCAAGAAGATCTCGGATACCCGTAACAAGGGTCAGGTAGGTAAAAGTCAGGAACTTGGCTTTGCCATCGAGCTTTTTGTCCTGTTTTTGACCCTACGATTTGTAGGCTATAGCATGGGAGAACGTTTTGTTCATATTTTTAAGTGGATTTTTCAAAGCGTGATTCCGGATTATATTTCCTCCGAAAGGAAACTCCCCACTGTTGCATCCATGCATTCTCTGTTTAAGGAGATCTATATTCAGATGCTGCTTTTGGTATTTCCTTTCATGATTGCAGGCTTTTTGTCAGCACTTTTTGGAACCGGACTGCAGTTTAAGTTCAAGGTTTCCAAGGAACCTTTAAAGCCGGATCTGAACAAGTTCAATCCGATAAACGGAATGAAACGAATCTTCAGTAAACAGGCGATTTTTAATCTGTTACTGGCGATCACAAAGATCACTATGATATTTACTGTGGCGTATTCTGTTATTTCCGGACATCTTCAGGAGATCTTTATATTATATGAGTTGGATCTTTACCAGGCCATTGCTCTGGTTTGTCAGCTGGTGATTGATACCGGGATCCGAATCAGTGCCATTTATCTTGTGATCGGATTTATCGATCTGATCTATCAGAAGCGTAAATTCAAAAAGAACATTAAGATGACCAAGCAGGAAGTCAAGGATGAGTTCAAAAACTCAGAAGGTGATCCTCAGATCAAGGGTCAGCAGAGAGCTAAAATGCGGGAGGTATCCCAGCGTCGTATGATGCAACAGGTGCCACAGGCGGATGTGGTCATTACAAACCCTACCCACATTGCTGTTGCAATCAAATATGATTCTGAGGTAGCCAATGCTCCCATGGTAATAGCAAAGGGAGAAGATTATCTTGCCCAGAAGATCAAAGAGGAAGCCTCTCAGGCAGGGGTTGAGATCATCGAAAACAAACCTCTTGCAAGAGCTATCTATACAACGGTAGAAGTGGGTCAGCAAATCCCTCCGGAGTTGTATCAGGCAGTTGCAGAGGTGCTTGCTGTCATTTATAATAAAAAACAGGGGAAACATTAATTCTGACAGTTTTTCATAATGCTGTTTTAGAGACGTGTTTTCCGGATCTGTCATGTGTTTGATATGACAAAACAATAGGAAAGGAGATAGAAATGGGTGAGACTTTAGAGAGACGCACCGGTCTGAAAGTCACAGATCTTGGTGTGGCGGCCTACCTTTTAGCTGCAGTGGTTTTCTTTATCGTGCCTATTCCTTCCTGGTTATTAGATATTTGTCTTGCTATTAATATTGCCGTTGCAATGACTATAATGATTAACTCCCTGTTTGTGAAAGAACCGCTGGATATGTCTTTTTATCCAACGCTTCTTTTGCTTACCACCATTTTTCGAATCTCATTGAATGTGGGATCCACACGTCTGATCCTTACCACCGGTAAGCCAGGTAATGTGGTAGAGACCTTCGGATCCTTCGTTGGTGGCGGAGATCTGATTATGGGAGCCATTGTTTTTATTATTCTGTTGATCATTCAGTTTATTGTGATCAACAAGGGTACCGAGCGTGTATCAGAGGTAACAGCACGTTTTACGCTGGATGCTATGCCCGGTAAACAGATGGCGATTGAAGCAGATGTTTCCTCCGGGTCGATCGACGAGAAGGAAGCAAAGAGACAACGTGATAAACTTCAGGAAGAATCCTCGTTCTTCGGATCGATGGATGGTGCTACCAAATATGTAAAGGGTGATGCTACGGCGGGGCTGATCATTACCGTGATCAATCTGGCCGGCGGAACCATTATGGGAATGACAAGACAGGGTATGGATATCGGATCCGCCATCAACCAGTTTGGTGTACTTACCATTGGTGATGGTATTTCATCCTCCATTCCTTCTCTTCTGATCTCTCTTTCCACCGGTATTCTGGTTACAAAGGGAGCAAAGCAGGCGGATTTCTCCGGTCAGCTGTTCAAACAGCTCTTCGGATATCCGAAGGTCCTTAATGTTGTAGGTATTGTACTGATTCTTCTTGGAATCGTAACACCTCTGAATTTGGTGCTTTTTTGTTCTTTTGGTATTGCGCTTATGATCGTGGCCTATAACCTGAACAAGACCCTTGGGAAGGAATCCATTAAGGAAGAGGTGGAGCAGGAAGAGACCGAGGCGGAAGAGATTCGTAAGCCGGAGAATGTTGTCTCCCTTTTGTCCGTGGATCCAATCGAACTGGAATTTGGATATGGAATTATTCCCCTGGCAGATGTCAATCAGGGTGGCGATCTGTTAGATCGTGTCGTTATGATCCGCAGGCAGATCGCCTTAGAGCTTGGAACCGTTGTTCCTATTATCCGGTTACGTGATAATATTCAGCTGAATCCGAATCAGTATGTGATTAAGATCAAAGGAATACAGATTGCAGAGGGCGAGATCCTTTTCGATCACTATATGGCAATGAACCCCGGTTATGTCCAGGAAGAGATCACAGGTATTCCCACCTTTGAGCCTTCCTTCCATCTTCCGGCTCAGTGGATCACCGAGGGGCAAAGAGAACGAGCGGAATCCTTAGGATACACCGTGGTAGACCCACCTTCCATTATTGCCACACATCTGACAGAGGTGATCCGCTCCCATATTGCAGAGCTTCTTACCCGTCAGGATGTACAAAACCTTGTGGACAACCTGAAGCAGACCAACCCGGTACTTGTAGAAGAGCTTACGCCGGCTGAGCTTAATCTTGGAGAGATCCAGAAGGTTCTTGCCAATCTGCTGGCAGAGGGGGTATCTATCCGGGATCTTCTGTCAATTTTCGAGATCCTCGCGGATCATGCCGCAACCACAAGGGATACCGATGTATTAACAGAGTATGTACGTCAGGGACTTAAAAGGGCTATTAGCAGTAAATACTTTGAACCAAATGAGGCTAATCAGGTCATTACTGTGGATCCTAAGATCGAACAGGAAATCATGTCCTCCGTCAAGCAGACGGAACAGGGCGCCTATATCACCCTTGACCCCGAGCGGATCCGTTCTATTATGGAATCCCTTAAGGCTGAGGTTGCCAAGATGGAAGAGATGGGAAGGACCCCCATTGTGGTTTGTTCTCCCATTGTGAGAATGTATTTCAAGAAATTATCAGAGGACTATTTAGAGGATCTGATCGTTGTATCCTACAATGAGGTGGATTCCGACGTTGAACTGCAGTCCGTAGGAATGGTGGCAGCATAAATGACAATCAATAAGTACACCGGGAAGACCCGGGAAGAGGCAATTGAAAAAGCTAAGGCAGATTTAGGCCCCCAGGTGGTGATCATGAATGTCAAGGAGATCCATCCGGCCGGTCTTTTCGGTGTTTTTCGAAAGAGTACCTTTGAGGTTACAGGGGCGATTGAAGATGATCTTTCCGAGCCCTATACTTACGAGAGACGACATGAGGAAGAGGATAAGAAGGTAAAAGGCAGCGCCTCCTCGGCGGCAGGAAATTTTTCTGCCGTTGCAGATGAGAAGATCGTGATCCCCCCGGCGGGCGAAGATCAAAGTCAGGTTCCTTCGGCTCTTTCTGTATATGCGAAGCAGGGGAAGGCAGAACCTAAGACAGAGACCACTCCTAGGGTCCTTCATGAGAAGGAGGAGACCATTGATGCAAAGGCATTGGAAAGTGCCTTTAAGGAAGTTGGTGAGGTGATCGGAGCCAGAAATATCGATGTATCCAATGTCAAGGATTTCGATCCGGATCAGAAGGTGATCCATGCCAAGCAAATTGAAGCGGTACAGCCGGCAGTTCGCCCGGAACCTGTGGCTGTGAGCAATCCACGTCCGGTGGAATTTCCAAAGCCTCCTGAGACAGATCGAACAGCCGGTCAGCTCTTTGGTGAGCGCTCAAAGGAATATATCGGTTTTGTTAAAATGGTCTATAACATCCTCCTTGAACATGAGGTGGATGAGAAGTATGTGAATCTGATGCTCTCCGACCTGGATCGACTGATCTCAGCCGGTAAGAGCATGGACTATATCATATCCAATGTGTATCAGAAGATGGCTCTTAAGATCGGTCAGCCAAGAGAGATTTCTTTTGAGAAGAAACCGGCCATTGTATTTTTGATTGGCCCCACAGGTGTAGGAAAGACCACTACATTGGCCAAGCTTGCCAGCCGATATAAGATCTCCGAACATAAGAAGGTAGCGTTTTTAACTGCGGATACCTTCCGGATCGCCGCTGCGGAGCAGCTTTCCGTATATGCGAATATTCTCGAGGTAGACTCTGTGGTGCTGTTATCACCGGAGGACCTTAAGAAGGAGATCAGTGAACATAAGGACTGTGACCTGATCATGGTGGATACCCTTGGTTTTTCACACAAGAATGAAACGCAGAAGGCTTCTTTGAAGCAGCTATTGGATGCTGTTCCAGAGAAATACGACAAACAGGTCTATCTTGTGCTTTCTGCAACCACCAAGTACAAGGATCTTAAGATGATTGTCGATGCTTATCGAAGCTTTACAGATTTTAATCTGATATTTACCAAGCTGGATGAGACAAGTTGTTATGGCAACATTTTTAACATTCGAATGTACAGTGATGCTCCCTTGTCCTACGTAACAGACGGGCAGAATGTTCCGGAAGATATTGCCGTTCTGGATGCCCAGAAGTTGGTTAAGAACTTGCTGGGAGGTGACTGATGGATCAGGCGGAAGGATTAAGAAATGTTGTCAAGATGCAAAGCCAGCAGGAAGATACGGCAACAAGAGTCATTACCATTACAAGTGGTAAGGGGGGCGTTGGTAAATCCAACCTGGCCGTCAACCTGGCGGTAGCATTTTCCAACATTGGTAAGAAAGTTATTATATTTGATGCGGATTTTGGCCTCGCAAATGTAGAAGTCATGTTTGGAACCATTCCAAAATACAACCTTTCCGACATGATCTATGGAGGAAAACAATTGGAGGATATTGTTACCACAGGGCCCATGGGGATCGGATTTATATCCGGTGGAAGCGGGATCCTTGGACTTAACAATTTAACAGAAGAGCAAATCCAATTTTTAGTCTCTTCTCTTCGCAGATTAGAAGGATTATGTGATGTGCTCATCGTTGATACCGGAGCAGGTATTTCTGATCAGGTTCTAGACTTTGTTCTGGCCTCCCCGGAAGTTCTGCTTGTATCAACACCGGAACCTAGTTCCATAAGCGATGCCTACTCCCTTATGAAGGCCACCTATAAGAATCCTGACTTTCATAAGGATAGGACCACGATTCATCTGGTAGCCAATAAGGTTACCTCCGAAGCAGAAGGCAGAGCCGTATATGACAAAATAAACTCTGTTGTACACCGCTTCCTGGGAGGAGAGGTATCCTACCTGGGAATGATCCCTCAGGATCAGTCTTTGGAAAAGGCAGTCAGGACCCAGCAGATTGTTTCTGTTGATTCGCCTCTGGCCAAGAGCAGCCGGGCATTTTCCGAGCTGGCCTGTGTCCTTATGGATCCCAAGAGAGAACAGCAGCAGACCCGTTCCTTTAGTTTGGCACGTTTTTTTGAAAGTTTTTTACACCATGCTTAAAGTCCGAAAAGAGGAAGTATTATGAAACCTGAACAGTTAAAACCCGGGGCAAAGGTAATGATCACCCCCTTTCAGGAGATCCCGAAAAAGGATGAACCGGGACAGGATAAAGTAAGATACCAAACGATTCTCCATGATTTAAAAGATGATGGAACGATTGTTTTAGAACTTCCCATCGTAGAACGTAAGCTGATCACGCTACCGGTGGAGGGTCGATACGAGTTTGTTTTTTCCATCAGCAGCAACGGCTTTTTAATGGCTGTGGGCAAGGTGATCAAACGATACCGTAAGGGAAGCTTTTACCTGATGGATGTGGAGCTGTTAAGCTCCTTGGAGAAATTCCAGCGCAGAGAATACTTCCGTCTGGAGTGTTTCCTTCCCGCCCTTTGTATCTGTCTTGGAGAGAAGGACCTGCCCATTGAAGACATAACAGATTATGAAGAGTATGCAAGGCAGACTATGGACCAGGGGCATCCGGTAGGACATGGTACCATTACGAATATAAGCGGTGGAGGTGCCCATTTTGTTTCTTCCCTGGATCTAAGGGAGACGACATATATCCTCCTTCGGGTGAATTTCTCCGACGAGAAGGAGGAGGATGTAAGTGATGGAGAATCCCAATTGCTTTGCGAAGTGCTTGAAAAGGTTCATGAACCTGATATGCGTCACTACGCATATCGTTTGAAGTTTATTTTCAGGAATGATAAGTTCCGAGAGAAGATTATTCGTTTTGTATTTGATGAGCAGCGGAAGATCCGCAGAAAAGAACAGGGTGACTAATGTATAATATTTTAATTGTCGATGACTCTGCACTCATGAGAAAACGCATGTGTGATATAATCAATGCAATTCAAGGATTTCGTGCAGCGGATGTATGTGCGGATTATGAGTCTGCACTGCGAATGATCAGTACGAAAAAGTATGATGCCGCCACATTGAACATTCACCTTTCCAATTCCACAGGAATTGATGTCCTTAAGAAATTAAAGGCGAACGGTTCAATGATTCCCATTGTAGCCATCTCATCTTCAATAAAAGAGGATCGGGATATTACCGTTTTGGCATTGGACAGTGGAGCTGTGGATCTTGTGGTTCGTCCATATCATTTCCGGACCGATGAGGATCTTCGAAGCTTTTCCCAGAGCCTTAAGAATGCTCTGCTTGCAGCCTTAAACGGTCGCAAGGCTACAAAGACCAAAGGGGTGACGCGTCCTG
>CADCQT010000167.1 GCA_902803645.1 uncultured Lachnospiraceae bacterium | reverse complement strand
GTCCGACTTGATGATCGTCATGGCATCCGACAGGGCATTGGCGATACCTTCGTTATAGACATCCACGGGCTGCTCCACCGTATAATCTGCTGCGTTGGCAATATTTGAAATCACCGACTGCCAGGTAGGAACAACATTTCCGTCCTCATCCAGGGTCTCATAATAGAAGGTAAATATTTTACGGTTCCCAAGATACTGAAGATCACTGCGTATCTCGTTGTAGCAGGCATTGATGCTGTAACGGTTCTTGTAGGAAGGATTCAAAGAGTAGTTTCCAATGGTGTTGAAGATTCTTCCCATGGCTGCGAACTCTTCGTTTGTGAAGTAATGCTCCGAAGGTCCTTTTCCCAGCTCATAGGCATTATCAAAGGTATAATCCAGAGAATCCATCAGCGTATCCAAAAACGTTACAACGATCGTAACCGACAGGTTCATGGAAATGATAATCAGAATGCACCGGAATAAATTTCCCAGAATCTGTCCATGGGATGGCTTCACCTTATCATCAATATCCAGGGCCTTGCGGGTCACCTGAATGATGGCAGAGATAAAAGCAAACACAATGCCAATGGCTGCCATTCCAAGAAATACACCGTTCACCGCTTTGTTCTGCATAAATACATTAAAAAGCGACATCTGACTACCGTCGTAGGTCACATCGGACATACCGGTAAAGGTCTTGTATACTTCTTCCAGCCAACTCAGGACATAGCACAGCGCAATCTCCAGATAGTAGAAGGCTTTGAAGATAAAATTATAGAGGAAATAATCCCCGATGGTCTGCATCAGACCATCAATACCGTCCATTAACCAATCAAACATATTACCTTATCCTCAACTTTTTTCTTGAAACAACCATATATGCAACTGTTGCTGCAATTATTCCAAAAGACAGCAAGAAAAAAATAATTCCCTGATAATTCAAATACATCCTTATGGTAAAACTTTCCGATTTTGTGTTCCCTGCCTTATCTGTGACCGTTACCTTGTAACGACCCACATTCCGGATCACCAGATCATTTCCGATCTTCACCTCGTTGTCACCGGATGTGACGCTTACCGTCTCATCCTCTGCCACGTTGATAATGCTGACAGGGCCACGGGCCAGTCCCTTTTTTACTCCCTCTAGTTTAAATTGTGGTTTCGTATGATCCACCTCAAGTTGCAGCTCATAGGATACCTGTGTTGCCAGACAACTGTAACTGATGTGGTAAGTTCCCTCCTGTGTCAGATCCACTGTCCCCGGATCGGGATTCTGAACGGCCTTATCATTGTAAACAACTCCGGTCACCACAAATCCATACGGCAGCTTGTACCTGTCAATGGCCCCTGTGACCGGGGTAACAATGGTAAAGGTCAGAATCTGATGGTCGGTCTCTTTTCCCTTGGCTACCACGGTATAGGTTCCGGGCAGCGTCACTTCGGACAGATCCACATCATTCTGCGGCTTGGCATTCTTATAAAGTACAACATCCAGGCCGTCATCCGCCTTAAGACTTACCGGCTCTGTTGTGATGATGTTATTCGCAATGGAGGAATGCAGGGACAGTGACTGCCCCGATACCGTATAGACAAAGGAATGATCGGTACGGTTATAACTTCCTCCATCCGGAAGATTGACCACCGCTGTGCCGGTATTTATGCCATTCTCCGTATTCTCAACCGGTTCGCCGGTATTCATATCCACCGGTCCCGTATACCGGTAATCCTCCGCCACATCGTGCTGCTCATCCTGCTGTTCTTCCTGTAACGTTGTTTCCGACTCCGGCACCTGCATCTCTGCTGCCATGGCTACATTTCCACAGCCATAAGACAGATCCGGCACGACCATAAGAGCTGTTGCAATAAACAAAACAGCAGGAACCTTTGCTACATTGCTCATCATTTCCCATCTCCTGTTCGTATCCTGCTTACGGTTCAGGTCGCAGGACTTGCCTCTGCCTTTCCAAGAACCGTGTCGTTTCTCTCTTCAATGTCATAGAAGACTTCATCCGCAAGGAACATATTACTTTGAATCTCACCCAGATCCATCTGTCCCATTTTATACAGCGGACAAAGATAACTTGGCGTGTATTTTGTTTTAAGCGGGAAATTACCAAAGGTAACAATAATGGCATTTCCTGTGGATTCCTTATTATTCAGCATCTGAAGCTCAGACGGGTAAATCAGCGGTCGTACCTGAGTCTGGGACGACAGGTTCATATCGCCGGTCTTGCCTCCGATACTTGAGGATGTGGAGGTGGTACGAACGGTCATATTACCGCAGAGCTTACTGAACTCCTCACAGGTTCCGATATCGTTCGAACCGATGAACATCTTCATTCCACAGTTACTCTTTACAATATCCGCCACTTCATTGCCATATACATTACTCAGCTGTGAGTAGGACTGCACCACCATGTTGAACCAGATTTTACGGGATCGTCCTACTGTGATCATCTTGTCAAATTTTTCAATCTTCGGCATATTACCGAACTCATCGAGAATGAAATATACATTTCTTGGAAGGGTCAGTTCCTCCGTTGCAGATGCCACTTTAATCAATGCCTTATACATGCACAGGATAAAAACTGCTGCAAGGCCGTGTCTGGTATCCTTCTCATCCGGAATTTTCATAAAAAGTGCCGTCGGCTCCTTGGCAAAGGAGGCAGCGTCCACATCTGTTGCCGATGTCAGTCCACAAAGTCCCTGATCGTTGAACATATTCAACTTGTCAAAGGTGATGGACATATAACTGGAGAGGGTTGACTCTGCAGCGGAAAGCACCTGCCTTGAAAGAGTGTAGGCCTGGGACAGCTTACTTCGTCCTTCAAAGTAATCCTTTAATGCTGCAAATTCGTTCTCACTGTTGGTCAGGATCTTATTCAAATTGAAGAAATTGAATTTATCCTTGGTCATTCCCAGTCTCTCATCTTCACTGTCTTCAAGCATCGCCAGACAGGTGGACATGATGATGGATCTGGCGCCTTTTTCCCATACCGGATCCTTTTCATTCTCAATCGGACAGATAACCGAGATCAGATCGTTTAAATCCTCGTACATCTCGTCATAGATCTTCTGACGGGCAACGGCCACTTCATTCTGACAGCGCTTGGTGTCAGCATAGGCTTTGCCTTTCCACTCACACCACAAGGCTCCTTCTTCTGCAACTCCGTCCACTTTTTCAAGATCGGGATAGTCCTCCATGGAATCCCGGTGGGCTACAATTCCTTTGCCTGCCGCTATATATTCCTGATACATGTCGTAGATTCCGCCCAAAGGGTTCCATCTTGAGGAACTGTAGGTATCACGAAGATCCAGCAGTAAAACCTTATATCCCCGCTCCGTCAAAAACTTGGAATGCAGAGAAAACAGCTCTCCTTTCGGATCTGTCATAATCATGGAACTTCCGCAACCGGTGGCTCCTAAGAGCTGAATCATCGGATTAATAAATGTCGTCGTCTTACCGGAACCGGTAGCACCGATGATCAGGGAGTGGGCTCCGTTCAAGAAATTAATCTGCAGATTTTTCTTCTTATCCAATACGGCGCGAACCGGAATTCCGTCATTTTTCGGTCCGGTCAGCTTTGCAAGTTCCGTATAGTCATGTCCCGGAAAATAACGGTCTCTTTCTTTATCCGTCAGAAAGCGGCTGTTTTCCAGGGAACCTTCTACCACATCCACCTTGCCTTTTTTCCCGAGCAGCCCTTTTCCATGTCCAAAAACATCATCCAGGTTGTTGCCGGAAAGCAGGTAAATGATACCGATGAGAAGCACAGCCAGCGCTCCGATTCCCCAGGTTGTCGGTTGAAGCAGAATCGAAGCATCCACCTGCAATCCCTTTTTTGTTCCGAGGTCTGTTATGAGATTCATGCTGGTCTTAACAACGAAACCCAGCACACCGGACAGCACAACAGCACCTGCTACTATAAGTATGATCTTTCGTATCAGCTTCAACATAGTACGCTCCTACTCTATAGACCCTCATAGTCTTTCATGTATTTTTCCTTATCGGCTGCAAATGTACCGTTATCTTCAAAATATGACTTGGTATATCGTAAAATCGTCACATTATCTGAATTGAAATCCATTCCTCCTTCATAATTTTTGTATAATCCCTTACAGCTTTCCGGTATTCCGTACTCTGCCTTCAGGATCGCATCATTGTATTGAGAAAGCAGATCATAATCCATATCCGCAACTTTTTTTGCAGTCGGTTTGTATTCATACACCTGGTACATCGTAATAAAAAGTGCTCTTACTTCATCAATTCTGTATTTTTTTGTATCCGGATATTTTTCCTTTAATGCTTTTAATTTTTCCTTTCTGGTTGAATCCGAGACTGCCGTCTCGCTGGCGATCAGCGTTGCATCTGCATCTTTCGCTTCATATATGCTGCCAATGGTCTTGCTGCCATTTCTAAGCTCAACTCTTGTGGAATCTCCAAGCTTCATACTTCCGTAAACCAGAAGTCCACAGTTGATCAAAGTGGAGCCCTTATCAAGAGAAAAGGCTACAGACAGACCATTTGCATCATTCAAGCCGGCGTATACAGCGCCACCTTTTTCAATGATGATATCTCCGCCGGTGCACATAATCTTGCCACATCCGTTTTCGAAGCTGTTCTTTCCCTGCAGGAAAGACGATATGGTTGCACCATCCTGTACCAAAAGTACGCCACCGTTTTTGATCTCGATGGTTCCGTTGTTGATCAGATTTCCTTTGACCGAAACCACACCGCCGTCAATGACAAGCTTCGCTCCGTTCTCAATCAGAACGCCCTTCGTGGTCCGGTTCTTGCCATTCGCATCGGTAAAACTACCGGCGCTGATATTAAATACCATGTTCTCCGGAACGGTTGTTGTTCCGTCAAGCGTAGAAAAATGCCACTCTTCTCCTTTGTAAAACCAAAAAGCGCATTGTCGCTGTGACCAGTTGTATCTTCTGTAACGGCCACATACTGCGCCATCGCAAATATCCATCTGATACTGCGTCTGATGGCTGCTATATTCCGTCGAGCGTATAATATACTCGCCGCTGACACCATTTCCGTTAATCTGTACTCCGTTATGATTTTCTTCTTCAGGGCTTACTATCAAAAAGCCCCGGTTATCTTTACTGTCTCCGGTCTCATGTTCGCCCACGTGCACATAATACTTCTTGGATTGTGCACTTTCAGCAAGTGCCAGATCAAATTCACCAAAACTTCTTGCGTTGGTGTACCTGACATAAGGAACATCCCGGTCATCATCCGTAAAGAAAACATTCCTGTCCGGCTTGATCATCGGATCCTTGCTCTTGTAGTTTCTTGCCCGATCCGGTACGATGACGAAATCTGTGTTGTAATTATCCACACGGTCAAACCAGTTGATTTTGTTCTTCCAACCGCTTCCCCAGAGGGTATCAATGTCAGCGATCCAATGATTATTGGAACCGATATTTGCAGCATTATGATTCCATCTGCCATAAGGATTGGAACTGAAATAGCAGTTTTCCACACCTTTACCTGCAATATAGTTATATTCGGTGTTATCCTGGTCCGCCGTTCCATAGGTCTCGATCATCATATAGCGGTCCCAATCATCGGCTGTCTTGTCAATACTTCCGGTACACTTGGACCAGCGCCAGAAGGATGTAGCGCCAAGGGTCTTACTCATAACCTTCGCGCTGGTGGCAGAGGTCTCTTCTTCCGCCTCCCCTTCGGAGGCTGATTCTGTATTCTCCGTGGCAGACGCAAACAGTGTCCATGTTCTTCCCACGTCAAGGCTGCAAAAGAGCACCGTTCCAGCACAGGCGATTACAGCCGCTCCACGACCTATTTCTTTTTTACGAAAGAGTTTTCTGTTCAGCATCTGGCATCTCTCCTGTAATTTT
>CADCQT010000166.1 GCA_902803645.1 uncultured Lachnospiraceae bacterium | reverse complement strand
TATTATCAAAAGTCCCCTGGCTACAAACACCCAGGGGACTTTTCCGACTTATATAACTTGGGAAACCTTCTTTGAATTTCCTTTCCGTCCGTTTGTATTCTTCTTCACCGGACGATTCATGCGATCCGTTCCCGGCTTCTTAATAAATTTGCGCTGGCGCTCTGCGGGAGACTGCTTGGATCGATTCTTTTGTGACATCTTCTGTGAGGATCCGGCAAAGCGATCGGATTCCTGTGCTGCGGCCGTTCCAACCGCCTTCCTTGCCCCCTTCGCTATCGTTGCCTTAAGCGTCTTCCTGGAAGCATTATCTGCCGAAGCCGCCTGCCGGCCTACCGAAGTTCCCTGCCGACCTGCCTTTGCTCCCTGCCGGCGGGGCTGCTGCCCTGCTCCCTTCTTACTGCGTTTTCTCGGATGTGGGACATTCAGGTTTTTATCTACCGTAACCGTCCACTCTGTCATCTCCTCCGGAATCTCCCGTTTCACAAGGCGCTCAATATCCCGAAGCAGGGAAACGTCATCCTGGGTACACATGGTAATGGCCTCCCCGGTGTGACCGGCTCTTCCTGCACGGCCAATCCTGTGAATATAGGACTCCGCCTCATCCGGAAGATCATAGTTGAAGACATGGCTGATCTTAGGAATATCGATCCCCCTTGAAGCCACGTCCGTAGCCACAAGTACCTTCACATTGCCGGAGCGGAAACGCTCTAAGGCGTTCTTACGCTGTCCCTGGGTCTTATCCCCGTGGATCGCCATGGAACGGATGCCTTCCTTGTCCAGATCCCTTACCAGCCGGTCTGCTCCGTGCTTGGTCCGGGTGAAAACGATGGACTTTTTCACTTCCTTGCGCTCAAGGAAGGACTTTAACACATACTTTTTATCCGCCCGGTTCACAAAGCAGATCCTCTGCTCCACCGTATCCGCCGGAGAAGAGGTGGCCGCCACACGAATGTCCACCGGATCCGTAAGGAAATCCCTTGCCAGGGCCTCAATCTCCTTTGGCATAGTGGCAGAGAACAGAAGGGTCTGATGCTCTGCGGGAACCAGCTTCTCGATCTTGCGGATATCCGGGATAAATCCCATATCCATCATGCAATCCGCCTCATCCAATACCAGGATCTCGATCTGATCCAGTGAAAGGATGCCCCGGCTCTCAAAATCCAGAAGGCGCCCCGGGGTTGCGATGAGGATATCATATCCTCTTTTCAGCTTCTCGATCTGAACATTCTGAGATGCCCCTCCATAGATGCAGGCGCAACGCAGTTTCAGATATCTGCCGTACTTTTTAAAATTATCAAAGATCTGCTGAGCCAGCTCACGGGTGGGGGTCACCACCAGAGCTCTCGGCGTCTTCCTCTGCTCCCCTGCCAGCATGTGCAGGATGGGAAGAGCAAAGGCAGCGGTCTTACCGGTACCGGTCTGGGCGCAGGCGATCATATCCTTGCCCTCAATGACGGCAGGGATGGCCCTCTCCTGAATCGGCGTCATGTCCTCGTAACCCACCTTTTTGATGGCACTAAGGATATCCTTATTAAGCTTTGTCTGACTGTATTTCAATTATTTTCTCCTAACTGTTTTTATCTGTTTGTACATAAAAACAGACCAGACGTCTGTCTGGTCAGTGATATTTACTACCGTAATTTCAACATAAAGAACATAAAGACTTCAAAAGTATACCATCTTCCCGGTAAAATGCAAGTACAAAACCGCTCCATTTTCTGCTACAATCAGCATACACCGTTACATATAAAGGAGATTTACTGTTATGACTGAGTTTGAAAATATACAGCAGTTCCGTCAGGGAATCATTCCCGCTGACTGGATGCAAAATATGAATCTGGATGATTTCCTGGGGGCAATGGATGAACAGACCCTACCTGCCCGTCAGATGCTTGCCAACTACCAGTGTGCCGTCTATGAGGTAGAAACCAAGTTCAAGGTATTAAACGAGCGCCTGGGGATCAAATACGACGGCAATCCCATCGAAAGCATCAAGACCCGGGTCAAATCCCTGGAGTCCATCATCCTGAAGGTTCAGAGGAAAAAGCTCCCCCTCTCCATCGAGTCCATCGAGGAAAACATCCGGGATATCGCCGGGATCCGGGTGATCTGCTCCTTTGAGGAGGATGTCTTCCGGATTGCCAGATATTTTCTGGAACAGGACGATATCACCCTCATTGAGAAGAAGGATTATATCAACAACCCAAAGCCCAACGGCTACCGGTCTCTTCACCTCATCGTACAGGTCCCCATCTTCACCGAACTGGGTAAGAAACAGGTCTACGTGGAGGTACAGCTTCGCACCATCGCCATGGACTTTTGGGCTTCCCTGGAACATAAGCTTCGTTATAAGAAGACCCTCACAGCCGAACAGCTGGAGGCTCTCTCCAAAGAGCTGGCCATTTGCGCCGACGAATGCGCAGATCTGGACCGAAGAATGGAGTATGTCCGAAGCGAGATCGTTCCGGAGAACTGATCTTAGCCTGTGACTTATGCAGGAGAAGAAGATTTCATCCTCTTCTCCTGTCGATTCCCTTCCGAACATAGTAGGATTTCTTATCCTCGTATAACCTCTCGTCTGCAATCCTCATCATATCACGGACGGTGGCCTCCGGATCCTCATCACTGCTGCAGCATCCCACTGCCACAGAGATCTCATCACTATAGGTCCCCTTCCAGTCGGAAAAGGACTGCTTAAGCTCTGCAATGACCTTCGACCAGTCGATATGCCTGCCCTTTAAGATCGCAATAAATTCATCTCCACCGGTACGATAGATCCTGCCATATTCTCCAAGGACCTCCTTCATACAACCGGCAGCGCCGCAAATCAGTTCATCTCCTGCCGCATGCCCTAAGGTATCGTTGGCCCGCTTTAAGCCGTTTAGATCCATTCCTACAAAGAGGGTATCCTCCCTTGGAACCGCGCTGCCTTCCTGATCCATCTGTTCATCAAAGGACCTCCGGTTCAAAAGTCCTGTCATGCTGTCCCTGTGGGCAAAGGTATCCAGGATCTTACGCTTCCTGCGGGCATTGATAGAAAAGGCAAGGAAGGCAGCAATCAGAACGATTACGATCGTCAGTGCCACCATAACCCCGGTCCAGTTCTCCATCAGAAAATCTTCCATATTTGACTGTCCCAGCTTCGTGCTGTAGGGATAGGAGGCTACAATGGTAAAGTTGGTTGGAAGCTTGGAGATCCCCCGGTTTAAAATGGAAAGGAGGATATTATTCCCTTCGTTCACCGCCATGGCCCGGCTGCTGGTCTCTAGCAGTTCAATGGCCTTAAAGCCTCTATAACGGGCAAGGCTTAAATATCCATCCTTACGAAGACCGTTGACTACGATGGAATCCACTTTCCCGGTCCTAAGGGCACCCAGTTCCTTCTCGAAGGTCTCATAATATTTAATCTTTGCATTGGGAAAATGCTTTTTCGTATATTCCTCCTGGATCTCATTCCCCTGCTTTACCGCCATCCGCCTGGTCTTATCCTCAGAATACTGACCTTTGAACACAAGGTTCATGGGACAGGTGATAACAGAAGATGTCAGATAAATCTCATTGTCCTCTGCCAGGGTAACGTTATCATTGATGGGAAAAGCCACATCAATCTTCCCTGTCTTAATAGACTGTATCAGGTCTGCGGTCTTCCTGTAGCCCACATATTGGACCGATACCGCCTTGGACTGTCCAAGCTTGGACAGGATCTCATTCATAACATCCACCACAAGTCCTGTGGCGCTGCCATCCTTCTCCCTGTCTGAGAAGGGAAGATAGTCAATCATATATCCTACCGTGATCTTTTTATGCTCCAAAAACCAGGCCTTCTCATCCGTAGGCATCTTGGCACTTGCCATCTCATAGGAAAAATACTTCTCCGACAGTTTCTTTACGAAGGCAGGATCCGTGGAGGCGATCTTATTCTGAGCGACGTTCAATTCCTCAAGAAGATCCTTTCTGTCCTTTGCCACCACCATGTAGTATTCAGAGGATCCAAGCCTTGTCATAGGTACCATTTCTCTCTCATTCTCAGCAGAGATATCCGTATCAACAATGGCATCCACACTTCCGTTTCCAAAATCCATGTAGAGACTGTTATTACCGGAATAAAGCTTGATCTTTGCACCGTAGGATCCGTTGTTATTCCATTTCCTTAAGATGGATTCCATAATGGTGTCCTTATTGACACCGATGCGACTACCACGCAAACCATCCATTCCCATGCCGGCAACAGCATTGTTGCCGTTGGCGTAGATATAATAGGTCTCGGTTCCCATGGAATAATCCGGGAAGAGGACCATCTTTTCTCTTTCCGCTGTCCTAGACACACCCTCTAGGACATCGATCTCTCCATCCAAAAGCTTCTGGTAGATCTCTCCCCATTCTCCGTAGATATATTCGTATTCCCAGTTGGTGTAATAAGAAATCTTCTGAAGATATTCATAGCCAAGACCGGACTTTTTCTCCCCCTGCTCCCCTTCCATGACATGGGGGCTGATCACATATCCGATCCGAACCTTCTTCCGGACAGTCTCCCCTGCCATACCCCTAACCTGTGGCAGAGCAAGAGGAATCAGCATCCCAAGGATCAAAAGAATGGCTGTAACGCCCTTTGGAATACTTCCGTTTTTTCTAAATAGCTTAAATAATAGTGGAAAATTCTTCATGTGCGTACCCCTTTACTCAGATCTATCCTCCCGATGCGCCATGGCGCACTGTTCTTTTGGGTATCATATCACTAAAAAGGTCACACTTTCGTTACAGTTCTGCGGTTTTCCGAAGAGGCAAACTGTGATACCATGGGAGTGGTGAGTACATTTACGTAAAGCACAAGAAAGGATGCCTATGTTAACCTATCTGCGCAACAAACTTGATCCAAAATATCTGAAGGTCTGCGTATATGCCGGTGTTACCGTGATCATGACCCTGATTGCTCTTCTCTTGCTCTACCTTAGCGGAAGCATCTGGGCCACCATCTGGAATCTTTCCACCGCCATTTTAAAGCCCCTTCTTATCGGTTTTGTCTTCAGTTATCTTCTCTCCCCCGCCGTCTCTTTTTTCGAGAAGAAGATCAACCATAAAAATTATCACAGGTGGGCCAGAAGTCTCTCTGTTCTTCTGATTTTCCTGCTGATTTTTGCCTTTATCGCCCTCTTTTTGGTCCTCCTCTCTCTTACCGTATATAAGAGTGTAACGGAAATCAACGTAGAGAGTGTGAAGACTGCTGTCACAGCTGCCATCAACTCCCTGAATCTGAATTTCAATGATCTGCTAAGGAACGCACAGGAACTTTTGGAAAAGGCCGGCATCTCACTGAACAATGTGGGAGATGTTGCCACCCTTGCCATCACAGCCGTATCCTCCTTTGCCTCCTCACTCCTTTTCGGCATTATTTTCTCCATCTATTTCCTTTTGGATGGGCGCAATATTTCCGACTACTGGGGAAGGGTCCTTCACGTTTTTGCCAGTGATACATCAGAGAAAAGACTGGCCGAGCTGGCCAAGGATGCGGACCGGGTCTTCTCCGGATACCTTCGGGGTCAGGTACTGGATGCTCTTGTATGCATGATCCTCACCACCGTTGTTCTTCTCATCGTGGGTGCCCCCAACGCCATCCTGGTGGGCCTGATGGTAGGCTTTGGTAATCTGATTCCCTACATGGGACCCATCTTCGGCTATGCCACCATGCTGGTGGTCTGCCTGCCCTCCGGCAACTTCGAGAAGCTGATCATCGGAATCATCTGTATTGCCGTTATCATGTTCGTAGATGGCAATATCATCAATCCGAAGCTTTTAAGTGATAACGTGTCCGTTCATCCACTTCTGGTGGTTGCCGCCCTCATCGGTGGAGGCGCCATCGGCGGTCTTCTCGGTATGCTTCTTGCGGTTCCCGTATCCGCTTTCCTGAAGCTGCAACTGGATAAGATCATCGATGAAGTTGAAAAGAATGGCAGGAAAAAGGCAAAAAACTAAGTTTTTTTTGTGAATTATTTCCTGTTTGCCGTCTGTTTTTTGTGATAGCATATTGTCATTGTCGTTTTTTTATCAGTTTTACTAGAAAAAGGAATAGATTATGCGTTACATGAAACAATTTGGAATCATCCTCGCAGTGACCTGTGTGGGTGATTTTCTAAACTTCGCACTCCCCCTCCCCATTCCGGGAAGCATCTACGGTCTTGTGATCATGCTGATTCTGCTGATCACCGGCGTGATTAAGATCTACCAGGTCAAGGATTCCGCTGAATTCCTTATCGATATCATGCCTATGATGTTCATTCCCGCAGCCGTAGGACTTTTGGTCGCCTGGGGAGATCTGCGCCCTGTACTGCTTCCGGTACTTGTTACCACCGTGGCTTCCACAGTTATTGTTATGGCCGTGACAGGACGGGTATCCCAGGCCGTTATGCGGTTCCGTAAACGTGAGACTTCCAAGACCGATGCCATTATCAGTGCCGAGTATGCGAAGAAGAGACTGGAGGATGTAGATGAATAATATCGTTGCAAATTCTGCCACCTTTGGCGTAGTAATCAGTATCTTAGGATACTTCATCGGCCTTCAGATCAAGGCCAAGACCAAGCTTTCCATCTGCAATCCTCTTTTGATCTCCATCATCATCGTTATGGTGGTCCTTAAGATCACAGGGATCAAATACTCTGCCTACCGGATCAGCGGTCAGTACTTAAGCTACCTTCTGACTCCCGCCACCGTAAGCCTTGCCATCCCTCTCTATCAGCAGCTGAATCGTCTGAAAAAGAACTGGGTAGGGATTTCCGTGGGACTTGTGAGCGGAGCCTTAGCTTCCATGGCAACAGTCCTCGTCCTTAGCGTACTCTTCCGCTTATCTCACGAGGATTACGTCACCATGCTGCCTAAGTCCATCACCACGGCCATCGGTATGGGTGTCTCTGAGGAATTAGGTGGTATCGTCACCATCACCGTTGCTGTCATCATCGTAACCGGAATCTTAGGTAACGTTCTTGCGGATTCCATCTGCAAGCTCTTTTCTATCACAGATCCTGTTGCCAAGGGTCTTGCCATCGGAGCCAGCAGCCATGCCATCGGAACCGCAAGGGCCATGGAAATGGGAGAGATCGAGGGTGCCATGTCCTCTCTTGCCATTGTGGTAAGCGGACTTTTAACCGTTGTAGGCGCCTCCTTCTTTGCCATGCTGTATTAAATTCAGACAATAATCCTTATGGATCTGCCTGATATTTTGTATATTTTTTAAGTAGATATCACTTTGATGTTGCATTACAATAAAGCACATATTAATTCAACACACTAAAGCACAAATGCATTGATCAGAACACGTCCTAATGGATCATCCATTTCAGAGAGCTGCCGGCTGGTGCGAGGCAGTATGGACCCTGCTGGAAATCCTCTGTGAGCAGCGCACTGAACCTGTAAGTAAGTGTCGCCGGCAGTCACCGTTATCCGACATTCGTTTAAGGCTAATGGCTCGAACGAAGTAAGTGGCCGTATGAAGATACGACAAGCAAAGTGGTACCGCGAGAGTAGACTTTTATTCCCGTCTTTGCAGTTTCGATGTAATAAGAAGCTGTGAGGACGGGATTTTTTTATGAAAAAACGGGAAGAACTGACAAAGCAACTGTTATCTGCCTACCGCAGGTACTACGATATCACTTCCTATGAGCCCTCTGAAACAGAGGCAAGACCGAAGGAACTGATTGCCCGGGCGGACCTTAACATGGAGGAGAAGAGCTACGTGCTCCTTAAGAAAAACGTCCTCTGGTCTGCCGATAGCCATGAGTACTGCTATATTCTATCCTGCCATCATCTGACACTTGCAGATTATCGCAGGTTTGAATCCTTTGTTTATACCGATGGCATGGAGCGTATCCACCCTGCCAGAGGGCATAAGTGCTCTATTCTTAGCCTTATGATCCTGGCGGATTCTTCGGATCCGGATGCCATCAAAGCGGTTCGCCGCTGTCATTTGCACAAAAACTTCAAATTCTCCCTGTGGGGCTGGATGGATTTTCGGACTGTTCTTTCCATCACCTCCACAGAACGGACCTATTCGAATCTGTCCGGCCACGAGAACAAGAAGTTTTTGAATAAACTGTATCAAACAGGAGGAAAAAGATTATGAATGCAGCTTTATTGTTACTGGTTGGAGTCTTTGTACTCGCCATGGGCTATATGTTCTACGGCCGATGGCTGGCAAGAAAATGGGGGATCGATCCGAATCGCAAGACCCCGTCCCGTGAATTTGAGGATGATGTGGACTATGTGCCCGCCAAGACTCCGGTTCTTTTAGGTCATCACTTTTCATCCATTGCAGGCGCAGGCCCTATCACCGGTCCTGTCCAGGCTGCGGTTTTCGGCTGGGTCCCGGTTATGCTCTGGATCCTGATCGGTGGTATCTTCTTCGGTGGTGTCCACGATTTTGGTGCTCTTTTTGCATCTCTTCGTCATAAGGGCCAGTCCATCGGTGAGATCATCGGTGATACCATGGGTTACAAGATGAAGAAGCTTTTCTGTATCTTCACCTACCTTACCCTTCTTCTGGTGGTTGCCGCTTTCTCTTCCATGGTTGCCGGAACCTTCTCTGCAACCTACACCGAGGCAGGGGTACTTGACAAGGCTGCCAGTGCCACCAATGCATCCACAGCCATGATCTCACTGCTGTTCATCCTGATGGCTGTTGTCTTCGGCTTTATGATCTATCGTCGTAATGCGCCCCTTCTGGTATCCACCATTGCCGGGATTTTGGCTATCGTTGCGGTTATTGCCATCGGACTGAATTTCCATCCGATCTACTTAAACGAGCAGACCTGGATGATCATCATCGGTGTCTATATCGCCATTGCTTCTGTTGTCCCTGTCTGGATCCTGCTTCAGCCCCGTGACTACTTAAGCTCATTTTTGCTTTACTTCATGCTGGGTGTTGCTGTCCTTGGTATCTTCGCATCCCATCCTAATATGGGTAAGATGCCTGCATTTACAGGTTTCTACAACCAGACCCAGGGATACCTCTTCCCTGCCCTTTTTGTAACCATCGCCTGCGGTGCAATCTCCGGTTTCCACTCTCTTGTGTCTTCCGGAACCACATCCAAGCAGCTTGACAACGAGAAGCATGCCCTTCCCATCGCTTATGGTTCCATGCTCATCGAGTGTGTCCTTGGTCTTTGCACCATCTGCGCTGTAGGCTTCTTCTGGAGCAAGTTCTCCTCCGGTGAAGTCACCAACCCGATGCAGGTCTTCTCTATGTCCATTGCGGCTATGGTCGGTACCATTCCCGGACTGTCTGGTGCATCTCACATCCTGCAGTCCCTCCTGATTCTTGCCATCTCCGTATTCTGCCTGACATCTCTGGATACCTCCACCCGTCTGGCACGTTACACCTTCCAGGAGTTCTGGCTGACAGACGGTGAGACCGTTGCCGATGTCACCGGTGCCAAGAAGATCCTCACCAACCCCATCCTTGGTACGGTTGTTACCGTTGTAGTGGGTGTCGGCCTTGGTATGACAGGTTATATCAATATCTGGCCTCTCTTCGGTGCCTCCAACCAGCTTCTTGCTGCTGTCGGTCTTCTGGCTGTTGCCACCTGGCTTGGCAAGGTGGGCAAGGAGAACCGCATGTTCTTCATCCCTATGATCTTCATGCTGGTGGTTACCGTAACCTCCCTGGTACAGACTGTGATCAAGAACTACACCGCCATCACCTCCGGTGCTGCTGCCGGTGATATGGGCTGGAGTATCGTAAGAACCATCATTGCTTGCCTTCTTGTGATCCTCTCCCTTGTTCTTGCGGTCAACAGCATTCGCACCATGGTTTCTCAGAAAAAGACAAAGAACAGTTCTGCTGCTGACAAGGCAGCATAAGTCTGAAGTAAATAGAACACAGACAAAAGAGGCCGGCTTTGCCGGCCTCTTCAAATATAATATTCCATACTTCGTGCATTCTCGGGAAGATCACAGCTGGCGCGATCCACCAGACTGCACTCCACCTCCAGCTTCACTGCACCGGAATGTCCCCCCTGGATCCGATCCAGTAAAAGGGAAAGTGCGAATTTGCTCATCTCATCCTTGGGAATGTGGATGGTACTGAGCATGGGCTGGGTGAACTGGGCCTCCTCAATATCATCACTGCCGATAATGGAAGGGGTGTAATAGCGCTTCCGGTATTTGTTCAGGCATTTGATCATACCGATGGCAAGCATGTCGTTGGCGCAGTAGATGGCCGTAGGCCGGTCCTTATCATCCCTTTTCAAAAAACACTCCATCACCTCAAACCCCTCTGCCTCACTGTGGGCAGCCTCTACAATGTAGTTGATATCCGGCTGGATGTTGTACTTAAAAAGAGTATTACGAAAGCCCTCATAACGGGATTCATTGTGGCAGTCCCCCACATAACCGATGGATCTGTGGCCTAGGCGAACCAGATGTTCTACCGCCATGGAAGCAATCTTCTCACCGTCGCAGTTGACCTCGTCCGTCATGTAATTGGTGGAATTACGATTGACGGAAACCACGTTCTTATAAACCCTCTTAAGAATCTCTAAGGCCTTCACATTGCATTTGCCGATAATAATAAGACCATTGGCCTCCTTCCCGTCACTGCCCCGCATCTGCTGAACAATCTCCTCCAGATTACTTCTCATGCACTGCTGATCATCGGAGAAAATCCCCTGACGGTAGATCGATGACAGGATGCAGTTCTGCCGGTGGATCTCACTCTCCAGACGAAGCATCAGTTCATTGACAAAGCTGTCTCTCTCGCCCTCCGTACTTCTGGTAATAAGAAGATCGATATAATAAATCTTACGGGTGGTTGCTGTAATGCCCTTCTTTAGATTCTTTGCTGCCTCATTGGGAATATAGTTCTCTTCCCGGGCAACAGCCCAGATCTTCTGCCGAAGTTCCTCAGAGGAGCATCGGTAGGTCGGGTTATTCAACACACGGGAGACTGTTGCCATGGATACTCCCGTCTTAGCTGCAATTTCTTTTAATGACATGATCTTCTCTCCCCTCTCCGTATCATTTCGTACTTTCTTCCTCACCAGTTCTCAGCGTTTCAATTCATATTAATCCAGTAGGTTTATATGATAATATCACGTTAACGCGCTAAACTCAAGATATTTCTATTGAATTTGCAGGCAGAATTTATGCAATCGCCTCATAATCCTGCAGATTTGTGTTATTTAAAAGCACAATGCTGTCCCGGTCAAAGGCATAGAGCCGATAGACCACCGCCAGCATGGAATCTCCCACGCTGACCGGACGACGCTCCAGGGCCCGGCTGACCGTCAGCTTGATTCCCTTTACATCCACCAAAAGTTCCAGATGATCCCCCCTAAAAGAGATCTTCTCGATTACAGCCTCATCTGCCACCGGCACCAGATCCTTAAAGGTAGGATTGTCCGGACGGAAGACCTCCACGAACTCCGGTCTTACAATGGCACCGCTGTAGCGGTTCTTCTGCCCCTCATATCCTCTTAACCTGTAAAAATCATGGATAGGAAGAGACTGACCCACAAACTCTGCAACAAACTGGGTCTTCGGTCCACCGTAAATGTCCGAAGGGGTTCCGATCTGCTCTACACGGCCCCTGTTTACCACCACGATCTGATCTGCCACCTCAACCGCTTCATCCTGATCGTGGGTCACGAAAATACTAGTGATCCCAAGACGATAGATCATCTCCCGAAGCCAGCTTCTTAGTTCCTGTCGAACCTTGGCATCCACCGCCGCAAAGGGCTCATCCAAAAGCAGCAGGGAAGGATTGGGCGCAATGGCCCTGGCAAAAGCCACCCTCTGTCTTTGACCGCCGGAGATCTGATTGGGATAGCGATGCTCCACCCCCTCTAAGTTTGTCAGCCGAATCAGCTCCTCCACTCTGGTTCTGATCTGATCCTCCGGTACCTTTTTTACACGAAGACCAAAAGCAATATTGTCATAGACTGTCATATAGCGAAACAGAGCATAACTTTGGAACATGAAACCGATGCCTCGCTTAGAGGGAGCAAGATGATCCACCCGCTGACCGTCAATATAAATACTTCCGGAGGTTGGATTCTCAAGACCGGCGATCATCCGAAGGATGGTGGTCTTACCGCTTCCTGATGGACCAAGAAAAGCCACCAGCTTTCCCTTTTCAATGGACAGATTCACATCCTTGGATGCATAGAAAGAACCATATTTTTTGTTGATATCCTTAAGTTCAACGTACATAACACACCTGCTTTCCTGACTTAACCGGCTTTCCGGCCGGATCTTTTCTCCCTGTATTCAAAAATGTTGCGAAGGATCAAAACAATAATTGCCAGTATCACCAGAATGGATGACACCGAAAATGCCGACACAATAGAATCGGAATCTCCTGACATATAGAGGGCATCAATCTCTAAGGGAAGGGTAAATGTCCTGCCTCTGGTCTTTGATAAGGCGCTGACTGCCCCAAATTCTCCAAGAGCTCTTGCCCCGCAGAGAATCATGCCGTATATCAGAGCCCATTTCATTTTTGGAAACGTGATCTTACGAAAAATAGTAAAACCCCCGGCCCCCATCAGGGCCGCAGCTTCCTCCTCATCACAGCCTTCGGAGTTTAAAACCGGAATCACCTCCCTAGAGATAAAGGGAAATGTTACAAAGATCGTAGCCAACAGGACCCCCGGCAGGGCAAATACCACCTGAAAGTCCGTATGAAAGGTACGATTGATCCAGTCCATCAGAGGAGCTGCCCACCCCATCCTTCCAAAGGTCATAATATAGGATAATCCAGCAATGACCGGGGAAATGGAAAAGGGAATATCGATAAGGGTGGCAAGGACCTGCTTTCCTTTGAACTGAAACCGGGTCAGGGCCCAGGATGCCATGATTCCAAAGAAGGTATTCACTCCCACCGCCACAAGGGTGGCCAGGAGGGTAAGAAGAAGAGCACTTACCACATACTCTGTGGTAAGAGACCTGAAATAAAAGGAAAACCCCTTGCTAAGGGCACTTGAGATCACATAGACCATAGGAAGGATCAGCATGATCCCCACAAACAGAATGCTGATTGTAATAAGGATTCCTTTGACAAGGGAGGATCCCCTTTGGGTTGTATTATCCATTGCTGACCTCCTTCTAGCGGAAATTGGTTCGCCTTGACTGGCGGATCTGAATCACATTGATAAAAAAGAGAATACCAAAGGAAATCAGAAGCAATACCAGGGCGATGGCCGTTGCGCTTGCATAGTCCATATAGTTAAGCTTTTGCATGATCACATAGGAAATCACCTGGGTGTGATCCTTGGCACTGTTTCCAGAGATATAGATCACACTTCCGTACTCTCCCACCCCTCTGGCAAAGGCCAGGGCAAAACCGGTGAGAAGAGCCGGGCGAAGTTCCGATAAGATAATCTTAAAAAAAGTAATCCGAGAAGATGCTCCCAGGGCGTAGGCCGCCTCCTCCAGCTGTGGATCCAGATTTTCCAGCACCGGCACTATGGCCCGTACCACAAAGGGGATACCGATGAAGATCAGGGCCAGGACCAGTCCGATGTGGGTATAGGAAATCTTCACTCCCACCCTGCTAAAAAGGCCACCCACCCAGCCACTGTCCGAATAAAGCTTGGACAGGGTAATGCCCGCCACCGCCGTGGGAAGGCAGAAGGGAAGCTCGATAACACCGTCTAAAATCCTCTTCCCCGGAAAATCATACCGGACTAAGACCCAGGCCAGTATGATGCCAAAAAAGCAGTTGATCAGTGCTGCGATCAAAGAGCAGGTAATGCTGGTTGCAAAGGCAAAGAGCACATTTTCATTGGTCAAAAGCCTGGCAAACTGCGCCGGCGAAAGCTTAAGGGAATACAAAAGCACCGACACCAGAGGGATTAGAATCAGAACCGAAAGCATCAGCACCGTGATCCCAAGGGATAGGCCAAAACCGGGGATCACCCGGTCTGACCGCCTTTCTTTTATTTTTATCTTCTTATTTGCTATAGATCTCATCAAAAATACCACCATCCTGGAAGAACTTTTTATATGCACTGTCCCAGCCGCCGAAGTCATCGATGGTGCAAAGGTTAACATTCAGATCAAACTTGTCTTTAAACTTCTTTAGGATCTTCTCATTGGAAGGACGGTAGCCATACTCACCAATCACTTCCTGCGCTTTGTCTGAATACAGATATTCCAGATAGTCCTTTGCCACCTTCTGTGTCCCGTTCTTGTCTGCATTGGCATCCACAATGGCAACACTCGGCTGAGCTAAAATACTGATACTCGGAGTTACAAGTTCGTACTCCTTTGGATATTCCTTAAGGGTTGCAAGAGCCTCATTCTCCCAGGCGATGAGCACGTCACCCTGTTTGTTTTCCACAAAGGTAGTGGTTGCTCCTCTTGCACCGGAATCCATAACAGATACATTACTGTATAAGTCATGCTCAAAAGCCTTGATCTTCTTTTCATCTCCGCCAAACTTCTTGTCAGCGTAATTCCATGCTGCCAGGAAGTTCCAGCATGCTCCCCCTGAGCTCTTAGGATCCGGTGTGATCACATCCACACCCTTCTTTGTAAGATCCTCCCAGTCCTTGATTTTCTTAGGGTTGCCCTTACGAACCAGGAATACAATGGTGGAAGTATAGGGAGAGGAATCCAGATCGAATTCCTTTAGCCACCCCTTATTGATAAGGCCTGCCTGCTCCACTAACGTGATATCGTGGGCAAGAGCTAAGGTTACCACATCTGCATCCGCACCCTCTACCACGCTTCTGGCCTGTCCGCCGGATCCACCGTGGCTCATAACCACATCCACTTCTTTTCCGGTCTTTCCTTTGTAATACTTCGCAAACTCTTTATTATATGCAGCATACAGCTCTCTGGTGGGATCATAGGACACATTGGTAAGTGTAATCTTCCCATCCTTTTTTGTACTGCCGGAAGCCTTGCTGCCACATCCTGTCGCAGACAGGGCAAGGGCCGCTGTCACTGTCACTGCCAATAATCGTCTCCAAACCTTGCTTCTCATAAATCTATCTCCTCTCTCCCAAATCTTTTTTCTTTTTCTTTCCTGTACAACCTGATACAGCTGTCCATATCAGTTACCGCCTCCGGATTGGCTTGTTGTTAGGGATACTATACGCAACATCTCCTGCCCCTTCAAAGGGAAAAGCTGCAAACGTTTACAACTAATTACCTATTTACATACTATATTAGTATGTTTAACTGCAAATATTTATGATTTTTTCATAAAAACAGGCATTTTCCCGTTTTTCTGTGCAAACGTTTGCAATTGAAGAATAAAGGAAAACCCGGCAATTCTAACAGCCGGGTTCTATTATTTTGGTCTTTCTTTATTTTTTGTTCGTGAAAACCTTTGCAGGGAGCAGTCTCCCCTCCTTCATTTCATACAGGCGGTCTCCAAAAGGAAAGGTCTCCGGCTGATGACTTACCGCCAGAACAGCAATGCCCTCCTTTGCGATCCTGCGGAATTTCTCCATCACCGTAAGGGTGGTAAGTGGATCCAGGCTTCCTGTCGGCTCATCTGCAATGATTAGATCCGGTGAAAGGGAAAGAGATCGAATGATCAATGCTCTTCTGATCTCACCGCCGGATAACTCCCTTGGATAAGAACATTTCCTGTCCGAGAGACCGAATTCCTCTAACAGGACCTTAAGTCTCTCGTTTAGTTCTCCTTCCTTTAAATCTCCTCCCTTCCCAAGAAAAAAAGGAAGCCGAAGATTATCCCAAAGGTTCAGATTGGACAAAAGGGTATCGTTTTGCGGAATATAACTGATTCTGTGATTTCTTATCTCTGACAGTTTCCCATCGTCCATCTTTTTCAGATCATCTCCCTCAAAGAAAACACTTCCACCACTTGGCTTTAGAATTCCGGTCAAAAGGTTTAACAGGGTGGTCTTCCCGCTTCCGGAGGAGCCCTTTACGATCACGAACTCCCCGCTGTCCATAGTAAAATTCACCTGGTCCACTACCCGGTGTGACACGCCTTCTCTCTCATAATTTTTCACAAGATTTTTTGCCCTGATCAGCATCTCTTCTCCTCCTTTCTACTGTTATGCTTCACCCTCCCTTAGGGTGAAATAGGTTTCCGCCCTTCCCAATGTTCTTATGGCGATATCTGCCGCCGCCACCCCCAGTAACACCGTAAGGACTAGGGCCATTAGGGCTACGAAAGCGATGGTAACAGCTGCTGGTGTAATCATAGGAACCTGAAGAGAATCCGAGATCAAAACCCGAAAGGGAAACAGCACCAGCGCACCTGTCAGAAGTCCTATAAGCCCTCCTATAAGGCTGATCATACCACCCTGGGTACAGGTCATGACCCGAATTCTTCCAGTGGTCACGCCCACGATACGAAGTACTGCAAACTCCTTTTTTCTTTCTCGATAAGAGAAGGAAAAAATAAGGAACAGCACCAGAGAGGAAGTCAGTATGAAGAGGATCTGTAAAAAACGGATCCCTTTTCTGAAAAATTCATACTGAGCCGATACGGTTCCAATCACCTTCTGGGTCGATACAATATCGATCTTATCCCCCTTTGCTGTCGCCTTCTTCAAAAGGGATGTCTCGATCTTATCCAGATTCGCGCCCTCTTCTGCCTTGATCAAAACAGCAGATACCTTTCCCTTATCCTTTGGGGAAAGAAAATGAAAGCCCTTTTTCTTAGCATCCTCTAAGATCTTGTTCATGGTATCTCTTGTCATAAAAACAGACTGATCCAGCCCTGTTGCTGTTCTTGAAAGCTTCCCTGCAACGGGATGTTTTTCACCGTAGAACCTGATCGTATGATCTCCCTGGGCAATAACATCTGCACCGATCAGCACCTGACCCTTTTTTGTTTTCTTCATTTCCTCCTGATTGATCCAGGGAAGGACTGCAAAATCCGTCCCGGGATCAAAGGCTATCAGCTGCACTCTTGTGGAACAGCAGTCCGCTGAAACAGAAGAAAAATAGAACTGGGAGGTGGTCTTTTTTACACCCTTTGTATTGGCCGCCACCTGTTCTAAATCCCTGTCCAGATAGGAAAACTCCGGATTACCGGTCAGCAGAAGTTTTTCTGTCTTTCCCTGCTGTCCATGGGGAACGATCATAAGATCGGCCCCCAACCGTTCCTTCATTCTACCGATTCCGCTTTCCATACTGCTGCCAAGGAGGGTTCCTGCAAAAACCAGGAAGGCCACCAGGGCAGCAAAGCATCCTAAAAGAACGCTCTGAAAGAGTTTTTGCTTAAGACTTTGCCATGCACATCGACAGATATACCGGCCTACTCCTCTATCTTGTTCCTTTTCCATAAAATGCTAAAGCCTCCATATATAACAGTCAAAGCACCTGTGATGATCAGCGCCGGTCTGGTGGCTGTATGGCAGTGCATATGTGCTCCCGGACAAACTCCGATAAGCAGGGTGGGAAGGAGGATCAGCTCAATCCCCAGCAGGATCGCCGCCACAGACAGTCCGTCTGCAAAGGCTTTCTTCTTTGCAAAGATTGTAAGAATCCCCACAAGAATAATTCCAATCCCGACTGCGATGCTTACCCTGCCGGTCCAGTAACATTTCATAACCATATCCTTCATTGCAGGACATACATGGAAAACCGTGGCAATCCCAAGGGATGCAACCAGCCCAAGTAAAATAAATACCGCTCCTCTGAGTAATCTTGTTTTCATATTCTGCCTCTTCCTAAATGTTGTATTCCGGCTGCGGGTCAGCGCTGGCCAGATTAAATTTCTCCAATAATTTTCGTCTCAGCATCAAAAATTCTGTACCGCCTCTCTGACGTGGTTTTGGTATATCCACATCGATGACCTGGGCGATCTTGCCGGGACGCGGTGTCATTATAACGATTCGATCAGACAAATAGATTGCTTCATCCACATCATGGGTAACAAGGATCATGGTGGTATGGTTCTTTTTCTGTATAGCCAGCAGTTGGTCCTGCAAATTAGCCCTTGTAAAAGAGTCCAAGGCTCCCATAGGCTCATCTAGAAGCAAGATCTCCGGATCATTTACAAGAGCTCTGGCAATGGCAACCCTTTGGGCCATTCCTCCACTGATCTGATGGGGATAGGATTTTTCAAACCCCGTAAGCCCTGTCATATCAATAAACTCCTGTATCCTGTGTCGATTCTTCTGATACACATGCCTTGCCTTAAGTCCAGCTGCGATGTTATCCTCCACCGTCAGCCAGTTGAACAGGGCACCCTGCTGAAATACATAGCCCCGCCGGGGATCTGGACCTGCAATCTCTTCTCCGTCCAGAAAGATCTTCCCGTTCTGGGGCTGATCAAGGCCTGCGATCAAACGAAGGGTGGTAGTCTTGCCACATCCCGAGGAACCGATCAGGGAGATGAATTCTCCTTTTCTGACCTTAAGATTTACGTCAGAGAGAGCTTGAACCCGGGTGTCGCCATCCTCGTAGATCCTGTCCACATGATTTAACTGTAATATGGTCTCTTCCTTCATTCTTCCGTCTTCAGTAATCCTTTCTGCCATCTTAATACCCTACTCTGAATCCGGTTAAGCACCTCCGTGATCAGGCTGAATAAGATGGCCATGATCAGAATCGCAGCAAAAACCTTATAGTAGGAACTCCATACCTTCGCCAAATTGATATAGTATCCAAGTCCTCCCGGCTGTCCCATCATCTCCGCCATCACAAGGGTGGTAAAAGCAAAGGCATTGGCTGTGGAAAGTCCTGCAAAGACCTGTGGAAGGGCATTGGGCAACGCCACATGAAACAGCTGATATGCCGTGCTTCCCCCCAGTGTCCTTGCCGCTTCCAGCAATACCTTCGGTGTTCCCGCAATTCCCTGTGCCGTTACTGAGGCCACCGGGAACCAGACACAAATCACGATAAGAAATACCGCTGCCCAAAAGGCTGTGGGAATCAATGTCAATGCAAAGGGCATCCATGCCACCGCGGGTATGATCCCGGTGATATGAAGCACCGGGTGTACCCAATAGTAAACCTTCGGAAACCATCCGATGAGGATCCCTGTTCCAATCCCAAAGGCTGCCCCCAGAAGAAATCCGAAGAGATACAACCGAAGGGAATACAGGGTGTTGCTGAAGATAAAACCGCCCTCCTGGAGAAATGACTCCAGGATCTGGGTCGGTCCCGGGAAAAACGGCTGAACAAAGATCTGTGTCTTCGTCCCTAAAATATCCCATAGCAACAATCCGATACCTAAGGCAAACTGCAGCGGAGCATTTTTTACATACTGGTTCCTCCTTTTTGGATCCTTACGACTCAAAAGACCTGTGATCAAAAACAACAGAGCCAGCAGGATCAAAATGCCCCGATAGAAATCGTTCCGGTCTACCATCAGAACAAACAGGCGATAGGTCTTTGTCTTAACATCTGCAATCTGTGGAAACAGCGCATTCAGAATAACTGCCAGAAAATACCCGGATATGGTCAATCCTACTGCAAATGGGTATCTTCTTTTCTTCACTTTTTATCCCCCTTTGCAAGCTTGTCAAAATCTTCTTTCGTATCCACCTGGGCGTAATACTGCTCGGTAAACTTATCCCCATCCGTCTTCAGATACTTAATCTCATTGAGCTTCTTGGCAAAATAGGTCACATCCGACTTCACATCAAACTTGCCTGTGGCTCTTTCCGCATAGGAAGGATAGTCATAGGACTGAATCAGGGAAATGGCAAGATCCTTATCCGAGATCTGGGAATACTTTCCGTCAATAATCGTCTGTACCGCCTCATCAGGATTTTGATTGATATAATCCTGGGCCTTACGGTAAGCACGAAGGAGAGCTGCGATTTCATCCGGCTTTTCTTTTAAAACCTTTGTGGATGCATAGAGGAAGCAGCATGCCCGGTTGTTAAAGGGGGCATCCTTAGAAATATCAAGGATCGTATCCACCTTCCCTTCCTTCTCTGCCACCGATCCGAGAGGATCCCACATAGCAGCCACATCGATCTCTCCCTTATAGAGAGCTTGAAGCTCTAAGTTACCGTCTGAGAACGGGAGGAAGGTGATCTGACCATCCTCCTGTTTTGCTGAGATCCCGTTCTCTTCCGCCCACACCGATGCTACCTGGTAAGGGGTTCCGCCGATCTCGTCCACACCAATCTTTTTCCCTTTCAGATCCTTGGCTGTTTTGATCTTTGAACCCTTTTTTACTACCAGCTTGATGCATCCGTTATGGAGCTTGTCTACCACTGTAGTCTCAACTCCCTCTTCCATGGATGGGAAGAACTGGAAATCACCGTTTACCATGGGAATATTTCCATTGTTAAGTCCCACCTTACGGGTCTCGGAATCTGCAGAGATCAGTTCCACATCAAATCCTTCCTCGGCAAAATATCCCTTCTCATAGGCGATATAGATTGGTGCACCGCAAAGGGAGCCATCCTTCCCCGGAATCTGGATCTTCCCATACTTGTACTTTGTCTCTTTCGGCTTGTCCGAAGAAGTCGCCAGACTGCATCCTGTGGTGGATACCACGGTTGTTAATATCAAAAATACCCCCAAAACCCCCGCTACGATCTTCTTTTTCATTACAAATACCTCTTTTGACTCTATCTTATGCACTCTTTTTTGCTGCTTTTCTTTCTGCACGGATCACTTCAAAGGCCTGGTCAAGATCTGCGATCAGATCCTCAGCCTCCTCAAGTCCAAAGGAAAGTCTTACGGTCTCCGGGGCGATCTGGGCCTCCTGAAGTTCCTGTGGCCGCAGCTCACCGTGGGTAATCTTTGGAGAATTCACAATCAAAGACCTGGCATCTCCCACATTGGCCTGATATCCGAAGATCTGTACCGCCTCGATAAGTCTGTTCTCCTCTTCCTCTGTTCCGTTAAAACCAAAGGAAAGGACAGATCCGGCGCCATTTTTGAAATACTTCTTTGCCAGCTTATGATCCGGGCTGTTCTTTGCCTCCGGGTAGCTGACCCAGGATACAAGATCCGACTGCTTCTCCAAGTAAGAAAGCACAGCCCTTGTATTCGCCACCTGCTTTTTCACACGCTCCGATAAGGTCTCCACACCGATCAGAATCAGCTGTGCCTCATAGGGGCTTAACACAGCTCCAAAATAAGCCAGATAGCTAAGTCTTAACAGTGCACTTAAAGGGAAGTCCGGGAAGGCTTCCAGGAAGCTTCTCTCATGCTCTTCAAGGTCCCGGATGACCCAGTGCTTCTGGTAAAACTGAGGGAACTTCTCCCTGGACCAGTGGAAGGAATTGCCTTCCACCACCAGACCCCCAATGGCATTTCCATGGCCATTTAATGCCTTGGTTGCAGAGTAGACCACAATATCCGCTCCATGCTCTAAGGGCTGAAACAGATATGGTGTAGCAAAGGTATTATCCACAATGAGAGGAATACTGTACTTATGGGCCAGCTTTGCAAGGGCTTCAAAATCCAGAAGACGGGCGGTAGGATTGGAGATGGACTCTACATAGATGGCCTTCGTCTCCTCTGTAATGGCCTTCTCCCATACCTCAAGGCTGCTGTCATGGGATACCAGATCAAAGTGAATCCCAAGATTCGGGAAAATACTCTTCTCCAGGTCGAAGGCACCGCCATAGATCTGATAGGTGGATAAGATCCTGCCGCTTCCTCCTGTCACTGCCAGAATGGTGCTGCTGATGGCTGCCATTCCGGAACCAAAAGAGACGGCTGCCACCCCATGATCTAAGGCTGCAATTCGCCTCTCCAGCACATCATTGGTAGGATTTCCGATCCTGGTATAGACAAATCCTGCCTCTTCTCCCGCTACCAATCGTCCTGCTCTCTCAACGGAGACAAAATCAAAGGCTGCGGTTGCATAGACCGGAACCGCTACCGACTCCTGATTATCCTTTGGGGAATATCCGCCACGTACCTGTACTGTATTAAATCCATATTCTGCCATATGCTACTCTCCTCCCATTTCTTTTACTTCTGTCAAGACTCGCTCGCGAGTCTTGCGCGCCGGATTCGGGTCTGCTTCAGCAGACAAATTCCTGTCCGAATCCGTGCGCATCCTCG
>CADCQT010000165.1 GCA_902803645.1 uncultured Lachnospiraceae bacterium | reverse complement strand
GAAAACGTCATGGGGCAAGCGACATGAGAATATGTCCTATGTTATTATGATCCTATCTCTTATTCTGGCCTGCCTTCTGGGGGGCGGAGCAAGGGCTCTGCTGTCCTGATTTGTGCGGAGAAGCGGGATAATAGCATCTCCGGGAGAGATGGCAGTTAGAAAAGGAGAAAACATGGCTTCCACAAATGCATGTGATACCTGTAACAATCTGGTGTACGATGAAGAACTTGAAGAGTATGTCTGCGACATGGATCTGGATGAGGACGATCTGGCAAGACTTTATAGCAGTCACTACAGAGAGTGTCCTTATTATCAGTCGGACAATGAATATGAAGTTGTAAAACACCAGGCTTTTTAGAACCAGAGATAGAATCTAAGGAAGTGCTAGAAAAAGCGCTAGAGATAGAACCAAAGATAGTATGACAGAGTTAGAAATTATTGAGAAACTGAGAAATACCAGCGATATATGCGATGAAGAGTTGCTTCGTCTCCTTACCATGCCAAGCGGCCTTGGGATGGAAGAACTTTTCCCGAACACGCCGATATTATGCAATGGAGAAGAATCTGAGAAGGTGCAGCTTCCGCTGCACCCTTCTTTTACTATGGAAGAAGAGGCTTTATTTGCTGCTGCGGACGAGGTTCGGCAGGAAAACTACGGAAAAGATGTGTTTGTAAGAGGCCTGATCGAGTTTACCAATTACTGCAAAAACAATTGTTATTATTGCGGGATACGAGGCGAGAACTGTGACCTTAAGCGCTATCGTTTAAGTGATGATCAGATTCTGGAATGCTGCCGGGAAGGATATGAACTGGGATTTCGGACGTTTGTCCTTCAGGGGGGAGAGGATCTGACCTATACCGACGAGGATATTTGTCGCATTATTACCCGCATCAAGGTGGAATTTCCAAAGTGTGCCATCACCCTTTCCCTGGGAGAGAAGGAGCGGCAGTCCTACCAGAAGTATTATGATGCCGGAGCGGATCGCTATCTTCTGCGACATGAGACGGCGACAGAAGAGCATTACCGGAAGCTTCATCCGGAGACGATGTCCCTTTCCAACCGGATCCGTTGTCTTTATGATCTAAAGGAGATTGGTTACCAGATCGGCGCCGGTTTTATGGTGGGCTCTCTAGAGCAGACCCCGGAGACTCTGGTGGCGGATTTTCGTTTCCTGCAAAAGCTTCAGCCGGATATGATTGGAATCGGCCCTTATCTTGTACATAAGAGTACGCCTTTCCGGAATCAAAGGAATGGGTCCCTTGCCATGACCCTTCGTTGTCTTGCTATCCTTCGACTGATGTTTCCTTATGCGCTGCTTCCGGCGACCACTGCCCTTGGAACGATTCATCCTCTGGGCAGAGAAATGGGACTTTCCTGTGGCGGCAATGTGGTGATGCCGAACTGTTCTCCAACGGAATATCGAAGACTGTATTCTCTCTATGAGAATAAGATCTGTGTGGATGATGTGACAAAGCAGTGCAAGTCCTGTCTTTCCAGAAGGGCAGAAAGCTGCGGGTATCACATTGTTGTGGATCGGGGAGATGTGCATTTTCATTGATTTTAGGTGCCCCTTGCTCGTACCCCCTATGGGGATATGGTTGCAGGGGGCACCTGTTTTTTTTGTTTTCAATATAAACATCCCTTTTGGCAAACAGTGAAAACGTTTGCACATAATTTTCAGAAAAAAGGTTGACATCCCTCTTTACTTTGCTATAATCATATCAAGATCAAACAAACCTAGTAACCCCGTAGGAATTAAGGGAGATACAAAAGCAGCAGGTCGCATGTCTTTGTTTCCTGTGTTCAGGGGAGGGAGATTTGATCAGTAACCAGGCAACAAGCAGAAAGGAGAGGTGTTGAATGAAGCAACTGTATCCTAATTTACTTGAAAAGCGATGTTGCACGGATCGAATGTGTAACAATAGATAATCAATATAACTTCGGAGGAAACTTAACATGAGCAAGATTGTAAATAGCACCATTGAACTGATCGGAAATACACCAATTTTAAACGCAAGCCGTTATGCCAAGGCAGCAGGCGCAGGAGATGCACAGATCCTTGTGAAGCTGGAGTATCTTAACCCGGCAGGTTCTGTAAAGGACCGTATCGCATTAGCGATGATCGAGGATGCCGAGAAGAGCGGAAAGCTTAAGCCGGGGGCAACCATTATCGAGCCGACATCCGGTAATACCGGAATTGGACTTGCAGCAGTGGCAGCCTCTAAGGGCTATAAGGCAGTTCTGACACTTCCGGATACCATGTCTGTTGAGAGACGTAACATTCTGAAGGCTTACGGTGCACAGCTGGTATTAACAGAAGGTGCGAAGGGAATGAAGGGAGCTATCGCCAAGGCGAAGGAGCTTCAGGAAAGTACACCAGGTTCTATCATTTTAGGACAGTTTGATAACCCGGCAAACCCGGCCGCACATAAGGCGACAACCGGACCGGAGATCTGGGAGCAGACAGAGGGACAGGTTGATATTTTCGTAGCCGGAGTCGGTACAGGCGGAACCCTGACAGGTGTCGGCGGATACCTTAAGGAACAGAATCCAAATGTTAAGATCGTGGCAGTGGAGCCAACCGGAAGCCCGGTACTTTCCAAGGGAACAGCAGGTCCCCATAAGATTCAGGGAATCGGAGCAGGTTTCATTCCTAAGACATTGGATACCGATATCTATGATGAGATCCTTGCCATCGAGAATGAAGATTCTTTCGAAGAGGGCAGAAGATTTGCGGTAAGCGAGGGAGCACTGGTAGGTATCTCCTCCGGTGCAGCACTGAAGGCAGCTGTGATCCTTTCCAAGAGACCTGAGAATCAGGGGAAGAAGATCGTAGCACTGCTTCCGGATTCCGGAGATCGTTATCTGTCCACAGCATTATTCAGCTGATCAGGTAAGAGACGAAACAGGCTGCCGGTAGGCTGACAGCTCATCTGCATTGGACCGTGCCGGTAGTCAGGGAATACTACCCCGATGTGTTGACTCATCTGTTAAGGCATCGGGTAACGATTACAACAGGTTGAAAACAACTTCGGATATAGAAAAGAGAAAAAGAAAAAAGAAAGACATTGAGAGGAGAGAAACCATGGCAAAAAAGACATACGCGGAGCGTAATTTGAAATTTGAGACACTGGCACTTCACGTAGGACAGGAGCAGGCGGATCCGGCAACAGATTCCAGAGCTGTTCCGATTTACCAGACTTCATCCTTCGTATTCCATAACAGCCAGCATGCAGAGGACCGTTTTGCATTAAAGGATGCAGGTAATATCTACGGCCGTCTGACCAATCCCACAGAGGATGTGTTTGAGCGACGGATCGCAGCTCTTGAGGGGGGCGTGGCAGCGCTTGCTGTTGCATCCGGAGCAGCTGCAGTAACCTACGCTTTTAAGGCGGTAGCCAAGGTAGGGGATCATATCGTATCGGCCAAGAACATCTATGGAGGTACCTATAACTTCCTGGCTCATACCAATGAGGATTATGGTGTGACCACGACTTTTGTAGATCCTTTTGATCCGGAGGAGATCGAAGGAGCTATTAAGGAGAATACAAAGGCACTTTATGTGGAGACTTTGGGAAACCCCAACGGAGAAGTGGTAGATATAGAGGCCTGGGCCAATATTGCTCATAAGCATGGTCTTCCTTTGATCGTGGATAACACCTTTGCCACACCCTATTATATCCGTCCCATCGAGTATGGTGCAGATATTGTGGTTCATTCCGCAACCAAGTTCATCGGCGGTCACGGTACCACCATTGGTGGTGTGATCGTAGATGCCGGTAAGTTTGACTGGGCATCATCCAATAAGTATCCATGGCTGACAGAACCGAATCCGTCCTACCACGGACTTACCTTTGCCAAGGATACAGCGCCGGCTGTGGTAGCAACCTATCTTCGTGCCATCACCCTTCGTGATGAGGGTGCGACCTTATCCCCCTTCCATAACTGGATCTTCCTCCAGGGACTTGAGACCCTCTCCCTTCGTGTGGAGCGTCAGGTGGAGAATGCACTGAAGGTTGTGGATTATCTGAAGACACGTCCGGAGGTTGAGTATATCAGTCATCCGGCAGCAAGCAAGGATCCAAAGCAGCAGGAGCTCTATAAGAAGTATCTTCCAAAGGGAGGCGGATCCATCTTCACCTTCGATATTAAGGGAGATGCCGAGACTGCAAAGAAGTTTATTGATAATCTTGAATTGTTCTCATTACTTGCAAATGTCGCAGATGTGAAATCACTTGCGATCCATCCGGCTTCCACCACACATTCTGAGGACAATGAAGAGGAGTTAAAAGAACAGGGAATCAAGGCAAATACCGTCCGTCTCTCCATTGGAGCAGAGCATATCGATGATATTATTGAGGACCTGGATGAGGCATTCCGTGCCATCGGCTAATCATACATACTTATACTTTTTATATTCTAAGGAGACCTTCTAATGCCATGGAAGGTCTCTTTTTTCTGCGACGAAGAGAAACACATTCTGTCCATCGGGGTTTCCAATCTTTGCTAAAAAACCACCAAGATAATGTGGAAAATTCTGTCATTCTCGTCAATGGAAAAGTCATCCCCGGCTTGGTAAGATGTATAAGGTTGTGTTAGACGGACAGTTGTTCGGCTAATGCGGACAGAGCTGCAGGCGGCGCCATCGGAAGCGATAGGATGGGCAGAGGGGCAGTTTAAAGAGAAAAGAAAGAAGATACAGACAGGAGAAGAGCATGAGTTCATTTGAACAGATCCTAGGCAGGATCGACGGTTACGTGTGGGGTGTGCCATTGATGGCATTGATTCTGTTGGGAGGACTGTTACTTACCATAAGGACACGGGCACTTCAGGTGCGAAGGTTACCCCTGGCCCTGAAGTGGATCTTTAAGGAGGAAGAGGGGGCAGAGGGAGAAGTGTCCAGTTTTGCGGCACTTATGACAGCCCTTTCAGCCACCATTGGAACAGGAAATATTGTAGGAGTGGCAACGGCTGTTGGAACCGGTGGACCGGGAGCGTTGTTCTGGATGTTGGTGGCAGCATTTTTTGGAATGGCCACCAAGTATTCGGAAGGTCTGTTGGCGGTTAAGTACCGTCAGGTGGATGGAGACGGACATACCCTGGGAGGCCCCTTCTATTATATTGAGAAGGGGATGGGAGAGAAGTTTCGCTGGCTTGCTAAGCTTTTTGCCTTCTTTGGAGTATGTGTAGGCTTGTTCGGCATCGGAACCTTTTCACAGGTGAACGGAATTGTATCCGCTGTCAACGGTTTTGTTGACTCGAAGCAGGTGGAAAAGGTGACGATTCCGGGACTTGGGGAGTATACCCTGGTTACGGTAGTGGCCTCTCTTATTCTGACCCTTGTGGTAGCGCTGGTACTGATCGGGGGATTGAAGCGAATTGCATCCGTGGCATCCTTTGTGGTACCCTTCATGGCCATTACCTACTTTGTGTTTGCAGTGCTTTTGATCCTTTTGAATATCCGTCAGGTACCGGGAGCGATTGCACAGATCCTGATCGGAGCCTTCCATCCCAGGGCAGTAGCCGGCGGAGCGGCAGGATCCATCCTTGTGGCAATGCAGAGCGGAATCGCCAGAGGAATCTTTTCCAATGAGGCGGGACTTGGATCAGCGCCAATTGCCGCAGCAGCAGCTAAGACCCAGGAGCCGGTACGTCAGGGACTGGTATCCATGACGGGAACATTTTTAGACACCATTATTGTATGTAATCTTACAGGAATTGCCATTGTGCTCACCGGAGCATGGAAGGTAGAGAATCTTCAGGGAGTACAGATCACCACCTATGCTTTCATGCAGGGACTGCCCTTCCCGGCCAAAGTTTCATCCTTTGTTTTAATGACATGCTTGATTTTCTTTGCATTTACCACTATCCTAGGTTGGGACTATTATTCCGAGCGTTGTCTTGAATACGTGACAGGAGGCAGGATGAAGGCAGTACGCGTCTTCCGGTGCCTTTATATCCTGGCTGTGTTTATCGGACCTTATATGACAGTTGCAGCGGTTTGGACCATTGCAGATATTTTCAATGGCCTGATGGCGATACCGAATATGATCGCCATGTTTGCCCTGTCCGGGGTCGTGGCAAAAGAGACCGGGGCTTTTTTCAAAGCCAATAAGCATAAGAAGGGCAAAGGGAAGAGGTCTTCCTCGAAGGATCAGGCAGCGTAGGAGTAATAACATATTTTTTTTGAGGAGTGTGTTATGAAAGAAACCAACATCCGCCATGGT
>CADCQT010000164.1 GCA_902803645.1 uncultured Lachnospiraceae bacterium | reverse complement strand
TCCATTTCCTTCACGGAGTATCTCTGTTCTCCCACCGGCACGATGCTTCCATCGATTCGAAAGCTGGGCACCTGTCCTACACTGACATGGATATCACTGGCCCGGTTGTCCTTGGCCAGTGTCACCAGTTCATCAAAATCTCCAAACGTCATAGCTAAGTCCTACTCTTTTTCTTTTCTGTACTCTTTTCTTCTAATCTTCTGTCTCTATTCTTCTGTCTCATTGATGCCGGCTTCGTTCACCGTTACCTTCAGCATCTCCTCCACAGAAGTCAATCCCTGGAGAACGAACTCTGCCGCATTCTGTCGAAGGGTCCGAAGTCCCTCTTCCTTAGCCGCCTCTTCCAGCTCCTGGGTGGTCTTGCCGGCTGCCACGATATTCCGGAGATTGCTTGTCATCTCCATGATCTCATAGATACCGATTCGTCCCTTATATCCTGTGCCGTGGCACATATTACAGCCATCGGGATGGGCAACGCAGATCTTCGGATGAGGTCCTTCCGGATCAAGTCCTAAGACTCTGGTCTCAAAGTCTGTGGCCTCCCGCTCTTCCTTACAATTCTCACAGAGGCGGCGAACCAGTCTCTGGGCGATGATGCCCACCAGAGAATCTGCCAGCAGATAGGGCTCTACTCCCATATCCACCATTCGTGTGATGGTGGCGGCAGAACTGTTGGTATGCACGGTGGATACCACCAGATGTCCTGTGATGGATGCCTGTACCGCGATCTCTGCTGTCTCCCTGTCTCGGATCTCTCCTACCATGATGATATCCGGATCCTGTCGCAGGAAGGATCGAAGAGCGGAGGCAAAGGTAAGTCCTGCCTTCACATTCACCTGCACCTGATTGATTCCCGGCACATTGGCCTCCACCGGATCCTCTACGGTCATAATATTCACCTCGGAAGTGTTCAGCTCGGACAAAGCGGTGTAAAGGGTGGTGGACTTACCACTTCCTGTAGGTCCTGTTACCAGGATGATTCCGTTGGGCCGCTTTAGAATCCGGTTGAATCTGGCCATCTCATAGGGCTGGATCCCCAGCTCACTCTTGGCCTTGGTCAAGGCGTTGGCCACTGTAATTCGCATTACGATCTTCTCTCCAAAGGAGGTGGGAAGAATCGCCACTCGAATATCGTATTCCACTCCCTCTACCTCAATGGTCATACGGCCATCCTGAGGCTTACGCTTCTCTGCAATATCAAGACCGCTCAGGATCTTGATACGGGTGGAAAATGCCGGAAGCAAAGAGATATCGTAGGAACTCTTATCCTGAAGAACTCCATCGATTCGATAACGGATCCGCACCTGACGCTCTAAGGCATCAAAATGCACATCGGAGGCCTTATCTCGTACTGCCGCCTCTAGGATCTGCTTTAAAAGCTGTACAATGGGCGCATTCCCCAGCTGGCGTTCATTCTCCGCCTGGGCTGCAAGGACAGCCTCCTGGCGAACCTTGTTCTCCTTCGTGAAACGCTCCGCTGCCTTCTGCGCCTCCTCATTACCGAAGTAATGATCCAATACGGTATTAATTGCGGATGCTGTAGCCACACAGGGAATCACCCTTCGAGGACTAAGCAGCATCTCGATATCATCCAATGCGTTATAATCCAGAGGATCTGCCATGGCCAGGTACACAGACATGGGATCCTTCGGATCGAATGCCACCGGCAACACGGTATTGGTTCGAAGGATGGATCCCTTCACCAATGCTCTCAGCTCATCTGTCAACACAAAGCCCTGCAAATCCACCAGCTGCAGATTCAGCTGTCTTGCAAGCGCCTTGGCGATCTCCTGATCCGATGCAAACCGAAGTTCCTTCAGACATTCTCCCAGTCGCTTCGGATTACCCTTCTCATACTGTTCCTTGGAGTACGCCAGAGCCTTCTTAAGCTGCTCCTCTGTAAGTACCCCTGCCTGAACCAGCAGATCACCGATCTTTAATTTCGTTCTGGCCATACTGTAACTCCATAGCCCTTTCCGGTAATTTTAAATCATAAACTTAAAAAAGCCATCGTGATTAGAAAATCCCAATACAAGGGGTCACTAAACCACGATGACATAAAAAGGCATTATAATAATCCTTTGCCACCAAACATTCTTCACATACCCCTCGGAGACTTCCGCCTCACTTCACCCATTAAAAGTATATGCCTTTATTTTTCAGTATGCAAGGATTTTAAAAATTTGTTTTTTAAGTTGTTTCCAGCTATAGTTAAATTGTTTTTAATTAACTTACAATTCGGATTTTCACCCCATTTTATCAGCAAATGGGAACCAGGGATTTTTTTAGCGTTTCCAAAATCCGTTTTCCGCCACACCTGTTGTTTGCCGGCAGTTCTCCCGAACTCCTAAGGTCGGAAACTATATCGTGCAATTCGGTTTCCATCCCTGCAGCATAAGCATAACGACACAGCTGAAACAACTGTAATTCCATGGTTTTCGAGGCGCAAAGGTCCGCCGACAGCTCCTCTTCCCACTTCTGGCGGAGTTTCCATTGCAAATCTTCTTCCCCGGAAGAATTTTCCCTCACCTCTTTCCTAAAATAGTGTTCAATTATTCGCTTTGTATACAAAACAAGCTGATCACTGTTCTCCTGCATTTTCATAGAAACCTGCTGCCCGGCTGCCTTTACCCGGGGGCTTTCCGGAGCCGGTGCTTCCACCTTCATTCCGTGGTCGCTTACTGCCTTTAGAAAAATCATCCGATCCGGTCCCGTTACTTTCCGAAGCGCCTGGTATAGCCCCGCAGCTTCCATATCAAACCGGCACACCTCCCCAGGGTTCTTTTCCTTTATCCGTCGGATCATTTTTCCATCCACCGCCTCCGGTGAGGTGTAGACCTTTGCTGTTGGCACCTGGTATAGCCCCCGCAGATCCGGGTAATAGGTCTTATGATCCCCCAGATCCTCGATCCCGTGGATCCGGTAGACCCCTTCTGCTCCTTCCTCCCCTCCGCAGCTTCCAATATTAAGATAGACATCCTCCTTCTGATGACCATAGGCTCCCAGGTACCAGCCTACGGCAAAGGCCGCTGCCACCTCTCCCACTCCGGTGATCACCAAACGGATCTTTCCCTCTTCATCCTCATACACCGGACAGAGGGTATCTTTTTTCGTCTTTTTCAATCCCAGCTTTTTTCCATAGTCCTTTATTTCCTTCCAAATTGCGCCAAATACGATCAACATCGTTCATTCTTCTCCTGTCTTACAAAAAATCGTTCTTCCCTCAATATTTCAACAGCAAAACTCTTTCTTTTTTTTATTTCTATAGTATAATAGGATCGCAGGCTTGAAATGTCAAAAATTAGACAACCGATGTAACATCTTTTCTAGAGGGGATCTTGACCGGTTGCAAAGGACATGAAATTCTGTTACTTTTTTCTAGAGAAAACATATAGTTTTTTAACAAAAGGGGATTGATTATGAGTTTACAAGATTATTTTACTGACGATGCGGTATTCCGCTTAAACTATTGCAAGCGAGTTTTGAAGTCCTTAATTCCTATCAATTTTTGGCTTTGTGATTCGAAACTGAACTTACTGTCCTATGATGAGGATATCTGTTATATGATCTACGATCTTTTCCGTGAGAGCCAGAATGCGGACCAGCTGGCAGAGGCCGTAGCCTCCTCCAACACGCCCTATATTTTTCATCAGTCACTTGGGCTTCAGTGGATTGCTATGCCTGCGTTAAAGAACACCAAGCAAGAGGGGCTCTACCTGGTCCTTGGTCCTTTCCAGAGTGCTTCCGTTGATCCTGAAATGGTTGCAGAGGAGATCGGAAAGCGCATTCCGGAATGTCCTAATGTTAAGGAAGGCAACATCCTGTCCTACATTACCTTTGTTCCCACCTCCGAGGTTCAGCACCTGCTTCAGAGCAGCTGGTACGTCCTTAACGATGAGCCCTGCAATCCGAACACCATTTGCCATATGAGCGAGGATGCGGTCATTCCTGCCAAGGCCGATGAGGTGGAGCAGGCGGGCTTCCGTCCGGAGGAGGAGGGTCCGGATCTGTCCGGTCTCACCGCTACGCAGATCCTGCTTCTGAAGTACCTTCGCAACAGCCAGTCCGACTACGGCAATCTCTTAGAGACTGCTCTTTTAGAGGCCACTGCGAAGTTCAGCAACGGCGCCAGCCTTGAATCCGCCCAGTACGCTGCCATCAACTACGTTGTTCTCTGCAGCCGGGCCGCTACCGAGGGTGGTCTGCCGCCTACAATTTCCTACAGCATCAGCGATCATTTTTCCAATAAGATCTGGAAAGCTACTTCCAGCTGGGATCTTCTGGACTGGATTCGCCGTGCTTATCAGGACTTCCATTCAAGGATTGCCGACTATCGCAACAACGACAGGATCTCCCGCACCATCCAGACCTGCATCGACTTCATCCGGATGAATATTTACAACGATCCTTCCGTTCATGATCTTGCTCATCTGACCGGCTACACCGACTACTATCTGACCCGTAAGTTCAAGAAGGAGACCGGTGTTTCCGTCAACAGCTTTATCAATTCCGAGAAGGTTGCCCGGGCGAAGATCCTGCTGTCCACCACACACACCAGCATTTCCGAGATCTCGAATATGCTTGGCTACTGTTCCAGAAGTTACTTCTCCACGATCTTCACCAAGGAGACCGGTCACTCTCCTTTGGAATTTCGTAACTTAAGCGATACTTCTTCTCTGAAGGATCAGGGTATCTACGAGCCATAACGCTGCGAAGTTTTGCTTTTGCTCTTAACTCCCCTCCGAAACCGGCCTTGGCCGTTTTCGGAGGGGCTTACTACAATATCATTATAGAAAAGGAAAAAGAAAAATGGGTGTTCGTGAAAATCAAGAAGTTGACCAGTTGGTCCGCGACCTTCTCTCCGACTACGGTCGGGGCCGTGATATCGATAAGATGGCTGTTTTCAACCAGCCGGACCGGGAAGCGGTCATTATGATCGTCAAGAAGCTTCTTCGACTGGTCTTCCCCGGCTACTACCGGGATCAGGTGTATAAAAGTTATAACCTTCAGGGCAATCTCACCGTTTTGATCGAAGATGTCCTCTATAACTTAAGCAAGCAGATCGAGATCGTTCTTAAATATAACGCGGTCTGCTCCATTCGTCCGGACAGCATCGACGATCAGCTTCTCTCCCCCGAAGATGAAGCCAAATTCAAGGAGCAGGCTTACTGTCTCGCTCTCACCTTCTGCAATCGGATCCCCCAGATTCGTGAATATGTGGAGACGGACCTTCAGGCTTCCTTCCAGGGTGACCCGGCGGCCTACAACAAGGATGACATCATCCTCTCCTATCCGGGACTTAAGGCTACCACCATCAATCGTATCGCTCACGAGCTGTTCCTTTTGAACGTTCCGCTGATCCCTCGTATGATGACAGAGTATGCCCACAGCATCACCGGAATTGATATTCATCCCGGTGCCACTATCGGTAAATACTTCTTCATCGACCACGGTACCGGTGTTGTTGTGGGTTCCACCACCAATATCGGGGATCACGTGAAAGTCTACCAGGGTGTTACCCTAGGTGCTCTTTCCACCGCTGCCGGCCAGGTCCTTCACGGCGTCAAGCGTCACCCTACCATTGAGGACAATGTCACCATCTACTCCGGTGCCTCCATCCTCGGCGGTGATACTGTGATCGGCGAAGGCTCTGTCATCGGCTCCAACGCTTTCATTACCAAGTCTATTCC
>CADCQT010000163.1 GCA_902803645.1 uncultured Lachnospiraceae bacterium | reverse complement strand
ATTTACTTTATATCCTTCAATAGAATAATCTATGTAAGCCGTCACAAACACAATATAAGCATTCTCTGAAAATTTTCTGATTGTCGTTGCAGTCGATATACCATCAACATCTTGCATACTGATATCTAAAAAGAAAATATCAAAATAACGGATATCACTTCCCAGTTTTGTGATTTCCCTTCCTGAATCATATAATTCTACTTCGTATTCTATCGTCTTTGATGCAAGATAACGCTCTACAAAATCACCAATTCTTCTTCTAAATACCGCCTCATCATCTACTATAGCTATTCGTAGCACTTAATCGCCTCCGTAATCTCTTTACGATATCTTCCCCTATATCTTGCGTAAGACCTTACTCCATCCAGGGGCAGGCAGTTTTCCTCTATCTCGTATTTCCCGGATTTGTACCTCAGAAACAGTGGATCTCTAGCCATCTATTTTACCACGAATATTACTCCCGGGACATTTAGAATCCTGTCTACATCAACAATAAGAAACTTGGCAAGGAATTTAAGTCAGTAAGCTGATTAAGCTTCTACGCAGACTCCAAGAAGCACCAGCAATATAACAAGTACCACAAGAGATTCTGTCAGATACATCAACCGGCAGGCTCTTATAATATCCTTCCTGTGGATTCCACGCTCTTCATCTCCGATGGTGGGCTTGTCCACTTTTTTCCCGAAATAGGATGCCGGGCCTGCCAGTTGAAGACCAAGGGCCCCGGCCATCACACTCTCTGTCTGGGCAGAATTTGGACTTTTGTGGTTATAGCGATCTCGCCGGAAGATCCTTGCGGCATTTTTTGCGGAGAAATCCTTTCCTCCAAAAACGCAGGCAGCAATCATAAACAGAGCTGAAAGTCTGGCGGGAAGAAAGTTTGCCACATCATCGGCTCTGGCGGCGCAAGTTCCAAAATTCCGGTATCGGTCATTCTTGTAACCAATCATGGAGTCTAAGGTATTGATGGCCTTATAGGTCATCCCTGCCACCGGCCCACCCAGGGCGATATAGAAAAGGGGGGCGATAATTCCGTCACTGGTATTCTCTGCAATGGTCTCAACGGTTGCCCGGGCAACACCTTCGGAAGTAAGCGCCTTCGTATCCCTCCCTACGATCATGGAAACAGCACACCTTGCTTCCTCAAGGGTCCCATGCTCTAATTTCTCATATACCTTCATGCTCTCAGTGCGAAGACTTTTTGCCGCCAGGCAGTAGCAGGTCAGAATCGTCTCCATGCAGCAGCCTAAGAGGGGATGGATCCAGTAGCAGGTAAACATAACAGCTCCGGTCAAAACCAGGGTAAGGGATACCACAATTCCTGTGGTAAGAAGTCCCATACAAAACCGGGGAGCAGATCCTTTGGGGGGATCATCCATGAAGGCATGGTCCAGACGGCTAATCAAAGATCCGATCCAGCGGATGGGATGGGGGAAAGAATAGGGATCTCCTATGATAAGGTCAAGAAGGTACCCCAAAAAGAAGGCGATGATATGATATTGCAGTAAGTTCATCTTCGTTCACTCCTATTTCAATACAAAAGCCGTCCCCGTTTCCCACCTGAAAACTGTAATAGTCCTCTCCTGTCAGCCGGCTTAATACCGCCATGATGGTTCCTCCGTGGCAAAGAAAAATCAGGGGGGCATTCCCTGACGGATCTGCTTTTGCCACTTCCAGGACCCGGGAGGAAAATCCCAGGTAACTTCTCCGGCAGAATTCCTCCATGGACTCCCCCTCCAAAATCTTCTCCCGGCAAAAAGAAGAAATCCATGCCTGATAGCGCAGATCCCCGGAAAGTTCCTGATAGTTTTTTCCTTCAAAGATTCCAAAATCCATCTCCTCTATCCGTGGTTCTCTTATAAGATCTGCCCCGGGGAAGAGAAGGTCTGCCGTCTCGATGGCACGCTTCATGGGACTTGTGACCACTGTGGGATGGTGCCTGGTCACTTCCTGAAGTTCATGGGGATATTCCTTTTTTAACTGTAAAAGCTCCCGGCGTCCTGCCGATGAAAGGGGTTCATCGATGTTCCTTCCAATATAACGTTTTTCAAGATTGCCACGGGTCCTGCCGTGACGGATCAGATAACAGGTGATGGTCTTTCTCATAAGGCGCGATCCTAACCGACAGTGCATGCCACTGCCATCAGTAAAAACAGTTCCAACATAACCACATAATAACCTGCTGTATCTCCGGTGACTCCACCGAAGTTTTTCCTGCAGAGTCTGTCATAGTACAGGGTAAAAAGCACAAGGACACAGGAAAAAGCGATGGCCGTAAGGGGATGAAGGCATAACGCCGTGACAAGCGCGGCTGTAAGCTGTAGCCCCAGAAGCCAAATATCTCTCTTGTCCCTGTTCCCCCGTTCCATGGTCAGCATCCCCTCCTTTTTAGCGGTGTCAAGGATAAGACAGGTCAGGGCGCAGGCACAGCGGGCGATAAAGAAGATCAGGCAGTACAGCAGGATCTTCTCTCCCGAAAGGATCGTTTGACCATAGAAAAGGTAACTCATAGCAGTTCCCCAGGCCATAAAATAGGTCATAAGGCCGATAACCGAAAAGGCTCCGATATGAGGAACCTTTAGGATCAAAAGCTTTTTCTCCCTGGGCTGATAAGAATGAAGGGCGTCCTCCACATCCATAAATCCATCCAGATGAAATCCTCCGGTGACAAAAAGAGGAAGAAGGGAAAAAATTCCTATATAAAAAAAACGGTGAGGAAGAGGCAGGAAGAAAAAGACCAAGGCACTGAAAAGACCAATAAGTCCTCCCACCCAGGGCAGAAACAAAAGGATATGTTTCATATCCTCTTCCTCCCAGACGAACTGCGGCATAGGTATTCTGGAATACATGGAAAAAGATACTGCGATATTTCTAAGGATTCTCATGTTAACTCCTTCCATTTGCCATTTTCATAATGATATATCTTATCACAGAAGTTCATCAGCTTTTCATTGATCCTATGGACCAGCTGTACATAGCGAATGGTCTCTTCATCATATCCTTCTTCCATCAGAGGAAATTCATTGCTTACGATGCAAAGATGCGTGCAACTGCAAGAGAGGAGAGATAACTCCTCCATCATAATAGAAAGGATGGTATCATCCCCTTCTTCCTTATGTGCCTGCAGCTCGTTTCCCACCAGATTGGACATACATTCCAACAGACAGATACAGGGGGAATGCTGCTGGATCTCATCTTTGACCTGAGGTAGATCCCCGGGACATTCTATGGTAGAAAAGCCCTTCCCCTCTCTTTGCCTCCTGTGTTTTTGTACACGCTCCTCCCCCTCTTTACCATAGGGGATCATGGTGGCAAGATAAATCTTCTGACAGGAATCCGGGAGGAAGGAAGCCATCTTGCATACCAGTTTTTCTGCAAGCGCAGACTTCCCGCTATCCGGTTCTCCAAGGATAAGTGTGATCATGTTCTCTCCTCTGCTTCGTCAAATCGTTCATAGGCCCGGATCTTAGTGGCTTCAAACATGGATCCGTGGGTATAGTAGTACAGGATATTATCTAAAAGAGGGAATAACAGCAGAGCTCCCGTTCCCTCCCCCAGGGCCATATTTCCGGTAAGGTAGGAGGTAAGGCCCAGTTCCTTTCGTGCCATTTCACAGCCCCCTTCTCTTCCGCTGTGGGAGGCCAGCATATAGTCTTTGCAGCCGGGGCAGAATCTTTCGGCACATAGCGCACTGACCGCACTGATAAGCCCATCGATGATAATGGGGACGTGATACAGTGCTCCTCCTATAAAGACCCCGGTAAGGCCGGCAATATCCAGCCCTCCCAAACGGGACAGGGCAAAAAGAGTCCCTTCCGGTGAGAAGGCAGGCAGATGGGAGGCCTGTCTTTGATAGGAGTTCACACCATCTTCTACCACCTGCCGTTTTCGAAGCAGTCCCTCATCGGATAGTCCCGCTCCCCGGCCGGTTACTGCTTTGGGATCGCAACCCGTAAGGGCACAAAGAAGGGCCGCAGAGGTGGTGGTATTCCCAATGCCCATCTCCCCGGTGGCCAGGATGGTATATCCCTTTTCCTTTAATTCAAAGACCGTTTGGATCCCCACAGAGATGGCCTGCAGTACCTGCTCTTCTGTCATGGCGGCTTCTCTTCGCAGATTCTTCGTTCCCCGGGCGACTTTACGGCAGATCACCCCGAGGATCTTCTCATCGGAAGCGATGCCAATATCAATGGGGAACACATCCGTATGACTGCCCTTAGCCAGAACAGAGGCGGTACTGATCCCATCTCCTAAGTTTCTTGCCACCCCAAGGGTGACCTCCGCTCCCACCTGAGAGACCTGTTCCTGAATCACTCCGTTGTCTGCGATCATAACCACAAGGGCTCGCCGGTGGATCTGCGGGACTTCTTCTCCCATAATAGCGGCGATCCGGCAAATAGCATCCTCAAAGTCTCCGAATCCGTCAATGGGTTTGGAATGTTGATCCCAGTTTTTCTTCACCTTCCTTAGCAGATCCTCCCGAATGGGATCGATGTGTAGTTGAAATAATTCTTCTTTCTTCAAGATAAAACTCCCTGCATTTATTGACAAAATTTCTCGGAAAAGAGGGATTGGAAGGATAATACAGATGGGCAAATCCCCACCAGTGCTCTTCTCCTGTAAAGGAAGAGACCCAACAGCGGTTTCCGGTGGGCTTTGTACTGATGGCATCGGATCCGTTATTTTCACTGTCATAGTAGTGAAACTCATGACCCCGGATCGCAGGGCCATAGGGGGTATCTTCCTTCAAAAAAGCTTTGTTCTTCTCCTCTACGCTGACATATCCAAAGCGGACCAGCTTGCCTGTGTAAAAACAATCTCCCGGAATCATACCACACATGGGATACCTTCTTCCATCCTCTCCTAAAATGGCATCGTGCAAATAGAGAAAGCCTCCGCATTCCGCCAGGGAGGGAAGCCCCCGGGATATGGCCTTTTGTATGGAATCTTTCATCGTAATATTGTCGCTTAACCCTCCGGCAAAAAGCTCCGGGTAACCTCCGCCTAAGAGAAGTCCCCCTATATTTTCCGGAAGCGTCCTGTCATGGATGGGCGAAAAATAGATCAGCTCTGCCCCCTCCTCTTCCAACATACGAAGGTTATCCCGGTAATAAAAACAAAAGGCTTCATCCCTGGCAACGGCGATGGGTATCCTTTTTTCTCGAAAGGCAATCCTGCAAGACTTCTCCTTTCGGGGCACATCCCCGGCAAGGGATAGCATCCGGGGAAGATCTATGGTCTCTGACAGAGTCTGTCCCAAAAGGCTGACCTTCTCTTTGATGGCCTCGATCTCCTCCGGTAGCGTCAGTCCCAAGTAGCGGCTCTCAAAGGATATTTCCTCCATGGTAGGAAGATACCCAAGAACCGGAAGAGAAAGCTCTTCTTCGATGACAGGAGCCATCATCTGATAATAGCTTTTTGTCATACGGTTTAAGATCACTCCCCGAATCAGGTGATGGGTATCCATTGCAAGAAACCCTCGAATCAGTGCAAGAAGAGATCTTCCCATGCCCTTTGCATCCACTATCAAAAACACCGGAATCTGAAGAACCTTTGCCAAATGATAGGAGGAGGCGGTATCCTCCCTGGGAGAGATGCCATCATATAATCCCATGACGCCCTCCACAATGGATAAATCCCTGTCTCCATCGGCCCAGAAGAGATCTCTTGTAATCTTTTCATCTGTAAAAAAAAGATCCAGATTCTTACAGGTCACTCCCAGGATCCTCTCATGAAAAAGAGGATCGATGTAATCCGGTCCACATTTGTAGGAACGAACCCTTTGTCCCCGGTCCACAAAGGCCTGCAAAAGACCGCAGGTCATGGTTGTCTTGCCGGTATTGCTGCCGGTGGCAGCGATCATAAATGCTTTTCCCATAGGATCCTTTCTAGCGAGTCTTGACCTATGCAAAGGTGAAGGAGGTGATATAAACAGGATTGTTGCCGGTAAAAAGATGGTAAGTCCCCAGCTCCTTCATAGGGTGGATACAGACCTGAAACATATCAAGGTCCGTAACCGGTAATTCCCTGATCACAGAGGAGATCTCAGCCATGGACTCCAGGCTGATGGTGCTGATCACCACCCGCATCCCCGAATTTATGGAGCGAAGCCTCTTTAGGATGGGGATGAGATTACCCTTGCTGCCGCCGATAAAGGCAGCGTCTGCCACGGGCAATTCATCCAGCCCCTCCGGGGCCATGGCCCGGATCACTTTAAGGTTTGGGATCCCTAGCTTCCTTTGGTTTTTCCGGATCAGATCACAGCCCTTCTCTTTGCACTCAATGGCATAGACCGACAGGGATCCCGACAGCGCTGCCACCTGAAGGGATATGGAGCCGCTTCCTGCCCCGATGTCGTATACCACATCCCCCTCCCTTAGATTCAGGGCACAGATGGACAGCTTTCGTACCGCCTCCTTGGTCATGGGGACCTGATCTCTCAGGAAATAGGAATCCTTAAGCAAAGGAACCAGGGGGCGCTTCTTTGGCGACGGGTTTATTATCATTCCAACATACAGTCCCTTTTTGATACAGGGGGGAGTCTGATCTGTTATAATCCCCACCTCTTCCTCCGGATAGGTAAGGTTATAGCCATAATGGAAGGTCAACCCCTGCCCACCGGGAAGGGCATCTTTTATGGTATTAAGATCCCCGGGACCGGAGGTTAAAAAGAGGACCTTCTCGTGGAAGCAGACCTTGTCAAGAAGGAGAGGAAGCCACTGCTCTTCTTCCTTCCCGTGAAGGCTAAGAAGGCAGGCATCCTGCCAGCTGATCCCAAGACGGGCGGCAAAAAGTTGCAGAGAGGAGATCCCCGGCAGGACATGGACCTGACAGGAAAGTTTCTCCTTATATTCCAGAAGAGCCCGGTATAGCTTCTCACAACCACTGTAAAATCCGCTGTCTCCGGAAAAAAGGATCAAAACCTTCTGACCGGGAGCTGTTTGCTGTAGCCTTTCAAGAGAAGGAAGAATATCCTTCCATAAATAATAGGGGAAGGTCCTGGCTCTTTTCGAGATCTTCTCTATAAGCCGCGGCGCTCCGTAGATTACATCCGCTTCTTCTATGGCCCGCTTTACCTCTATGGTCATAGATTCCTCATCACCGCATCCTGCTCCCCCCAGGATTACCGTCATGGAAGGCTTTTGCAGCTTTTTTTGCAGATGATCTTCCAAAGCCTGTAATACCTCTTCCATATCCAGCTCCCCGGATGGCGTTGCACAAGGATCCGGCCGGCGGATCATATGAAGGGTAATTCCCAGTTCCCTGGCGGCAAGGACTTTGGTATCCACGCCTCCCACAGAACCGCTTTCCTTGGTCACCAGATGGCAGCAATTGTACTGTAAGAGCATGGCCTTATTCATCTCCAGGGAAAAGGGACCCTGAATGGCAATGATCTGCCGGCGATCCAGCCCCTGCTCAAGACATATTTTTAGACTTTCCATCCCCGGAAGCACACGTACCACAAGCCTGTCTTTAAGCTCCTTGCAGCGGCAGAAAGCCGGCAGCTCCTTACTTCCTGTGGTAAGAAGGATCCCTCCGGTGGTTGTTTTCAGATGCCGGATGCAGTCGGATAGATCATCATAGAAACAGATCGCATTCTCTCCCCGGTAATGCCCTTCATCCCGGCCCAGACGAAGATACCGGAGGGGAAGATCTCGTATGCTGTCCTGTATGGTCTTCGTAACAAGGGTGGCATAGGGATGGGTGGCATCTACAATGATCTTCGTATGACACTGCTCATAGAGGCTTTTCATTCCTGTAACCTCTAGTCTTCCCTCATGAACATAAATCCCCGGAAGAGGGGGCAGCACAGCGGATCCGTACTCCGTTGCAACGCACAGGTCTGCAGGAATATGATTCTCACTTAAGATTTGTGCCAGTTGTCTTCCCTCTGTGGTTCCTGCAAAGATCAAAATATCACTCATGGACCTCATATCCTCTCTTTGTGATCAGATGTCCCTTTTCCATATAGGATCCGGAGTTGCCGATAAATACCGTAGTAAACATGTTCACCTGCCTGTGGGACAGCTCCTCTAAGGTACAGACACAGGACTTCGTTCCTTCCCTGCCGATGTTTTCCACGTAGCCGCAGGCTCTCTCCGGCCTGGCCCCTGCCTCCAGCATAATCCGGCAGGCTCTCTTAAGATAATCTGCCCGCTTTTTAGAGGAGGGATTATACAGGGCAATGGCAAAATCCCCCAGGATAGCCGCTTGCAATCGTTTTTCAATCACAGACCAGGGAGTCATCAGATCACTTAGGCTAATAAGGCAGTAATCATGATTCAAGGGAGCTCCCAGGACGGCGGCTCCACTGTTAGCTGCCGTGATCCCGGGAATCACCACAAGCTCTACCTCCGGATACTCCCGGCTTAGTTCATACATGGGAGAAGCCATTCCATAGACACCGGCATCTCCGCTACAAATCAGGGCAATGGTCTTGCCTTCCCCTGCCTTTTCAAAGCACAGACGGCACCTCTCGATCTCCTGTCGCATGCCGGTGGTCAGAAATTCCTTCCCCGGAAAATTCTTTTCCACCAGCTTCACATAGAGGGTGTAACCGATGATCACATCGCTTTGTTCTAATGCGGCCCTTGCCTGGGCGGTCATTCCCGCATCTTCTCCCGGCCCGATTCCTACGATATAGATGAGGTTTCCCATGTTATGATTGCCACCTTTCTTTTTGCAAGGGCAAGTGTAATGCCCTTTTTTGCTATCTTTGGACGTACGATTTCATAGCCATCTCCTGCTTCCCTTGCGGCTGCCCGCTCACAGATATTCCCCACCCCTGTGACCCTGGCAACAAATTCCGACTGGCAGAAATCTCCGTCCACCTCCAAAAGTTCCCGGGAAGAGTAGGTATGGAAGGGCAAATGATATTTCTGGCAAAAGGCTAATAGTCCATACTCTCTTGCCTTTAGATCAATACTTGCCACACTGCTGACCTCTGACAAATCGATTCCCTGCCTTTCTACCATTTCTTCTATGGCAGAGCAGGATGTTCCCTTTTTACAACCGATACCAAGAACAAGTTCCCTGGGACGCAGGATCAGAGCCGCTTCCGGTTCCGGCTCCTTCTCTCCTGTGATCAAAAGATCCATCTCCCGGGAGGCTGGATCGGCGATCTCTACCTCCCTCGGCAGGGTCTCCCTGTCATAGGAGATATCCTTTGAAAGGGAGGCCCGAATCACTTCTCCTGCCAGAAGCTTTGCTGAGACCTGTTGGATCCCGGAGCGGTTTATAATGGCCAGGCCGTTTTTCCTTGCAAAAACATCCACAGAAAAGAGTCCTTGTACATCCGTTGCCGTGGTGATCACCGGTTCCATTTTATATTCCTTCGTGACTTGCTTCATCCGACCCGAAATGCAACAGGCCAATTCATTGGCCCCTCCCATATGTCCGGAGAGGATGGGAATAATATGTTCTCCCCCCTCATCCATTACAAGGACCGGCGGATCTTCCAACTTATCCGCCACCAGAGGTGCAATGCTGCGAAGAGCAATCCCACATGCCCCTACAAAGAGCATGGGAGCATGAAGGGTAAAACACTTCTCTGCCCATTCTCCAAGGGAGGTCTCTTCCCCTCTCTTTTGAAAAATATGCTCCGGAAAGGCTGCTATGATCTGATCCGCCAGTTTTCTTCCACCCGGGGTAAAAGCACAGATTCCGATAATCATAGACTTTTTTCCCTGTATTCTGTGGAAAAATCCGCCGCATAGAGCCTGGACTTGTCATAGGAGGCGGTCTTTAGAGCCTGCCCCACTAGGATCAGAGCTGTCTTTGTAATCTTATGGGCCTGCCCAATCTCTTCCAGGGTCTCTACTGTACCAAAATAGGCCTCTTCCTCCGGCCAGGTGGCCTTGTAGACAATGGCCGCCGGTGTGGTGGCCGGATATCCTCCTGCCATCAGGCGTCTCTGTAGCTCTCCTAACATAGAAGTGCTTAAATAGATGGCCATAGTGGCTTCATGGGCAGCAAAGCTCTCAATGCTTTCCTTTTCTGGAACAGCAGTCCTCCCCTCCATCCTTGTAATAATAAGGGACTGGGAAATTCCCGGAAGGGTGTACTCTAAGTTCAGGCTGGCTGCCGCTCCAAAGCAGGCACTGACCCCGGGACAACTGTCATAGCAGATTCCCTCCGCTTTAAGCGCATCCATCTGTTCCCGGATAGCACCATAGACACTGGGATCTCCGGTGTGTAGTCTCACCACATCCTTGCCCTCCCGTACATCCAGAAGCATCCGGGACAGGACCTCCTCCAATGTCATATAAGCGCTGTTGTAGACCTTTGCCTCCGGGCAGTAGGTCAGAAGCTCCGGATTGACCAGGGATCCGGCATAGATCACCGTGTCGGCTTCCTTTAGAAGGTTTGCCCCCCGTATGGTGATAAGATCCGCTGCACCGCATCCGGCTCCCACAAAATGAACCATTCCTGTTTTACTCATCCTTTAACTCCTTTAGTAGTGTAAGGGCGCCCGGCGTCTGTCCCAGAAGGCCGAAAGCATTGGAAAAGACGATACACTCGATTGCAAACCGCTCCCCCGCCCGCTTCTTAAGATAAAAATGAATCCTGTCCATAACAATATCCATAAAAGGTCCGGTAAGTCCTGCATCCAAAAGAATCTCATAGGCGGCATCGGTGGATAGACAGCCCTGCAGTTTCCTAAGATCACGAATCCCAAGTCCCGCAGAAAGGGCAGCATTTACCATAAGCTCAATACGGCAGTCTGCCTCTGCAGAATGGGTATTCATAATACCTCCGGCCACCTTGATAAGCTTACCTATATGTCCGCAAAAAAGCACCCGGGAAAAGCCCTCCTCTGCGATCATATCCAGGGTGGCTCCGATGTAGTTGGAACATTTCACCGCCTGATCCAGATCAAAGTCATAGGTGTTTTTCATAAAATCAAGGCCGTAGTT
>CADCQT010000162.1 GCA_902803645.1 uncultured Lachnospiraceae bacterium | reverse complement strand
GCCTTCCAAAAGAAACTTGAAAATTGCGGGATAAATGTTACTATTAGAAGGGAAATGGGCCGGGATATCGATGGTGCATGCGGTCAGCTGCGTCGTCGTCATATTCATTCGTAGGTCCTTAATAGAAAGGTGACAACCATGGAGTTTTACTGCCTGACAGATAAGGGGCGGGTCAGAAAAGCGAACGAAGATTTTGTGTTTGCGTCCGATCATGCGGTAGGACCACTGAAGGATCTATTCCTGGTGGCAGACGGAATGGGCGGAGAGAAAGCGGGGGACTATGCCTCTGAATATACCGTGCGTAAGGTCGTTGATGTTCTTCGGGGGAAGACAGAAGAGGAACTGCAGCAGGATGGCGTTGTAACGCTGCTTCGGGATGCAATTACCGTTGCAAACTGGAAGCTGCATGAGACAGCTCAAAGTGATGAAGAGAAGCGGGGAATGGGTACCACCCTGGTTGCAGCCACTACAATAGATGGTCGTCTTCATGTCGCCAATGTGGGTGACAGCCGGCTTTATATCCTAAGTGACAGCCGGCTTCGTCAGATCACTTTGGATCATTCCTATGTGCAGGAGATGGTTCGAAGAGGTGAGATGACAGAGGAGATGGCGGCGACCCATAAGTTTAAGAACAGGATCACCAGAGCCATCGGTGCAGAGAGCATGGTTCGGGTGGATTTTTTTGATGCAGATCTTTGCGGAGTTGAGAGGATCCTGCTGTGCAGCGACGGACTTACCAATATGGTGGGGGATACCAGGATCGAATCCGTTCTTAGTGATGGATCAACACCTCAGAAGCAGGCAGAGCTCCTGCTGGAAGAGGCGCTTGAAAACGGCGGGGTGGATAATGTAACACTTTTGATCATTGACCCCACAGAGAGTGAGGAGAGTATATGCTGACAAACGGAACCTTTTTAGGAAACCGGTATGAGATAATAGAAAAAATCGGCACAGGAGGAATGAGCGATGTCTATCGTGCCAAGGATCATTCCCTGAGTCGTGATATAGCCATTAAGGTATTAAAGCAGGAATTTGCAAGCGACAGCGCATTTGTTTCCAAATTCCGGGCGGAGGCACAGGCGGCCGCCGCATTAGAACATCCAAATATCGTGAATATCTATGATGTGGGATCTGAGGATGGTCTTTACTACATTGTTATGGAGTATGTAGAGGGAATCACACTGAAGTCCTACATCGGTAAGAAGGGATCCCTTGGATATAACGAGGTCTTATCCATTGCCATCCAGGTGGGAAGAGGTATCGAGGCAGCCCATAACAAGGGAATCGTTCATCAGGATATTAAGCCTCAGAACATCATTATTTCCAAAGAGGGCAAGGTCAAGGTCACTGATTTTGGAATTGCAAGAGCAGTTTCTTCGAATACGATCCATGCGGATATGATGGGATCTGTCCATTATGCTTCTCCGGAGCAGGCTCGTAATGGATACGTATCGTATTCATCTGATATCTATTCCTTGGGTATTGTAATGTATGAAATGTGTACCGGACGGGTCCCCTTTGACGGAGATACCACGGTAGCCATTGCCATCCAGCATATCCAGTCTGAGATGGTTCCTCCTCAGCAGTATGTACCGGATCTTCCGGTTGCTGTGTGCCAGATCATTAAGAAGGCTACCATGAAGAGTCCGGACAGGAGATATTCCTCCATGAGTGAGCTCCTTACGGATCTGAAGAAGGCTCTGGTCAATCCCAATGAGAACTTCGTTGTGATCCCGGAGAATACAGATAATGACTTAGAGAAGACAAGGGTGGTATCCCCTTACGAATCCGAAGAGATTCGTCGTCAGACAGCACAAAAGCCTGTCACCCGGAAGGAAAAGGAACCGGAGGAGTACGATGATGAGGATGACGAGGATGAGGGAGATGGACCGGTCAATCCCCGAATGGATAAGGCCATTACCATTATGGGAATTGCAGCTGGGTTTGTGATCGTGGCCATTGTGATCTTCTTTGTAGGCTCCGTATTTGATATCTTCCATTTCGGCGGTAAGAGTCAGGCGGAAGAGAAACAGGAGAAGGAAGAGCAGGTGGTGGAAGTGCCGAATCTGTTGGGCATGACAGAATCCGAAGCCCAGGAGGCTCTTGAGAAGGCAGGACTTACCTATAAGAAGCTTGGAGAGTCCTCTTCCGATAAGTATGAAAAAGGACAGATTATGTTCCAGGATCAGCGTGCAGGTACCAAGCTTACCAAGAACACCTCCGTTGGTGTAACGGTCTCCACCGGGGAGGGATCCATTGATGTTCCAAGTGTGGTGGGTGAGGATCTTGAGACAGCCACCAAGACGTTAGAGGATGCAGGATTTGAGGTTAGTACGAACTTCGAATACAGCCAGGATGTAGCTCAGAACAAGGTAATCGCACAGACTCCTGCAGGGAATGCTCAGGGTAAGAAGGGAGATACGGTGACACTTACCGTCAGTCGTGGAACAGAGTCCATCAAGGTTCCTTCTGTTGTGGGCAAGAGCGAGTCGGCAGCCAAGAGTACTTTAGAGAACGCCGGTCTTAAGGTAGGGGATGTATCCGAGGTGAACTCCGATACGGTTCCTAAGGGACAGGTGGTATCCACCGATCCTGCAGCGGGAAGAAGTGTGGATCGGGGAACTACGGTAAACCTTGTAATCAGTTCCGGAAGCCAGACCTACAGCTTCGATGATTATATCGAGGTTCAGGGGGATTACGACAGTAACTACGTGGTATTAGAGGATGCCAACGGTAAGGTTATTAAGCGGTGGACCATTTCGGAGGGATCGGATGTCTCCGCATCCGGAATTACCACCAAGGTTGGAACCATTCGTTATTACACCGACCGCAGCATGGATGAGGAGATCACCTCTGAGGCTGTGTCCTTTGATGCAGAATGAGGGGCCGGATCATGAAGGCCTTGTCAGGCTTTTACTATGTCTTGCCTGAGGGAGAAGACACGGTCTACGCCTGCCGGGCCAAGGGCGTATTTCGCAAGAAGAACCAGCATCCCCTGGTGGGGGATCTGGTGACTTTTGATGTGACCCACGAGAAGGATATGGAAGGACATATCACGGCCATCGAAGAGAGAAGTTCCAGTCTCATTCGTCCCCCGGTGGCTAACTGCGATCAGGCTCTTGTGATCTTTGCGGTTCACACACCGGATCTGAATCATAATCAGCTGACGAGATATCTGGTCATGCTGGAACAGAAGGGAATATCTCCTATTATCGTTTTCTCCAAAAAGGATCTGAATGAGGAGGGCGATGAAGAGGAACTTCGTAAAATATACGGCCCCTGTGGTTATCCCATCTGCTTCGTCTCCTCCAGAGAGAAAAGCGGCATCGAGGAGGTCCGGGAGCTGTTAAAGGGACATGTCACAACAGTGGCAGGTCCCTCCGGCGCAGGGAAAAGTGCGCTGATCAATGCTCTTAGCGGACGGGAGGTGGCTGCTACCGGTTCGGTTTCCGAGAGAACCGGTAGAGGAAAGCAGACCACCCGTCACACGGAGCTTTTATGTATTGCCAAGGATACCTATCTCTTTGATACCCCGGGCTTTTCCTCCATTGAGAACAGTCAGATGGAAAAGGAAGAGCTTTCCGGATATTTTCCGGAGATCCGGGCTTTTGCAGGAGACTGCCGTTTCCGGGGATGCGCCCACGATAAGGAACCGGGCTGTGCTGTTAAGGAAGCTGTTATCTCCGGAGAAATCTCAGAACAAAGGTATCAGGATTATCTTCTGATCTATCACGAACTTCGGGATCAGAAAAAGTACTAGGTTACAATTAGAAAGGACCAACATGAACTGTCTGTCACCATCTATTCTTTCAGCCGATCTTACCAGATTAGGAGAGCAGGTTATTGCCGTTGATCAAGCGGGAGCCGAGTACATCCATATTGATATTATGGATGGGAGTTTTGTTCCCAATCTTTCTTTTGGAGTACCAATCGTATCTGCCTGTCGCGGTGTGACAGATAAGATTCTGGATGTTCATATGATGGTGGAGCATCCGGAGACTCTTATTGATGCTGTTTCAGCTGCCGGCGCAGATCTTATCACCATCCATTATGAGGCCACCCGTCATCTGGATGCAGCCATTCATAAGATTAAGGACTGTGGTGCCATGGCAGGGGTTGCCATTAATCCGGCAACGCCGGTATCGGTTTTATCCGAAATCCTACCGGAACTGGATATGGTCCTTGTGATGCTGGTAAACCCCGGATTTGGCGGACAGAAGCTGATTCCCTATACGGTGGAGAAGGTACGTCAGTTGAAGGCAATGATCGATGAGAGACATTTAAGCTGTGATATCGAGGTGGATGGCGGCATTAACCTGGAGAACGTCAGCAGGATCATGGATGCGGGAGCCAATATCATTGTATCCGGAAGCAGCATTTTCGGTGGAGATGCAGCAGAGAATACAGAAGAGTTTTTACACCTGATGCAGGAGTAAGTATGAGTGCGATTATTGTAAGCGGTGGCGACCTACAAGAGGGAGTGGCCGCTTCTTATATTACAAAAGAAAAGCGTCGGCTGTCAGGAGAGGATGAGAAACTGTTGCTTGTGGCTGCGGACCGGGGGCTTGATCGGATGATCTCCATGGGGATCGAACCGGATCTTATTATTGGAGATTTTGATTCGGCTTCCGAGAAGAGCAGGGCAGCCCTTGACCGGTATCAAAGCAGCAAAGGAACAGAAGTGATCCTTTTGAATCCGGTGAAGGACGATACGGATACGGAGGCGGCCATCCGGGAGACGATGGAGCGGAGCAGGGGAGAGATTATCCTGCTGGGAGCTACGGGAGGCCACAGGTTGGATCATTTATGGGCGAATCTTCGCCTCCTTGGATATGTAAGGGAGAGAGAAAGGGATATGACCCTTTTGGATGCCCATAACCGGGTCCGGCTTCTACGGGGGCCGGGGGAGATGAGAATTTTAAGAAATCAGCAGTATGGCAAGTATTTATCTGTATTTCCATTGGATGGAAGAGCAGAGGGCGTGAGCATCCGCGGAGTATATTATCCTTTGCAGGATGCCACCCTTTGTGGATATGCATCCCTTACGGTAAGCAATGAGATCACAGAGGAGGAGGCAGTCCTTACCGTTAGAGAAGGAGACCTCCTGGTAATGGAGACACGGGATTAAGAGGCGATAGCTATGAAAGGTAAGACACAGATCCTTTTACTAATTCTTTTTTCTATTATTATAATGGGCGGAAGTGCCTTTATGATTTTTGAGGTTCTGGGAGGAGGATTTTCTCCTGAAGGCAGTCATGAGATGGAAGCAACGCCCCGGGGATCCGGTTATTCCCAAGGGGGGAATAGCAGCTATAACGGTGAGAATATCCATGGTCAGGAGCAGACCCCTGGGGTAGAGCCTCTGCCGGAGGATACGGCAGTGATCTATATCGGTGACAGCCGCTTTGTGGGAATGAACGATGTCTGCCATATTACGGATCAACCGGGCCGGTTTGTTGTGGCAAAGGTGGGACAGGGGCTTTCCTGGCTGAAAAGAGAAGGTCTCTATCAGGCGCAGCAGATCGAAGCTTCCAATTCTCAGTATACCCATTTTAAGTATGTGATCTGTCTGGGGGTCAATGACTTATCCCATATTGAAGAGTATAAGGAAGAGTATCGACAGCTGGCAACGGATCATGATCTGACCCTATTGTCTGTGGGACCGGTGGGGAATTATCCCGGGCTTTCCAATGAGGATATCGAGGACTTTAACAGTCAGCTTAGTGAACTTTGCAGGGAATGCAATATTCCCTTTATCGATGATTATACGGTGCTGACCACAGAGGGGTATGAGACACAGGATGGACTGCACTATAAGGATGCAGTTTATCAGAGGATCTATCAGATCCTGCAGCAGCAGGTAGAGGGGATTACAACATGGGAGAGTTCTCAGTAGAAGGATTAGAGGGGTTGATGCTCCCCGGGAAGTATCCGGTGGGGCTGTATACAACAGAAGAGGAACAAAAAGAACTGGACCGCAGGGGGGTGGCTGCCATCGGCTTGGAGACCGATGACAGGGTACGTCTAAGTGGTCCTTTTATTATTCAAAGCCGGGAGGCCTTAACAGAGGACTTCCTTAAGAAGGTCTATTGCCGTTACCATAACCTGCCTCTTGAAATCTTAAGGACAAGGCGCACCATTGTCCGGGAAATGGATCCCGAGAAGGATATCGACGGACTGTTTGCCCTGTATAGGGGAGAGGGAATGACAGACTATGTGGAAAACCTCTATTCCTACGAGGAAGAACTTGCCTACGAGAAGGATTATGTGAAAAATATCTACGGGATCTATGACTTTGGTATGTGGAATGTCTTTGACCGGGAAGAGGGAAGACTGATTGGAAGAGCCGGCCTTGAGGAGAGAGCGCTTGCGGTGGATATCCCCTTAGAGGAAGACAGCTGGCTGGAACTGGGATATATGATCGACACCCGTCTCCAGGGCAAGGGCCTGGGATATGAAGTCTGCCGGGGAATCCTATCCTACGCAAGAGAGCAGGATCGCCACCATTTTTACTGCAGGATCCATCCGGGGAATCTTTCCTCGGTTTCTCTGGCCAGGAAGCTGGGATTTTGTGTCTATTGTTCAAACGATTCCGAGGGAGAAGATTTATGGATTCTTAAGGATTAGTTGATTTTTGCAGAAATAATATCTATAATTGTATGTAAATTTTTTGTCCACGAATAAGAAGAGAGGAGGGGTACCATGTCCGGTGTCTCAACCGTAACATCAAAAGATTTTGAGCAGTTGGAAGAGCGTATTTCCAAGCCGAACCGCAGCGTGGTACCTACTCATGACTTTGAGGATCCGGCGGTTTTATATGACGAACTTATCGATCGTGTCCGCAGATATCATCCCAATGCAGATATCACCATGATCGAGAAGGCTTACCGTATTGCAGAGGATGCTCATAAGGAGCAGAAGCGCAAGTCTGGAGAACCCTATATTATTCATCCCCTCTGTGTAGCAACCATCCTTGCAGATCTGGAGATGGATAAGGAGACCATTGCAGCAGGACTTTTACATGATGTAGTAGAAGATACTGTGATGACAAGGGACGAGATCGTAGAAGAGTTCTCAGAGGAAGTGGCCGAGCTGGTGGATGGTGTCACTAAGTTGGGACAGCTTCCTTTTGATGCGGATAAGGTGGAGGTACAGGCGGAGAATCTCCGTAAGATGTTCCTTGCCATGGCAAAGGATATTCGTGTCATCATCATCAAGCTTGCGGATCGTCTTCATAATATGCGGACTCTGAAGTACATGCGTCCGGAGAAGCAGAGAGAGAAGGCCAGAGAGACAATGGAGATCTATGCTCCTCTGGCTCAGCGTCTTGGTATTTCCAGGATTAAGATCGAGTTGGATGACCTGGCTCTTAAATATTTAGAGCCTGAGGCTTACTATGATCTGGTGGAGAAGATCGCATCCCGTAAGGCAGAGCGGGATCAGTATGTGCAGCGACTGACGGATGAGGTCAGACATCATATTGAGAATGCACAGATCAAGGCCGATATTGAGGGAAGAGCCAAGCATTTCTTCAGTATCTATAAGAAAATGGTCAACCAGCATAAGACATTGGATCAGATCTATGATCTTTTTGCTATTCGTATTATCGTAGAGGATGTGAAGGACTGCTATGCAGCTCTTGGAGTAATCCATGAACTGTACACACCCATACCGGGCCGGTTCAAGGATTATATTGCCATGCCAAAGCCCAATATGTATCAGTCTTTGCATACCACCTTGATCGGACCCAACGGAACCCCCTTTGAGATCCAGATCCGTACTTTTGAGATGCATCGTACCTCGGAGTATGGTATTGCGGCTCATTGGAAGTACAAGGAGAGCGGCGAGGGTGCCACGGTCAACGGAGAGGAGGCCAAGCTGTCCTGGCTTCGGCAGATCCTTGAATGGCAGCAGGACATGTCGGATAACCGGGAGTTCGTATCCCTTCTTAAGAACGATCTGAACCTGTTTTCTGATACCGTGTTCTGTTTTACTCCAAGCGGCGATGTGAAGAACCTTCCAACAGGTTCCAATCCCATCGATTTTGCCTACAGCATCCATTCTGCCGTAGGTAACAAGATGGTGGGTGCCAAGGTCAATGGTAAGTTGGTCCCCATCGATTATAAGATTCAAAACGGTGACAGGATTGAGATTATCACGTCACAGAATTCCAGAGGCCCCAGCCGTGACTGGCTGAATATGGTGGCGTCTGCTCAGGCAAAGAATAAGATCAACCAGTGGTTCAGAAGCATCACCAAGGAAGAGAATGTTTCCAAGGGAAGTGAGCTTTTGATCGAGAGTGCGAAGAGTAAGGGTGTCGACCTCGGGTTGATCAATAAGCCAAAGTATCAGGAGAGAGTGATCCGTCGTTATGGATTCCATGACTGGGATGCAGTCCTTGCAGCCATCGGTCAGGCCAGCCTCAAAGAGGGGCAGGTCATTAACCGTATGCAGGACGCCTATCGTAAGGATCATCCGCTGACTGTTACGGATGCAGACATTATTGCAGCTCATGCATCGGGAGACCCGGATGTGGATAAGGATCATACCACAGACAGGGATCATCATCGCAAGAGCAGGAATGGAATTATCGTTAAGGGTCTTTATGATGTCTCGGTTCGATTCTCCAAGTGCTGTTCACCGGTGCCGGGAGATGAGATCGTAGGTTTTGTAACAAGAGGACGAGGTGTTTCCATTCACAGGACAGATTGTATCAATATGATCAATCTGCCCAACGATGAAAAAAGCCGATTGATCGAAGCAGAGTGGCAACCGGAATTTCTGGAGGCTAGCAGGGGAGAGTCGTTTACTGCTGAGATTCGTATCTATGGAAATAACCGAACAGGATTATTGGTTGATATCAGCAAAGTTCTTACCGAACATGATATTGATATCAAGACACTTCATTCCAGGACAAGCAAGCAGGGTATTGCAACCATTGACCTGTCCTTTGGAGTAAAGGGCAAGGACGAACTGAAGTCTATATGTGATCGCATTAAGCTGATTGATTCTGTTATCGATATTCAGAGAACAACAGGCTAAAGCAGGGGATAAGAGTATCCTCTGCTTTTTTTGTATCGATTGGGTAAGATTTGGAGATAGGGAGGAAATATGGAATTAGAACGTTATGTGGTAGGACCTGTGGGAACCAATTGTTATGTGCTGTTTCATCCGGCGGAACATGATTGTATTGTAGTGGATCCGGGAGATAGTGGATTTGCCCTTGGCAAGCATCTGCTGGAAAAGGGATACCGTCCAAGGGCCATTCTTTTGACCCATGGACATTTTGATCACGTATCCGGGGTGGAACAGCTACAGAATTTTGTTCAGGCCCATAGGGAGGAATTTGATCTGCCAAAGGAGGGGCATAAGCATGTACTTCCGGCCTATATCTTAGACCGGGAAGAGGCAACCCTTAAGGATCCCGCCATCAATTTAAGCGGAGGAATGGGGGGAAGCCCCAGAGACTATTCTTCCATAGTGGATACCTATGTTACCGACGGACAGGAACTTTTCATCATGGGGCTTAAGATTCGTGTGATTGCAACTCCGGGACATACGCCGGGAGGTTGCTGTTATTATATTCCGCTGGAAAATTATCTGTTCTCCGGAGATACACTTTTCTGCCAGAGCGTGGGTAGGACGGATTTTCCGGGAGGAAGTACAGCCCAGATCGTAAGAAGCATCCGGGAGAAGCTTCTTGTCCTGCCGGATCACACCAGGGTATATCCGGGACATGAAAGTGAGACCACCATTGGCTTTGAGAAGGAATATAATCCCTACGCATAAAATATAAGAGGAAAAAGAGAGAAGAGAAAGTATGGATATTTTACTTACCGGAAATCTGAAGGCACTGTCACAGGATTTTTATTCCTGTATGTCTTCGGATTACCATGTTGTCACATATTCGTCAGAAGAGATGCAAAAAAAGGGAGAGGAGCGGCTGAATCAGGTATTTGAAAGTTATACCTTTCATTCGGTCTTCTATTTTTCAGCAGAAGTGGATGGAGAAGAGAAGATCGGAAATGAGACCGGCAGATTGGATGAGGTCATAAGCCTTTGCTGTGCACATCAGGTGAAGCAGATGATCTATGTGACGGGAAACGGTCCGAAGATGCACAGGGAGAAGGGATGTGTCTCTGACCGGATGATCCAGATGGAAGCCTGTGAAGAGATGTGTCGTCAGAGGGCCAGGGAGGGGGCTTTGTCTGTGATGGTCCTTCGTGTTCCCTTTATCTACAGTATCAAAGGCTCTGACAGTCGTTTAGAGGGATGGGTGGCAGAAAGTATCCGGGACAAAGAGATCCATCTGCCGTCCCCTGCTTCCCAGGTTACGGATTTTCTCAATGATCAGGATCTTGGAAGACTGTGTGCCAGAATGATCGACATGCCCATCCAGCAGGATTATACGGTCCTTCATGCCTTCGGCGATAATGCCATGACATTGGAAAAGCTGGGGTGTATGCTCTCGGGACTATCCGGGGATAAGAAACGGGTGGTCTATGGAAAGCGCTGGCCGGATCTTCCGGTGGAGAGCAGAGGTAAGGCGGTTCAGACGGAATACAGCTGGTTCCCAAGGCATGATGTGGAAGAGGAGATCCATACCATCTATGAGGAGAAAAAGAAGGCCCTTGCACAAAGACAGGGGCAGAAGAAGCCGGGCTTTTCAACAGCAGTTCTGGCGGAAAAGATCCGAATCGGCGGAGAGATCCTTATGATGTCAGCCTTAGCAGAGGTCTTAAACCTCTGGGTCAGTTCCAATGTGCTGCTGCAGTTTCTGGACTTTCGACTCCTTGTGGTGGTACTGATGGGAACCATGAACGGTTTTACCGCAGGACTGTTGGCAGCCATCCTGGCCTGCCTGGCTTTCCTGGGAGAAAACTTAAGCAGTGTATCGGCTCAGGTTCTTTTCTTTAATATCCAGAACTGGATCCCCTTTGCAGTCTACCTCCTGGTGGGAGCTGTCTGTGGATATACCAAGGATCGGGCCGGAGACAGAGAGGCGGATCTGACAGAGGAATACGATATTCTTGAGAGCAAGTACGTCTTTTTGAATGGACTTTATCAGGAGGTCTTAAAGGGAAAAGAGAGCTTTAATGCCCAGATCATCGGTTACCGGAACAGTTTCGGAAGACTCTATCAGGTGGTAAAGCGGCTGGATTCTCTGATGCCGGATAAGATCGTTTTAGAGGCGGTTGCCTCTTTGGAGGATATACTGGAAAACGAAAGTGTGGCCATCTATACCATCCAAAAGGATCGCCATTTTGCCAGACTTAGTGTATGTTCCAGATCACTTACCAGAGAGCTGTCCAAATCCCTGGATCTGTCGGAACATCCGGAACTGTTTGATACCTTAAGACGCCGACAGCTGTATGTGAACCGGCAGCTTAGGGAGGAGGATCCTGCTTTTACCATGCCTCTTTATGAGGGAGATGATCTTATTGGTATGGTGGCAGTCCTTAGGGCGGATGATCTTCAGATGAATACAGAGTTTGCCAATAAGTTCAGTATTATTACAAGTCTTATCTCCACCTCACTTCAGAGAGCCATCCGCTACGGAGAAGAGAAGGCTACCTCGGACTATATCGAGGGTACAAGAGTCTATCGGCCGGAGGTCTTCCATAAGGTCCTTGCTGTTCGAAAAGAGATGAAGGAGAAAAAGCAGGCGGATTACATGCTGCTGCGTGTGGATACCACAAGGGGCGGACTTGCAAGGACAGCAGAGCATCTGTGCAGCCTGATCCGTGCCAATGATATTTTAGGCGCAGGAGATGACCACAGTCTTTATCTTCTCTTATCCCAGACCACCCGTGAGGATTTCGGATATATTGCCCCAAGGCTTGAGGCATCTAAGGTGGACTATCAGATTCTGACAGAGGAGGAAGAAGCATGCTGTTTGGAATAATCTTTTTGTTCTATCTTCTCTTGTCGGCTCTGGTGACTTTTCATTTGCGTCTCTGGAAAAATACCCTTACAAATCCCCCCTGGCTTGTGATCTGGCTGGTGCCCTTTGTTGGAGCAGCCATCGGGGAGATGCAGCTTCGCTTTGATCGGGATAAAAGAAGGGAAGAGCTTCCCATCGGACTTGAGAAGCTGGTGGTGGATCAGGTCCGGTATGAGAAGATCAGGATGTCGGACAATCGGAACCAGGATATTACCGTTCCCTTGGAAGAGGCCATGGTGGTCAATGATGAGAAGGTCAGAAGAAAACTCATCGTGGATGTATTAAATCATGATCCCCGCCATCATATCGATCTTCTGAAAAAGGCATCCATGACAGACGATACAGAACTTAGCCATTTTGCCACCACAGCCATGATGAATATCCAAAGTGACTATGAGGCGAAGATCGCAAAGATCGAGGAGGCTTTAGAGGAGGAACCAAAGGATCCGGTGCTTCTTCGGGCCTACCGAAGAGAACTGACAGAGTATGTCGGCAGTGGACTTGTGAGCGGGATCATCCGCAGAATCTATTGCAGAAAACTGTCAGAAGTCTTACGTCAGCTGGTTTATATGTATCCGGACCGGCGGCATTACAGGCTGCAGTGGATCCGGATCCGAATCGAGACCGAGGAGCTTGATGAGGTGGAGCAGGATCTTATATATGCTTTAAGGGAGTGGCCGGACTATGTGCCGTTTTACCGGCTGTATGTTGCCTATGCACAGCGCAGAAAAGACGGGAAGCTTCTGCAGGAAGTCTTAGAACAGGTTGAGAAAAACGGAGCCTTTTTAAGCCAAAGGGATCGAAGCTGGTACAGGTTCTGGAAAGGCAGGAGTCTTACATGAAGAAACTATCGTTTATGAAAATCCTGGTACCGGTGGCAGCGCTGGTACTGCTTATGCTGGTGGTGATCATCGAACGGGGAGGAATCTCTTTGAAGGAGGATTCCATCCGTTCTGTAGATAAACTTACCTTTACCGGGAATGTCACAGATGAGAGCCGGGTCCTTGTTCTGGTAAACAAGAAGGATGAAACGGATAAGGCGGCAGCAGAAGAGATGGAGCTGGTGCTTACCAATATGAAGGTGAAGTGGACAGAGGGAGAGATCGGAAGGTTCAACCTGAAAAAGGGTCTTGCCTACTATGACTACCTGATTTTGGGAAGCGCAGACTGGAACCTTTTCGACTCTGACATGGGAGAAGTCATGTCCTGGGTCGAAAAGGGAGGAAAGATGATGAATCTTCGTACTCCGGAGCCTACGGCCACATTTTTAGCCACTGCCCATAATCTGGGGATCATCAACGGAGGAGATCATTATACAGGGATCACGGGACTGCATCTTGAGGGCGATGCCATGATCGGAGCCCGGGAGAAGAGCAGTTATTCCTTTATGCTGGAGAAGGGAGAGAGCCTGCAGACTTCTCTCCAGGTGGAGCTGGATCCATCCTGCAGGGTCTATGTAAAAAGCGAAGATAAGAAGGTTCCTTTGATTTGGAGTCTTGACCGGGGCAGGGGAAGAATCTCTGTGATCAATGACGATCTGACGGCAAAGTATCAGAGAGGATTCTACTGCCTGGCCTACACTCTTTTGGATGATTACAGTATCTATCCGGTGATGAATGCCTCCGCTTTTTACCTGGATGATTTCCCCTCCCCCGTTCCGGAGGGAAATTCCAAATACATTCGAAGAGATTACGGATTGGATACCGCCAGCTTTTACTCCACCATCTGGTGGCCTACGGTGATGGGCTGGGAGAAAAAGTATGGGATAAAGCATACCGGTGTGATCATTGAAGAATACAATGATCAGGTGTCCGGTGAATACAAGCGAAATCCTTCCACAAGCCTTTTCCTTCGTAACGGCAATATGCTGTTAAACAACGGGGGAGAATTGGGCTATCATGGATACAATCATCAGCCCCTTGGATTACAGGGGAAGGATGGGGATATTCAATTCGGCTCCTATAAGCTCTGGAGCTCCATGGATGCCATGAAGGCTTCCCTTAGGGAACTTCATGACTTCTCCAGGAATCTTTTCCCCACCAATTCCTTCCAGGTCTATGTGCCCCCATCCAATATTATTTCAGAAAACGGACTGAAGGCCATCCGCCAGGAGACCCCTAATATCAAGATCATTGCCTCCAGTTATCTGGCCAGCAGTGAGGAGCCGGCCTATGTCCAGGAATTCGGGATCAATAAAAAGACCGGCTTTGTGGATACACCTCGTATCACGTCAGGGTGCCAGATCGATGACTATGCTATGCTGACAGCTCTTTCTGAGCTGAATTTCCAAATGGTACAGTCCCACTTCCTCCATCCGGATGATGCCATGGATCCGGACCGTGGAGCGGCAGAGGGCTGGGAGAAGATGAGCAGCGACTTTGAGAAGTATCTGAACTTTATCTATCAGAGCGCGCCTATGATCCGAAATACCACAGGATCCGAGCTCGGTTCTGCCACGGTGGCCTATACCAGACTTCAGATGAAGCGGGAAGAAAAGAAGAGGGGGATCTCTGTTCGGTTAGGAGAATTTACAGGAGATCAGTACTTCCTTCTTCGGGTAAATGATAAAAGAAAAAAGAAACTTAAGACATCGCACTGTACCCTGAAAAAGATTACAGGAGATCTCTATCTGGTGCATACCACAAGTAGAGATTTTTCTGTCTCAGTCGGGGACTGAGTGAATATCAGGAGGATAGGTCATGAGAATCTGTATGATTCTGGAAGGCTGCTACCCCTATGTATATGGAGGGGTATCCAGCTGGACACATAATTATATCCGGTCCATGCCGGAGCATGAATTTGTTCTCTGGTGTATCGGAGCCAGGGAAGAAGATGCAGGGAAGTTTAAGTTTGAGCTTCCGGAAAATGTAAAGGAGGTAAAAGAGGTCTTTTTGGACTCTGCCTTGAAGCTGACCCTTGGGCCTAAGAAGAAGCTGTCCCTTTCCCCTCGGGAAAGGGAAGCCATGGAGAAGCTTTTTTCAGCGAAGACTCCGGATTGGGATGTGCTCTTTGATCTGTTCCAGTCCGGAAGAACGGATCCCATCTCCCTTCTTATGAGCGGGGAATTTTTAAATCGGCTGATTGCGGTATGTAAGGAAAACTACCCTTATGTACCTTTTACGGATTATTTTTATACCATTCGTTCCATGATGCTTCCGGTGATGTTTCTTCTCTCTTCCGGGGTGCCACAGGCGGATGTTTATCACTGTGCTTCCACAGGATATGCGGGACTTTTAGGTTCTCTTGCTTCTTATAAGGAGAAGAAACCCCTGATCGTGACAGAGCATGGTATCTATACAAGAGAGAGGGAAGAGGAGCTGATCCGGGCGGACTGGGTCATGCCCACCTTCCGGCAGCAGTGGATCGATCTGTTTTATACCTTCTCCGCCTGTGCCTACGCCCATGCAGCAAAGGTAACAGCCCTCTTTGAGGGGGCAAACCGGATGCAAAGGGAGATGGGCTGTGAGGAGGATAAGCTTTTGGTGATCCCCAATGGCATCCGCTATGAGAACTTCTGCGATATCGGGGAAAAGGAAGAAAACGGTCATGTGGATATCGGAGCGGTGGTTCGGATCGCAAAGATCAAGGATATCAAGAACATGATCTACGCCTTTACCGAGGTGAAGGAGTATGTGCCAAAGGCAAGGCTTTATATCTTAGGTGATGTGGATGACCCGGAGTATGCGCAGGAATGCCACCGGCTGATGGAACAGCTGGGGGTAGAGGATATCATTTTTACCGGTGTGGTTCAGGTAAAGGAATATTTCCCGAAGTTTGATTTTACCATCCTTACAAGTATCTCCGAGGGACAGCCTCTGTCGGTGCTGGAAAGCTTTGCAGCAGGCCGTCCTGTGGTGGCAACGGATGTGGGCTGTTGCAGGGAACTGATCGAGGGCAGGGGAGATGACATAGGACCTGCTGGCCTTGTGGTTCCCCCTATGAATGCCAGATTGCTGGCTCAGGCCATGATCCGTCTGTGCGAGGAGAAGAGCCTTAGGCTTACCATGGGAGAGAATGGAAGAAAGCGGGCGAAGGAACATTATACCCAGGAGATGAGTATGGGTTCCTATGAAAAACTATACAGAGAGGTGGTGTCACAATGGCAGGAATCGGGTTCGAATTAAAGAAGGTTTTTAAGAAAAAAGGAATACTGGCTGCCATTCGTGCCTATGGTTATGCAGGGATCGTATGTACCGGCCCTATGATATTGGGAGAAATTCTTTTGCTGGGGCTTCGGTTTACAGCTCTTCGAAGCGGGGCAGCAGAGGAGGAGATTAGGCTGGTGAATTCCCTTGTGACCTATACCCTTCTGGCATCCCTTATGATTACAAATATCTTCTCCCTTGTGACCACAAGGTATACGGCGGATATGTTATACCGGGAGAAAAAGGAAAGGGTCATGCCCTCCTACTGGGGAAGCGTCTCCATTATGCTGGTTATGGGATGGGTGCTCTACGGTGCTTTTCTTTTGGCCTGTCATCTTCCCTTGGCCTATGTTTTTCTGTCGCTGATCCTGCTATCGGTTTTGATCCTGGTATGGACCCAGGTGAACTATCTGACAGCCATTAAGGATTATCGGGGGATTCTTATCACCTTTGCAGCCTCTGTGGCAGGAGCCCTTATCCTGGGACAGATCCTTAGGATCTTCGCCGGGATTCCCATTGTTATTCTCCTGCTTTTTATTGCAGTCCTAGCCTATGGGGTGATGGCCTTTTGCTTTCATCATCTCCTTTTGCGGTATTTCCCCAGGGGAGATGGTAGCAGCCTGTATTTTATGTCCTGGTTTGATGACTATCCACAGCTTGGACCACTGGGATTTTTCATCGGCCTGGGATTGTTCGGACATATTATGGTGATGTGGCACAGCGGCGTGGCAAGGCAGGTGGCAGGTCTTCTCTACGAGACTCCGGTCTATGATATACCGGCACTGTTAGCCTTCCTTTCCATTCTTGTGACCACCATCAACTTTGTTACATCTGTGGAGGTGAATTTCTATCCCAGGTACCGGAATTATTTTTCTTTGTTTAACGACGGAGGTTCTCTAAGGGATATCGAACAGTCCCAGAAGGAGATGGTCCGGACTCTGGTGCAGGAACTGGGATATACCGCCATGAAACAGTTCTTTGTCACCGTGGTCTTTGTGGTGGCAGGAACTCTGCTTCTTCCCTATCTTCCCCTTGGAATGACAGAGGATATGTTAGGAATCTACCGGGTGCTTTGCTGCGGCTATGCCTTTTATGCTGTGGGAAACTGCCTGATGCTGATCCAGCTCTATTTTTCGGATAACAGGGGAGCCCTTATATCCGGAGGGAGCTTTGCGGCATCCACCATTTTGCTCACTCTTATCTGCCGGCATTTCGGTATCCGGTATTACGGCATGGGATTTGCATTGGGGTCTTTGATCTTTACCCTGGTTGCCCTTTTCCTGCTCTGGTATTATCTGTCCCATCTGATGGAGCGGGTCCTTTGCTCCCAGCCGGTGGTGGCAAGAAAGTATGAGGGCATCTGCCGACGGATCGCAGAGAGAGCAGAAGCAGAGTATCGAAAAGGAAAAAAGGAACATTACATGGTGGAGGATCTTCCCGATGAGGAAGAAGAGGAATAGGTTATGAAGTTATATGGAAAAAAGATAATGGCACTTTTGCTCAGCGGCTGTATCTTATCCGGCCTTTGCGGCTGCTCGGTCGGAAGTACACAAGCCGGGAAAAGTACAAAGGATAGCAGCGGTGCATCCGAAGGAAAGACCGTTAAGACAAAGAAAGGGGAGGAGACCTTTAAGGATAATATGTCCCTGTATGATGAAGAGGAGGACGATGGGGTCACCACCTTTTATCTGACGGCGACAAGAGGAAATTCCTCTGATGGAAGCGATCATTCCTGGAAGGATGTCAATCGGTTGATGGATCAGGATTATGCGAAGATGCATAAGGAGCGTTATAAGTGTAATGCCCTCCTTCAGGTGGGAGATGAGAATGGCCCAAGGGAAGGCGAATTAGGTTATGGCTTATCTTCGCCCAACGGCGTGGTGCTGATCCGCGGTGCAAGTACTGCCAATATGGAACAGAAGAACTTTAAGATTAAGCTGAATAAGGCATCGGATACCTATCGGGGACAGCGTATCATCAATCTGAATAAGCATGTCTCGGATGGAAGCCGTTTCCGTAACAAGCTTTGCTATGATCTGATCAAGGATGTGAAGGGGCTTGTCTCCCTTCGGACCAGCTTTGTCCATCTCTATGTCAAGGATGAGACAGAGCATGCCAGTGATACCTTTGTGGATTACGGACTATATACCCAGGTGGAGCAGCTGAACAAGGATGCCCTTCAGGTCCATGGACTTGACCGGAACGGACAGCTCTATAAGGTCAACAACTTTGAGTTTCTGTCCTATGCTGATACCATCCGGTTAAAAAGCGACAGCAAATATGACAAGGATGCTTTTGAACAGCTTCTTGAGATCAAGGGCAACGATGACCATCAGAAACTTATGGATATGCTCTCGGATGTAAACGATTCTTCCATTCCCATCCGTAAGGTCCTTCGCAAGTGGTTTGACGAGGAGAATCTGACGGCTTTTCTGGCATTTAATATGTTGGTGAACAACGTGGATACCCAGTCTCAGAACTACTATCTCTACAGTCCTTTGAACGGAAAAAAATGGTACCTGATTAACTGGGATTGCGACGGAAGCTTTGCAGGAGTTGATGATGCTGTCAGGGGCAAGCGTGTTAGTCTTGGCTGGCAGTCCGGTGTCAGCAACTATTGGGGCAACGTGTTGTTTCGAAGACTGTTAAAGGATGAGACCTTTTGCAGGGAACTGGATAAAAAGGTGGAAGAGGTGAAAAAGCAGCTGGATGACGGTCGCCTGGCAGATTTGATACACAGATACAGAAGTATAGCAAAGCCCTACGCTTTTCGTGAGCCGGATGCAGAGCATGAGGAACTGACATCCTCCGAATATAATACTATGATTGGTAAGATGCTCAGCGGAGTGGATACCTACTATGAGAAGTACAAAGAGTCTCTGGATAACCCTATGCCTTTCTATATCGGAAAGCCGTCTTCCACCGGCAAGGGATGTCAGTTTACCTGGGATCCTTCCTATGATTTCCATAAGAGAGGCATTACCTACACCTTCCGGTTATCACAGGATGTCACTATGAAAAATCCCATCTATGAGAAGGATGGACTTTATACGCCAAGCTGTACCTATGATAAGAAGCTCTCCCCCGGACAGTACTTCATACAGGTGGTGGCAAAGAGTGACACCGGCAGGACCCAGGTTGCCTTTGATAACTATTTTGATGCAGAGGGCGAGAGCCATGTGGGTATCCTGACATTCTTCGTAGGACCTGATGGAAAAATCACCCTGGAGGGAGAGTAAGATGGCTTATCGGCATGAGCTTAAGTTTGAGATCACATCTTCAAGGAAAAAGATCTTGATGGATCGTCTGTCTGCAGTTATGGGAATGGACCCTAACGCAGGGCAAAAGGGCTACTTTATCCGAAGCCTCTATTTCGATGACCTTTATGACAGCGCCCTTTTGGATAAGCTGGCGGGAGTAAAAAGCCGTAAGAAGTATCGGATCCGTACCTATAATTATTCCAAGAATATCATCAAACTGGAGCGAAAGAAAAAGGAAGGTTCCTATATCAACAAGGAGGCTGCTTCTCTTACCGGGGAGGAGCTTAAGGGAATCTTAAGAGGCGATTGCGGGTTCCTGTTAAAAAGAGAAGAGGACCTTCCGAAGAAATTTTATCTGGAGACAGTTATGAATGGTCTTCGGCCGGCAGTGGTGGTGGACTATGAAAGGATCCCCCTGGTCTTTCCGGGAGGAGATGTGCGCATCACCTTTGATGAACATGTGAGGACAAGTCTTTTTGCTGGGGACCTTTTTGCAAGGGATCTTCCCTCCTATGAGGTAATGCCGGAGGGGAAGCTGATCCTGGAAGTGAAGTTTACAGAGTATCTGCCGGAGATCATACGGGATCTTCTGCCTACAGAAGAGGGAAGCGTGATTGCGGCGTCAAAATATGTGTTATGCCTGAACAAGCAGCGTGAGATGCTGTTTCATACAGGAGAGGAGTAAGTATGAGCGTAAAAGATGTAATTAAAAAATCCATATTGGAGTCGGCAACCTATAACCAGGCTATTCGGGCTGACACCATTATTGCCATGATCCTGGATCTGGCCCTGGCCCTTGTGATCGGACTTTTGATCTATCAGGTCTACAAGCGATTTTATAAGGGTGTGGTCTACAGTAAAAACTTCAGTATTACCCTTGTGGGCATGACCGTCCTTACCTGTATGGTTACCCTGGCCATCTCCACCAATATCGTGATCTCCCTTGGTATGGTGGGTGCGCTTTCCATCGTCAGGTACCGTACCGCCATTAAGGAGCCTCTGGACCTGATGTATCTGTTCTGGGCCATCACCTCGGGAATTGCAGCAGGAGCTGGAATGTATATCCTGGTATTTTTATCTTTCCTTGTGATGCTGCTTCTGGTATGGGGCTTTGCCTCAAGACCGGTGGCAAAGGATGCCTATGTCCTGGTGGTACATTACAGGGGAACCCAGGTATCGGATAAGATCCTTCGTTACTTTCAGCCTAAGCACAGGATTCGGGTCCGTTCCAAGGTATTCCGGGGAGATCAGGTAGAAGAGACCTTCCAGTTTGTGGCAAACAGTCAGGACCTGACCTTCACAGAGAAGATCCGGGAACTGGAGGAAGTTTCTGATATGACACTTCTTAAGTTTGACGGAGAATATCACGGTTGATATAATAAGGGTTATGATTGAATTAGTATTAAATAGAAGAATTTATGACAATGATATTGGACCGCTGATGCGGTCCTTTTTTCCGAAGGAAAGACTTCTGATCTTTGCAGATGGTGTGCTTCTTGGAAGGGAAAGCACCGATGAGAAGAGGCAAAGAGAAGAGGAGGCGGTCACGGCCTCTATGAAGGTCTTTGTTCCGGAAGAGGAGGGGGATGTGACCATTTCCCTCCATGTGGATGGGAAGGAGGATGCTTCCCTTGTAATCCCCTATCAGCAGGAGATTACGGCATCGGATTTTACACCGGTTCAGCTGAAGAAGGCTTCCTTTGATGAGAACTGGAAGGCAATGGCCCTTCGCTCCGCTAAGAAAAACGCAGTGAAGCGGGGAGCCTATGATCTTTTGGTGAAGGTGACGGGGAAGGAACTTCCCTGGGGAGCCCAGACCGGTATCCGTCCCACCAAGAAGTCTCTGGAACTTATGGAGCAGGGGGAGAAGGCGGATTTTATCACCGGCTTTATGAAGCAAAACTACCGGACCACAGATGAGAAGATCCGCCAGACCCTTAAGATCACAGCCCTTGAGCATCAGGTACTTTCCAAGATCGAGGGTGCCACAGAGGAGGAGAGGGCAGGGGATCCTTCCTTAAACCTTCAGGGGAAGGGATATTCTCTCTACCTTGGTGTCCTGTTCTGTCCATCCATCTGTCTGTACTGTTCCTTTTCTTCTCATGCCATTGGTGCCTATAGGCACATGGTTCCCGCCTATGTGGCATCTCTTGAGAAGGAGATCGATTTTGCAGCGGAGCATTTTGCCGGGAGGAGATTAGACAGCATCTATTTTGGCGGAGGAACCCCTACTGCCCTTGGACCGGTGGAACTGGACGAGGTCCTTACCTATATCGAGAGGAAGCTGGATCTTTCTCATCTGAAGGAGTTTACGGTAGAGGCGGGAAGACCGGATTCTATCACTTTAGATAAGCTTAAGGTCCTTAAGGCTCACGGGGTGGGGCGTATCTCCGTCAACCCTCAGACGATGAACCAGAAGACATTAGATCTGATCGGACGCCATCACAGTGTGGAGGATATCAGGGTGGCCTATGCCCTTGCCCGTCAGGTGGGATTTGACTGCATTAATATGGATCTGATCCTTGGTCTTCCCGGGGAGAGTCCACAGGATATGCAGCATTCTTTGGATGAAGTGGTGGCCATGGATCCGGAGAATCTGACGGTACACTCCCTTGCTCTTAAGACCTCTGCCAGATTGAATCTTGAATGGGATAAGTATCAGGATTATACTTATACTAACTCCGATGAAATCATGGAGGCCTCCTACCTTGCAGCAGAGAAGCTTGGGATGCATCCCTACTATCTCTACCGTCAGAAGAATATGGCAGGGAACATGGAAAATGTGGGCTTTGCCAAGCCGGGCAAGGAAGGATTATACAATATTCTTATTATGGAGGAGAGAGAGGACATTCTTGCCATTGGTGCAGGAGCAGCATGTAAGAAGGTCCGCATTGATCCGGTGACCGGGGATACCCAGATTACCCGCTGTGAGAATGTGAAGGATATCAGAACCTATATTGACAGGATCGATGAGATGATTGAGCGGAAGAGACAGTTGTTTGCGGATGTCATCCGTTAAGATGCGAGGGTGCGGGATGCAGATTACAATTCAGACAAAGGATTATATCTATACTTCAACCTTACAGGCGACAGAGGAGCAGGGGGCTGTGACAAAGAGCAGCTCTTCGAAGGATCCTCTTAAGTCGGTAGAAAAATTTCAAAAGCTTCTCGAGAAGAAAAGGGCGGCTCTTTTTCCTGCGGCTGATCAGGCAGGCTCCGGGAATCAGGCAGGAGCCACTGGTCTTCAGAAGGTGAACACTATGGATGCCAGTCAGGTGAAGCAGGCAACGGATGCCTCTTCTGCTACCATTCAGGTGCCGCAGCAGCTTGAGCCTCTCTTTCGTAAGGCAGCCCAGAAGTATGGGGTAGATGAGAAGCTTTTGGTGGCCATTGCCTACCATGAGTCCAGGTTTTCCACCACAGCCACCAGTAAGAGCGGTGCCATGGGTCTGATGCAGCTTATGCCAAAGACCGCCCAGGGGCTTGGGGTTACGAATGCCTATGATCCTCAGGAGAATATTATGGGAGGGGCGAAGCTTTTATCTTCACTTCTGAAGGAGTTTAACGGGAATTTGGATTATGCTCTTGCGGCTTACTCTAATGGTAGCAGTACGGTCAGGAAGTACGGCGGTGTTCCCCCCATCCGTCAGGCCCAGGAATTTGTATCCTATATCAACCGGGTATATCCGGATGGAGTCAGCCTGGGATAGAATATCAAATTTTTTTAAAAAACCTGTTGACATTTAATTGTGTCTATTGTATATTAAACAGGTCGGTGACACAGACAACTTGTCTGGACATCGTAAGCTGGCGTGGCACAGTCGGTAGCGCACCTCATTGGTAGTGAGGAGGTCACCGGTTCGATTCCGGTCGCTAGCTTGATGGAGAGGCAGTTCCTTCGGGGGCTGCCTTTTTTCGTATCACTGGTTAGAAATGTCTATTTATCCTTTACATTATTACGTTAGTATGTTAAAGTGCTAGGCATAAGTAGCGTGAATTTGAGAAAGAAAGAAGAAAGATTATGAAAACACCATTTACTACGAAAGAGAAGCTGGAAGAGATCGCTGCACAGTACCCAACTCCTTTTCATATATATGATGAAAAGGGTATTCGTGAGAATGCGAAGAAGGTAAAGGATGCCTTTGCCTGGAACAAGGGATTCCGTGAGTATTTTGCAGTGAAGGCAACCCCGAACCCCTTTTTACTTCAGATTCTGAAGGAGTATGACTGCGGTACGGACTGCTCTTCTCTGACAGAACTTCAGCTTTCCAATGCATGTGGATTCGCCGGAGATGAGATCATGTTCTCCAGTAATGATACACCGGATGAGGAGTTCGTGAAGGCGGCTGAGCTTGGAGCCATCATCAATCTGGATGATATTACCCATATCGATGATGTAAAGCGTGTTCTTGGCCAGCTTCCTAAGACCATGAGCTGCCGTTATAATCCGGGTGGAGTTTATGAAATCAGTAACGGAATCATGGATAACCCGGGAGATGCCAAGTACGGTATGACCCATGAGCAGTTGTTAGAGGCTTACAGCAGAATGAAGGAAGAAGGGGTGACCCGTTTCGGTCTTCATGCCTTCCTGGTAAGTAATACGGTGACCAATGACTATTATCCGGCTCTTGCCAAGACTCTTTTTGAGCTCGCAGTGGAGATCAAGGAGAAGACCGGAGTATCCCTTGACTTTATCAATCTCTCTGGAGGTGTTGGTATTCCTTATCAGCCGGATCAGAAGGCAAATGATATCTCTGTGATCGGAGAAGGGGTACATAAGGTGTTTGATGAGGTATTGGTACCGGCAGGTCTTGAGAATGTATCCATCTATACAGAGATGGGACGCTTTATGATGGGTCCTTACGGTGCTCTTGTTACCCGTGCCATCCACGAGAAGAAGACCTATAAGGATTACATCGGTGTGGATGCCTGTGCAGCCAACCTGATGCGTCCGGCTATGTATGGTGCATATCACCATATCACTGTCATGGGGAAAGAGAATGAGGCCTGTGATCACACCTATGATGTGACCGGATCTTTGTGTGAGAATAATGACAAGTTTGCCATTGACCGTAAGCTTCCGAAGATCGATATGGGAGATCTGATCTATATCCACGATACAGGAGCACACGGCTCTGCTATGGGATACAACTATAACGGACGGTTATGGTGCAGTGAGATCCTTCTGAAGGAGGATGGAAGCTATGAGCTGATCCGCCGTGCTCAGGAGCCGAAGGACTATTTTGCAACACTGGATTGCTTCCCGATCTGGGAGAAGCTTCAGAAAGAATTCTGATCTTTTTGGCAAAATCAATTAAAATTAAAAAAGTGGGTTGAAAGACACCCGCTTTTTTGATACTATATAGCAGTTGGCAGGAATGGCGGAATGGCAGACGCAGCAGACTCAAAATCTGCCGGTGGCAACATCGTGTGGGTTCAAGTCCCATTTCCTGCAGCATAAGATCCCGGGGCATAGGCTTCGGGATTTTTTTGATATAGGATTTATTGCCATTAACTTTTGTACTGAGTATAATGAAAGAGGTAATTCTCGGAATTAGGAAAGAGGAATTGGCTTATGAAGATTAAGAGAGTGGATGAGAATTCCATTAGTTGCAGAATTTCAAAGGAAGAACTTGAGGAGATGGGGCTTGCATTGGATGACCTGATCAGCAATAAGGAGAAGGCAAGGGATCTGTTAAGAGAGGTCCTTGCAGAGGCCAAGGATCGGGTGGATTTCCACGCGGACTCCGGTCAGCTGAATGTTCAGATGTCTGTTCTCCCGGAGGGGGATGTTACCCTTACCATCTTTGACGATCAGAAGAGTGCCATTGCCGCCATGCTTCATCAGTATAAGGAACTTCTTCAGCAGCACACCCCGGAGGAGCTTAAGGATGGGGGTACCATTCGGGAATTTCTGGAAGGGGCAGACTTGGATGATGATGACGAGGATGATGATGATGATGATGATATCGTCTTCTCTGATGTCAGCCCGCAGGTTGAGCGGGTCAGCAGCATTCTTACCAGACTTAAGACCAAGGAGACCAGGGATCTGTTAGAGAGCCTTGAGGATGACGAGCCTGTTATGCTGCCGGTTACGGTTTCCTTCGATCGTTTGGATGATGTGGTCCGCCTCAGTAAGCAGATCCTTCCCTGGAACCCAATGGCCAAGTCCGACTTGTATAAGGCTGACGGACGGTATTATTTGTCCATTGTATTGACAGATCATAAGATCTCTATGGCCAGAACCATTTTTGCTCTGGCAGAGTATTCCGGCTCACCCAAATTCAGAGCTCATACATCACCATATCTTCAGGAGCATGGCCGCCGCCTGTGCAGCGGGGATGCTTTGGCGACCCTTGCCCGTTTATAGAACAAAGGACTGTTTATGCAGTCCTTTTTTTGTATGCTCTTTTTTAGTATAGTGAATTGATTTAACTCTTCACTTGAAAAATATTCACAGATAGACTATAGTAGGTTCATATTCTATAGAAAGAAGGGCAGATAAATGGAATTTAAAGTTGGCGTTATTGCCGGTGACGGAATTGGACCAGAAGTAACAGATGAGGCCTGGAAGGTTTTGGAGAAGGTGGGAGAGAAGTTCGGCCATACCTTTCACAGAACCGATATTTTAATGGGCGGCTGCTCCATTGATGCCACAGGAGAGCCTCTTACCGATGAAGCAATTGAGACGGCGAAGGCTCAGGATGCTGTTCTAATGGGCAGTATCGGAGGCAACACTTCTACATCTCCCTGGTATCAGCTTCCGCCACAGAAGCGTCCGGAGGCAGGACTTTTGAAGCTTCGTAAGTCCCTGAATCTTTTTGCCAACTTAAGACCGGCTTATCTGTACCCTCAGCTGAAGGAAGCCTGTCCTCTGAAGGAGGCTACCGCAGAGGCCGGATTTGACATGCTGATCATGCGTGAGCTTACCGGGGGACTTTACTTTGGACGCAGGCGTACCCATGAGGTGAACGGCCTTATGACAGCTGAGGATACCCTGACCTATAACGAAGAAGAGATCCGCAGGATCGCAAAGCGGGGATTTGACGTGGCCATGAAGAGAAGGAAGAAGGTCATCTCCGTAGATAAGGCCAATGTATTGGATTCCTCCCGTCTCTGGCGCAAGGTGGTAGAAGAGGTGGCAAAGGATTATCCTGAGGTGATCTTAGAGCATATGCTGGTGGACAACTGTGCTATGCAGCTGGTGAAGGATCCGGCCCAGTTCGATGTGGTACTGACAGAGAACATGTTTGGTGATATCCTCTCCGACGAGGCGGCTATGATCACAGGATCCCTTGGAATGCTCTCCTCTGCCAGCCTGAATGAGACCAAGTTTGGTCTGTATGAGCCAAGTGGCGGATCCGCACCGGATATTGCAGGTAAGGATATTGCCAATCCTATCGCAACCATCCTTTCTGCTGCCATGATGCTTCGTTACAGCTTTGATCTGGATGCCGAGGCGGATGCCATTGAGGATGCGGTGAAGAAGACATTAGATGACGGTATCAGGACCGGAGATATTATGCCAAGAGAGGGCGGCAGCGTAGCAAAGCAGGTGGGATGTTCTGCTATGGGAGATGCCATTGTTTCTAGATTATAAGAGTGTGTGATAAGGAAGGAAATGAAATATGTTAAGCGATAATATGAAAAGCGGAATGCAGCAGGCTCCGGCGCGAAGCCTTCTGAATGCATTGGGATATACAGAGGAAGAAGTTAAAAAGCCAATGGTAGGTATTGTATGTTCTTACAATGAGATCGTACCGGGACATATGAATCTGGATAAGATCGCCGAGGCTGTTAAGATGGGTGTTGCAGAGGCCGGAGGAACTCCTGTTATGTTCCCTGCCATTGCTGTATGTGACGGAATCGCCATGGGTCATATTGGCATGAAGTACTCTCTTGTGACCCGTGATCTGATCGCTGATTCCACAGAGTGTATGGCCATTGCCCATCAGTTTGATGCACTGGTTATGATCCCAAACTGTGATAAGAATGTTCCGGGCCTTCTCATGGCGGCAGCAAGAGTCAATGTTCCTACCGTATTTGTATCCGGTGGTCCTATGCTGGCAGGTCATATCCACGGCAAGAAGCGTTCCCTCTCCTCTATGTTTGAGGCAGTGGGAGCTCATGCAGCAGGCAAGATGACAGAAGAAGAGGTATGCCACTTCGAGGAGAATGTCTGTCCTACCTGTGGCAGCTGCTCCGGTATGTATACCGCAAACTCCATGAACTGCCTTACCGAGGCTCTTGGAATGGGACTTCCGGGAAATGGAACCATCCCTGCCGTTTATTCTGCAAGACTTCGTCTGGCGAAGAAGGCAGGATATGCAGTTATGGATATGTTAAGAAAGAACATCCGCCCAAGAGATATTATCACCAAGGATGCCATTATGAATGCTCTTACCGTGGATATGGCGCTTGGATGTTCCACCAACTCCATGCTTCATCTTCCGGCTATTGCCCATGAAATCGGTTTTGATTTTGATATCAGTTTTGCCAATCCCATCTCTGAGAAGACACCGAACCTTTGTCACCTGGCTCCGGCGGGTCCTACCTATATGGAGGATCTGAATGAGGCCGGCGGTGTCTATGCCGTTATGAAGGAACTGGATGATGCAGGCCTTCTGAATAAGGATTGTATGACTGTAACCGGTAAGACCATCGGAGAGGCTATTAAGAACAGCATAAACCTTAATCCTGAGGTGATCCGCCCGCTGGATAACCCATATAGCAAAGAGGGTGGTCTTGCAGTATTAAAGGGTAACCTGGCACCGGACGGATCTGTTGTTAAGAGAAGTGCCGTAGTGCCTGAGATGATGACCCACTCCGGTCCTGCCCGTGTCTTCGACTGTGAAGAGGATGCAATTGCAGCCATCAAGGGGGGCAAGATCGTAGAAGGAGATGTTGTGGTGATCCGTTACGAGGGACCAAAGGGTGGCCCCGGTATGCGCGAGATGCTGAATCCTACTTGAGCCATTGCAGGAATGGGACTTGGTTCTTCTGTTGCTCTGATCACAGACGGACGATTCTCCGGAGCCAGCCGTGGAGCTTCCATCGGACATGTATCTCCTGAGGCAGCGGTAGGTGGCCCAATCGCCCTTGTAGAAGAGGGAGATATCATTGACATTGATATTCCATCCATGACCTTAAATCTTCAGGTCAGCGAAGAGGAGATGGCAGAGCGCAGAGCCAAGTGGCAGCCGAGAGAGCCGAAGGTGACCACCGGATATCTGAAGCGGTATCAGGCTATGGTCACATCCGGTAACAGAGGAGCAATCCTTGAAGTCCCGGGTCAGCAGTAAGACAGGTTCATAGCAACAGCCAATGCCCCGCGTATCATCAGCGGGGCATTTTAGGAAGAAAAAGACAGCGCAAGCGAAAAGATAGAAGGGAAAGAGGAGAAAGACATGCAGCTGACAGGAGCAGAAATTGTAATCAAATGTCTTTTGGAACAGAAGGTCGATACGGTATTCGGATATCCGGGAGGGGCGATCCTTAACGTATATGACGCATTATACAAGCATAGTGATGAGATCCACCATGTCCTTACCAGTCATGAGCAAGGTGCGTCCCATGCGGCAGACGGTTATGCCAGAAGCACCGGTAAGGTGGGGGTATGCTTTGCAACCAGTGGACCGGGAGCTACCAACCTGGTGACAGGAATTGCCACCGCCTATATGGATTCTGTACCCATGGTGGCTATCACCTGTAATGTTACAGTGCCCCTTTTAGGTAAGGATTCCTTCCAGGAGGTGGATATTGCAGGTATTACCATGCCCATCACCAAGCATAACTTCATCGTCAAGGATGTGGAGAAATTGGCAGATACTCTGCGCCGGGCCTTTAAGATTGCAAGTTCCGGCCGGCCGGGTCCTGTGCTTGTGGATATCACCAAGGACGCAACAGCCGCTTTGTGCGAGTATAAGGAGATGGTGATCCCAAAGGTCTTACGGAAGGTGGAGGATATTACACCGGCGGATCTGGAGACAGCAGTATCCATGATCACATCAGCAAAAAAGCCCTATATTTTTGTGGGCGGAGGAGCCGTGATCTCCGGTGCCACAGAGGAGCTTAAGGCGCTGGCAGATACTATTGATGCCCCTGTATGTGACTCTCTTATGGGTAAGGGAGCTTATGCAGGAACCCTGCCCCGTTATACCGGTATGCTGGGGATGCATGGTACAAAGGTAAGTAATCTGGGGGTATCCTCCTGTGATCTTCTCATCGCTATTGGAACCAGATTCTCGGATCGTGTTCTTGGTAACCCCAAAACCTTTGCTAAGAATGCTAGGGTGCTTCAGATCGACATCGACCCCGCCGAGATCAATAAGAACATTGTGGTAGATGCCCAGATCATTGGAGATGTAAGAGAAGTCTTAAGACAGCTTCTGCCCAAGCTTAAGAAGCAGGAGCACAAGGATTGGATGCGCTATATCGAGGGCCTTAAGGAGAAGTTCCCCACCACCATTCCGAAGGAAGGCCTTACCGGACCTTATGCCATTGATGCCATTTATCGTAAGACAAAGGGGGATGCCCTGATTGTTACCGAGGTGGGGCAGCATCAGATGTGGGCAGCCCAATACTACAATTACAACCGTCCAAGACAGCTTCTGACTTCTGGCGGCCTTGGAACCATGGGATACGGTCTTGGAGCTGCCATTGGTGCGGCTGTAGGTAACCCGGGCAGGAAGGTATTTAATATCGCAGGAGACGGATGCCTGCGTATGAATATGAATGAGATCGCCACAGCAGTTCGTAATAAGCTTCCCATTGTAGAGGTGGTTCTTAATAACCATGTCCTTGGAATGGTTCGTCAGTGGCAGGATCTTTTCTATGGTAAGCGCTATTCCAATACGATCCTGGATGATGGAGTAGACTATGTGCTGTTGGCTCAGGCCATGGGCGCTACGGGACTTCGAGCCACCAGTCAGGCGGAGTTTGATGCCTGTCTGGCTCAGGCAATGGAGACCGAGGGGCCGGTCCTTATCGATGTGATCGTAGGAAGCGATGATAAGGTATGGCCTATGGTGGCACCGGGAGCCCCCATCAGTGACTGCTTTGATGATGTAGATCTTAAGGAAAAAGAGAAAAGAGAAGAGGATTAACACACCAATACGTTAAAGTGTGTTTGTAAAAAAACAATATTTTCTGAAATTTGGGCAGATTGTATCTTTCAAATCTGCCCAAATATGGTAATATAGGTAAGGTGATTGCGAGAGACGGACGCGTGGACGTGACGGACGGACAATCATGCATCTTCAAAGTTAGAAGATGCGAAAAGAAACTCAACATTTAAGATACAGGAGGAAAACAGATGTCTAGAGTGTACAACTTTTCAGCAGGTCCAGCTGTTCTGCCGGAGGAGGTTCTGAAGGAAGCAGCAGAAGATATGATGGATTACAAGGGCTGTGGAATGTCGGTTATGGAGATGTCGCATCGTTCGAAGATGTTTGACGACATTATTAAGGAAGCAGAAGCAGACATTCGTTCGCTGATGAACATTCCGGACAACTATAAGGTATTGTTCCTTCAGGGCGGTGCCAGCCAGCAGTTCTCCGCTGTACCTATGAACCTTATGAAGAACAAGAAGGCCGGCTACATCGTTACCGGCCAGTGGGCCAAGAAGGCAGCGCAGGAGGCAAAGCGTTACGGAGAGGTAGTAGAGCTTGCATCTTCAGCAGACAAGACCTTCTCTTATATTCCGGATTGTTCCGATCTGGCTATCACAGATGATCTTGACTATGTTTATATCTGTGAGAACAACACCATCTATGGAACACATTACCATGAGCTCCCGGATACCAAGGGTGTGGATCTTGTATCCGATGTATCATCCTGCTTCTTATCTGAGCCTATCGATGTAAGCAAGTATGCTGTTGTATACGGCGGTGTTCAGAAGAACGTGGGACCTGCAGGTCTTGTCATTGCCATTATCCGTGAGGATCTTATTACAGATGATGTCCTTGAGGGTACACCTACCATGCTCAAGTGGAAGACACAGGCAGACAATGACTCTTTATACAACACACCAAACTGCTGGGCAATCTATATCTGCGGTCTTGTATTCAAGTGGCTTCTTAAGAACGGTGGACTTGAGGCTATGAAGAAGCGAAACGAAGAGAAGGCAGCTGTCCTTTATGATTTCCTTGATCAGAGCAAGCTCTTCAAGGGTACAGTTGAGCCGGCTTCCCGTTCTCTTATGAATGTGCCTTTTGTGACAGGAGATGCAGACCTTGATGCCAAGTTTGTGGCAGAGGCCAAGGCAGCAGGCTTTGAGAATCTGAAGGGACACAGAACCGTAGGTGGTATGAGAGCTTCAATCTACAATGCTATGCCAAAGGAAGGCGTAGAGAAGTTAGTAGAATTCATGGCAGAGTTCGAGAAGAAGAACAGCTAAGACCGATGGCCGTATAGGCAATGGAAAAAGGAGAAAGATACATGTTTACATATAATACTTTAAATGCCATCAGTCCCAAGGGACTGGTGCGCTTCACCACTAATTTCAAGGCGACAGAGGATGTGCAGGAAGCGGATTCCATTCTGGTACGTTCTGCCAAGATGCACGACATGGAGTTTTCTGACAAGCTTGCCTGCATCGCAAGAGCAGGTGCCGGTGTTAATAATATTCCTCTTGACCGTTGCGCCCAGGAAGGTATCGTAGTCTTCAATACACCGGGTGCCAACAGTAATGCCGTTAAGGAAATGGTATTTACAGGAATGCTCCTTGCAAGCCGTGATGTTATCGGTGGTAACAAGTGGGTAGAAGAGAATAAGGATAATGAGAACATCGCCAAGGATATGGAGAAGGCCAAGAAGAACTTTGCCGGAACAGAGCTTGCCGGTAAGAAGCTTGGTGTTATCGGACTTGGAGCCATCGGTGTGAAGGTTGCAAATGCAGCAACACACTTTGGGATGGAAGTATACGGATATGATCCATATATCTCTGTTAATGCGGCATGGAACCTTTCACGTTCCGTTAAGCATGTGACAAATGTGGATGATATCTATCGTGAGTGTGATTTTATTACAGTACATGTTCCTCTTTTGGATTCAACCAAGGAGATGATCAATACAGCAGCCATCAACCAGATGAAGAAAGGGGTTATCATCTTAAACTTCGCCCGTGATCTTCTGGTAGATGAGAAGGCGGTTGTGGCAGGTCTTGCTTCCGGTAAGGTCCGTCACTATGTATCCGATTTCCCAAATCCTGTAACAGCAGGTGTTGAGGGCGTGATCGCTACTCCTCACCTGGGAGCTTCTACTGAGGAGGCTGAGGAGAATTGTGCAGAGATGGCAGTGGACGAGATCATGGATTACATGGAGAACGGTAACATCCGTCACTCTGTCAACTATCCGGATTGTGATATGGGTATCTGTAATACAGCAGGTCGTCTTGCAATTCTTCATTCCAATAAGAGTGGACTGATCGCTAAGTATACGACCATCTTAGGAGATGCCAATATCAATGTGGCAGATATGACTAACAAGAGCCGCGGAGAGTATGCTTACGCACTTCTCGATGTGGATTCACCGGTTGCAGCCGATGTTGTAGAGAAGCTGACAGCGGTGGATGGTGTCATCCGGGTAAGAATCGTCAAATAAGTTTTGTTTTCATTGCATAGAAAGAAGCAATTATGGCAACCATTAGACCTTTTGCTGCAATCCGTCCGAGAGAGGATATGGCACAGACCATCGCAGCACTTCCATATGATGTATATAACCGGGCAGAGGCAACGGAGCATGTTCGCAAGTTCCCCCACTCCTTCCTGGCCATTGACCGGGCGGAGACTGCCTTTGATTTGGATGTAAGCGAGTATGACCCGAAGGTTTATCAGAGGGCTCATGATCTGCTTTGGGAATGGGTAGAGGATGGCTCCTTTGTCCGTGACAAGGCACCTTGTTATTATGTTTATGAACTGAATATGAACGGTCGTGCCCAGACGGGAATTGTTGCCTGTGCAAGTATTGATGACTACGAAAGCGGAGTGATCAAAAAGCATGAGAACACCAGGGCAGAGAAGGAGAAGGACCGTATTGCGCATGTGGATATTACCAATGCCCAGACAGGTCCGATCTTCCTTGCTTATCGTCGTAACAGTGATATTACAGGAATTGTTACCAAGACCAAGCATACGGCGCCGGTGTACGATTTTACCACCTTAGACGGGATTACCCACCGGGTATGGATTGTGAAGAAACCGGAGGATATTGCGGTGATTGCCAATGCATTTTCCGGTATTGATTCCATCTATATTGCAGACGGTCATCACAGAGCAGCATCCGCAGTGAAGGTGGGATTGAAGCGAAGAGAGGAGCATCCTGGGTATACAGGAGAAGAGGAGTTTAATTACTTCCTCTCTGTCCTCTTTCCGGATGAAGAGCTTAAGATTATGGATTATAACCGTGTGGTTCGTGATCTGAACGGACTTTCCACAATGGAATTTCTCAGTAAGGTCAAGTCAGTTGCGGATCTTCGCCGTCAGGGAAGAGCTCCCATTCCTCCGGAATTTAAGGGAGGATTTTCCATGTATCTGGATGGAACCTGGTATAACTTCGCTTTCAAGAGTGAGGTGCGTTCCGATGATCCTGTGGCCGGTCTTGATGTGTCTATCCTGCAGGATCAGATTCTTGCGCCGGTTCTTGGCATCAATGATCCCAAGACGGATGAGAGGATCGATTTTGTAGGCGGAATCCGGGGACTTAAGGAATTAGAGAAGCGATGCAGAGCGGATGCAGCCGTGGCTTTTGCCATGTATCCCACATCCATTGCGGAACTGTTTGCTGTGGCGGATGCCGGCAGATTGATGCCGCCGAAGTCCACCTGGTTTGAACCGAAGCTTCGAAGCGGACTTTTTATACATGAATTGGATCGATAAGATAATATGAAAAAGAGCTGTGTACACAGCTCTTTTTAACTTTTACAGAAAACTGTCAATAATATTTATTCGCTAGATAGAAAAAAACCTTTCTCTTTGCATTCTTTATCAGATAACAATTTCATGTCAAAGGTCTCGATCATTTCATACATGTCTCTCTCTTGTGACCCAATGGCTTATAGAATTCATATGTAAAGTCTGCTATGATAGAAACGCTGTGGATGAACTAATTGGGTAGAAAGGTTTATAATAGCATGGAATTAAATATCAAAGAAGGTGTACTCAAGGCCTGGCTGGAGAAGTTCCTCTCCGGGGGACTGGATTTTGCAGCCAGTGTGATCCTGGCCTTTGTGGTCTACTTTGTGGGTGTGAGGATCTGGCGGATGCTTCGCCGACTGGCACTTCGGGGGATGGAACACCGGCAGGTGGACAAGGGAGTCTGCCAGTTTGTGGACGGGATCCTTAAGGTCATCGGATATGTGGTGATCGGAGCAGTGATTCTGAATCTTTTCGGCGTGCAGACAAGTTCTGTTGCTGCAGGTGTAGCATCCCTTGGACTTACAGCAGGATTGGCTCTGCAGGGAGCACTGGCCAACTTCGCAGGAGGGGTTTTGATCCTGCTTCTTAAGCCCTTTCGGGTAGGAGATTACATTATTGAGGATACCCATCGCAATGAGGGAACCGTATCTTCTATTTCTATTTTTTACACAAGACTTCGTACCATTGAGAACAAGATCGTGGTGATTCCCAATGGTGTACTGGCCAACTCATCTTTGACCAATGTGACCACAGCGGATCAGAGAATGATCAACCAGACCTTTTCCATAGGTTATGAGGATGATATAAAAAAAGCGAAAGAAATCCTCCTGAACCTTGGAAAGAGCGTGCCGGAATTAAAGCAGGGCACCGAGGTGAAGGTGTTTGTAAGAGAACTGGCAGCCTCTTCGGTGGATCTGGGACTTCAGCTCTGGGTCCCCATGGAGGATTACTGGACAGTGCTCTGGCGACTGAACGAAGAGGTGAAGCAGGCTTTTGATGCAGAAGGAATCACCATTCCCTATCAACAGATCGATATTCATACAAAGGAGTAAAGATAATGATTAAAAATATTCCCTCAGCCTATGAGCTGATCAAACAGGAAAAGTTAACAGATGTGCATTCCGATGGAACGGTACTTCGTCATAAGAAGAGCGGTGCAACCATTGCTCTGGTGGAAAATGATGATGATAACAAGGTGTTCTACATCGGATTTCGTACGCCCCCTGAGAATTCCACCGGAGTTCCTCATATCATTGAGCATACAGTGCTTTGCGGATCTAAAAAATATCCCACCAAAGATCCATTTGTGGAACTGGTAAAGGGATCTTTGAATACCTTTTTAAATGCCATGACCTATCCGGATAAGACCGTTTATCCTGTGGCTTCCACCAATGAGACAGACTTCCGGAATCTTATGGATGTGTATATGGATGCGGTGCTCCATCCCAATATCTACCAGTATGAGGAGATCTTCCGACAGGAGGGATGGCACTATGAGATGAAGGATCCATCCGATGATCTGACCATCAATGGTGTGGTATATAACGAGATGAAGGGGGCTTTTTCTTCCCCTGATGATATGCTGGACCGTCAGATCATGAATTCCCTGTACCCGGATACCGCTTACGGCGTGGAGTCCGGTGGAGACCCCAAGAACATTCCGGATCTGACCTATGAGGAGTTTTTGAATTTCCACAGAAGATACTATCATCCGGTGAACGCGTATATCTATATCTACGGTAATACGGATATGGAGGAGCAGCTTCGTTATCTGGATGAGAATTATTTAAGGGACTATGACAGGATCGAACTGGATTCTGAGGTGAAGCGCCAGGAGGCCTTTTCCGAGCAAAAAGAGGTGGAGATCTCTTACCCTATTGGGGCAGAAGAAGATACGAAGGCAAAGACCTATCTTTCTATGAACTTTGTGGCAGGAGACGCCTTAAACGCCAAGCTCTATGAGGCTTTTGACGTGCTGGATTATGCTCTTTTATCTGCACCGGGTGCTCCTCTTCGTCAGGCTATCATCGATGCAGGAATCGGAAATGATGTCAGTGGTGGCTACCAGACGGCCATGCTGCAGCCCTATTATTCTATCGTGGTAAAGGGCAGTGAGCCGGAGAAAAAGCAGGCCTTTATGGATCTGGTAAAAAAGGTGCTTATGGAGCAGGTGGAGAAGGGACTTGATCCGGATACCCTCCTGGCAGCCCTTAATTCAGCGGAGTTTAAGTACCGCGAGGCAGATTTCGGAAGTTATCCTAAGGGACTGATCTATGGTCTTGGCATCCTGGATTCCTGGATCTATGACAAGGATGATCCATTCCTTCATCTGAAGGAGCTTGGTGTTATCGAGGAACTGAAAAAAGAGATCGGAACCGGTTACTACGAAGATCTGATCCGCAAATATTTCCTGAATAATCCCCATAGTTCTGTTGTGCTGGCACTGCCAAAGCCTGGACTTGCAGGAGAAGAGGAGAAGAAGTTGGCAGATCAGCTGGCTAAGAAGAAGGCTTCCATGTCAGAGGAGCAGATTCAAAGAATCGTGGATGAGACAGCTCATTTGAAGGAGTATCAGGATACCCCCAGTACCCAGGAAGAGCTTGAGACCATTCCTCTTCTTTCCAGAAGAGATCTGAAGAAGACGGTCCGGGAGATCACAGGAAAGATCCACTTAGAACAGGGAATTCCTGTTGTCTATACCGATAAGGAGACAAACGGCATTGATTATTTGAATATCCTTTTTGATGCAGGAGAGATCGGTCTTACAGATGCTCCCGCCTTTGCCTTTGGTATGCGTCTTCTTGGACTTTTGAATACAGAAAAGTACAGCTACCGGGATTTTTCCACCCAGGTGAACCTCCATACCGGAAGCATGGCAGCGGATGTTCGTGCCATCCGTACCGACTGCGGGGACAGGGATCCACTCCCCGGAGCAGTAACAAAGGGTTACCGTTTCTTTGCGGATATCAGAACCAAATTTATGTACCATGAGGCAGACAGTGCCATGAAGCTTTTAGCTCAGATGCTCTTTACCTCTGATTTTGGGGATAAGAAGCGTATCCGTGAAGTCTTAATGGAGGAAAAGAGTGCCCTTGAGATGCGGTTTATGTCCAGCGGTAATGCCATTGCATCTGTCCGGGGAAGTGCCAGGTTTTCCATTGCGGCAGCCTATAATGATGCAACAGGCGGTGTGGATTACTACCGTTTCCTGCAGGATTTTGCAGAGCATTATGATGAGCGGATCGAGGACTTCCAGAAGAAGATCCGGGAGATGATGCAGAAGGTCTTCACCAGAAATCACCTGGTGCTTCATACCGTAGGTAAGACGGCCTCCATGCAGTTGATTCGGGATTATATGTCTGAGGGGCTTGGGCGGCTCTATCCGGATCATAAGGAAGTGATCCCACAGATTGATCTGGGAGATAAGCCTCTCTGTGAGGCCATTAAGACTTCGGCTGCTGTGAACTACATTGGCCGTGTTGGTAATTTTGCCAATAAGAACTTTGCGTATACAGGAGCCATGAAGATCCTTCGGGTGATCTTAAGTTACGACTACCTTTGGATCAATATCCGTGTGAAGGGTGGAGCCTATGGATGCGGAAGTAACTTCCTTCGAAGCGGTATGGCCACCTTCACTACCTATCGTGATCCAAACCTTAGGGCATCCAATGAGGTCTTTGACAAGATCCCGGAATACCTGCGTAATTTTGATGTGAGCAGAAGAGATATGACAAAGTATGTCATCGGAGCCATCAGTAATATGGATACTCCTCTTACTCCGGCATCGGTAGGTCAAAGGGATCTGACCTCCATCCTTACCGGTGTGTCCTATGACAAGCTTCAGAAGGAGAGAGAGCAGATCCTTGACGCTGAGGTTGAGGATATCAGGGCACTGGCAGATGCCATCGAGGCGGCACTGTCCGATAACTGTATCGTTGCTATCGGTAATGAGGATGCCATTGAAAAGGATGCGGATCTTTTTGATAAGATCGAAAGCCTTAATGCATAAGGAGAATATATGGAAGCAGACAAGAAGTTAAGAAGTGGATTTGTAACCATCATCGGACGTCCGAATGTGGGGAAGTCAACACTTATGAATCATATGATCGGTCAGAAGATCGCCATTACATCCAACAAACCCCAGACCACCCGTAACCGTATTGAGACAGTCTATACGGACGAGCGTGGCCAGGTGGTGTTTTTGGATACTCCGGGTATTCACAAGGCCAAGAACAAGCTGGGAGAGTACATGACGAAGGTTACAGCCGCTGCCCTTAAAGGGGTGGATCTGATCCTCTGGCTGGTAGAACCGGATGAGTTCGTCGGAGGCGGAGACCGCTTTATTGCTGAGAACCTGAAGGCCCAGAATACTCCGGTTATTCTGGTGATCAATAAGATCGACACCATCCGTCATGAGCAGATCCTTACATCCATTGCAGCCTACAAGGATCTGATGGATTTTGCGGAGATTGTTCCGGTATCTGCTCTTCGGGGACAGGGCTGCGAGGATCTTTTAAATACCATTTATCAGTATCTTCCGGAAGGCCCCTACTTCTTCGATGAGGATACCATTACCGATCAGCCAGAGCGGGCCATCTGTGCGGAGATGATCCGGGAGAAGGCTCTTCATGCCTTAAGTGATGAGGTGCCCCATGGAATTGCTGTTACTATCGAGCAGATGAAGGATCGTCCGGGAAAGCGGCTGTGTGATATTGATGCCACCATTATCTGCGAGAGGGATTCCCATAAGGGTATCATCATCGGTAAGAAGGGCAGCATGCTCAAAAAGATCGGAACCAATGCCAGATTTGAGATCGAACGTCTCCTGGGCTGCAAAGTGAACCTGCGTCTTTGGGTCAAGGTCAAGGAGAGATGGAGAGATTCGGATGTTCTGATCGCCAACTATGGTTATCGTAAGGAAGAAGATGAGTAGGATCTATGGATAATCAGATCACAGCTTCCGGCATCGTGGTATCCTCCATGC
>CADCQT010000161.1 GCA_902803645.1 uncultured Lachnospiraceae bacterium | reverse complement strand
GCTGACGGAATCCTTCGTTTCGAGCGTAAGGGCAGAGATAAAAAGGTTGCTAACGTTTACCCAGTAGCTGAGTAATTTCTGTTAGATTTGTCTTTAGGACCTGACCATGGACATTTGTCTTTGGTCAGGTCTTTTGCGTACGGGCACATAGTAATATCAATATGGATCTGGTATCCAGAAAGGGAAGGTAGAATATGTTTGCAGATCGTGCCAGAATCGTGATTCGTTCCGGTAAAGGCGGAAATGGTCATGTGAGTTTCAGAAGAGAAAAATATGTCCCCGCCGGTGGTCCGGATGGCGGTGATGGTGGTCGTGGAGGAGATATCATTTTCCAGGTGGATCCACGGATCAATAACCTCTCGGATTACCGCATGAAGCATAAGTTTGTTGCAACCTCCGGTGAAGAGGGAGGCAAGAAAAAGTGTCATGGTAAGGATGGACAGGATCTGATCCTGCCTGTTCCCAAGGGAACTGTGATCCATGAGGCAGAGAGCGGTAAGGTCATCTGTGATCTTTCCGAGGATAATCAGCGTATCGTTCTCCTGAAGGGAGGAAGAGGCGGTCAGGGTAATTCCCACTATGCAACTCCCACCATGCAGGCACCCAAGTATGCCCAGCCCGGAGAGGATGCTCAGGAACTGGAAGTGATTCTGGAACTGAAAGTTCTGGCGGATGTTGGACTGGTTGGATTCCCGAACGTCGGAAAGTCCACGCTTTTATCCCGTTTATCCAATGCGAAGCCCCAGGTGGCCAATTATCATTTCACCACCCTAAATCCCATTCTTGGGGTCGTGGATCTTCCGGATGGAAACGGATTTGTTATGGCAGATATTCCCGGACTGATTGAGGGTGCATCCGAAGGGGTGGGGCTTGGACATGAATTCCTTCGTCACATTCAAAGGACCAAGGTGCTGGTTCACCTGGTGGATGGCGCTTCTGTTGAGGGAAGAGATCCGGTGGAGGATATTAAGGCAATTAATCTGGAACTTGAGAAATATGACGCCGGATTATTGCAGAAGCCACAGATCATTGTGGCCAATAAAATGGATGCAAACCCACAGGAGAAGGAAGCTCTGAAAAAGAAGCTGGAAGATATTTTCAAAACAAAAGTCTTCTGCATTTCAGCTGTTTCCGGTGAGGGTGTTAAGGAACTCGTATACGAGATCGCCAAAGAATTAGAAGAATTAAAAGATGAACAGGTCATCTATGAAAGCGAATTCGATCTGGAGGGTCATTTTAAGGGAGACCAGCTTTCCTACACCGTTGAGATCAACGAAGATGGAGAATACGTGGTGGAAGGCTCTAAGATCGAGAAGATGCTGGGATATACCAATATTGAATCCGAGAAGGGATTCTTGTTCTTCCAGAATTTCCTTAAGGATCAGGGGATTTTAGAGGCTCTTGAGGAAAAGGGGATTACAGATGGTGATACCGTTCGCATGTATGGCTTGACCTTTGATTACTATAAATAAGGAGGATCAGAATGACAAATAAGCAAAGAGCATATCTTTCTTCCCTGGCAAATGATATGAATGCAATTTTTCAGATCGGTAAGTCATCCCTTACCCCGGAGGTGATTGCAGCCGTGGATGAAGCACTGGCAAAAAGAGAGCTGGTGAAGATATCTGTATTAAAGAACTGTATGGACGATCCAAAGGAGATTGGTCGTGTAATGGCAGAGCGTACCCGTTCCGAGGTGGTACGTGTGATCGGTAAGAAGATCATTTTATATCGTCCTGCCAAGAAACCGGTGATCGTATTACCGGAGTAAGAAAGCTGGGATAATTTGAAGAAGATCGGAATCTTAGGCGGGACATTTTCCCCAATTCATAACGGACATCTGTATATTGCCAGGGAGGCCTATACACAGCTTGGGTTGGATGAGATCTGGCTTATGCCTGTGGGGATACCGCCACATAAACAGCAGGAGAGTTCTGTGACCCGATATGATAGACTGTCCATGTGTCAGCTGGCAGTGGAGGGAATTTCCTATATCAGGGTAAGGGAAGATGAAATCCATTCCGATGGAGCTAATTTCACCTATCAGACATTGGAATATATATCGGAAAAGTACCCGGAGGATTCTTTTTATTTTATTCTGGGGGAGGACTCTCTTCGGATGTTTCAGTCCTGGGTCCATCCGGAGCGAATCGCAGCGAAGGCAACCATTGTGGCAGCTCTCCGTTCCATGGATCATGAACATAAGATCCGGGAGCTTAAGCAGTTGACGCAGGAATATTCCTCTTACTATAAGAGTGATTTTATCCTGCTGAGTACCCGTTTTATGGATATTTCCTCTACCAGGATCCGAAGTTTTCTTTCTATGCCGAATCAGAGCACGGAGAAAATGGAATATCTGCAGAATGCTCTGCCAGAGGGGGTACGCTCCTATATAACAGAGCATCATCTCTATCAGATGGACGGGCTGGAAGGACTGTATGATCCGAAAAAGGAAGAAAAAGAGATGACCTATGCCAGGATCTATAAACAGATCCAGAAGAAGCTGCAAAAGGATCTTAAGCCCTCAAGATATCAGCATACTTTAGGGGTGGCCTATACAGCAGCATCTCTTGCCATGACTTATGGTTATCCCATGGAGACAGCCTATATTGCCGGTCTGCTTCATGACTGCGCCAAGTATATGACGCCTCAGGAGCTATTGAAATACTGTAAGAATCATAAGCTCCCGGTTACCGGCTCTGAAAAGGAATCCCCTCAGTTGCTCCATGCCAAGGTAGGAGCATGTAAGGCAAAAGAGGACTATGGCATCACAAGGGAAGAAATCCTGCATGCCATATGCTACCATACCACCGGTTGTCCGGGGATGAGTCTTTTGGATAAGATCATATTTACAGCAGATTATATTGAACCCAACCGATGCGAGGCTCCCAGACTGCCGGAGATCCGAAGAACGGCTTTTACGAATCTGGATCAGGCAGTTTCCATGATTCTTTTTGATACCATACAGTATTTGAAGGAGACCGGAAGAAGCATGGACGAGACGACGCAGGAGACATATGAGTACTATAAGAAGGAGGTAACATTATAATGGATGCAAAAGAAATGGTAAAAGTAATCTGTAAAGCCATTGATGATAAAAAGGGTGAAGATATCGAGATCCTTGATATTGCAGGGATTTCTGTTGTTTCTGATTATTTTGTAGTAGCCAGCGCTTCCAACCAGAACCAGCTGAATGCCATGAAGGATGCCATCGAAGAAGAGATGTACAAGGCCGGTAAGATCAATGCAAGACAGGTGGAGGGTAACCGCAGTTCCACCTGGATTCTTATGGATTATGAGGATGTTATTGTTCATCTTTTCACCAAGGAGGATCGCCTGTTCTACAACCTTGAGCGTATCTGGAAAGATGGGAAACAGGTCTCCCTGGAAGAGCTTTGATCCATGAGAAGACAGGATGTAACAGACCTTTCCATTCCGGAACTTGGGTTATATCAGGAAGCTCGTGAAACACAGCTGTTTCATATGAATGAACCGGATCCGGGTATTTTTATAGCAGAAAGTCCTAATGTTGTTTTACGGGCATTGGAAAAGGGCTATGAGCCTCTGTCCTTTTTTATGGATACAAAGCAATGGGAGAAAATGAAGGATGTTCTCCCTACTTATGTATCCAGTGATTGCACCTCATATGTTGCCGATACAGAACTAATGCAGCAGATTACAGGATTTCCTATGACAAGAGGAATGCTTTGTGCCATGAGAAGAAAACCCCTTATGGATGTGGAGGAGATCTGTTGTAATGCAAAACGGATCATAGTGCTTGAAAATGTAATGAATCCCACGAATGTAGGTGCTATTATGCGGTCAGCAGCTGCTATGGGAATGGATGCGGTGGTACTGACGCATGGGTGCAGTGATCCTCTTTACCGTCGGACCATACGCGTTAGTATGGGAACTGTCTTTCAGATTCCCTGGACGGTTTTGCCAAAAGAGAAGGAGAAAGAGATTCCAACAGATTTGCAGCGAATTCAGTCTCTGGGATTT
>CADCQT010000160.1 GCA_902803645.1 uncultured Lachnospiraceae bacterium | reverse complement strand
GTTGACATGTCCAGCGGTTCCCTTGGACAGGGAATCTCGGCTGCCTGTGGAATGGCGCTTGCGGCAAAGCTTCGCGGGGAAAGTTACCGGGTCTATACGCTGCTTGGAGACGGTGAGATCCAGGAGGGGCAGGTCTGGGAAGCTGCCATGTTTGCAGCGGCCAAGAAGCTGGATCATTTAACAGTCATTGTGGACAATAACAATCTCCAGATCGATGGAGCCGTGAGTGAAGTAAACTCTCCCTATCCAATCGATGACAAGTTTGAATCCTTCAACTTCCATGTGATCAACGTGGAAGACGGAAATGATTTTACCCAGCTTAAGGCAGCTTTTGGGGAGGCACGAAGAATCAAGGATCAGCCGGTGGCAATCATTTTAAAAACCGTGAAGGGCAAGGGTGTCTCCTTTATGGAAAACGAAGTGGGCTGGCATGGAACGGCTCCCAATGACGAACAGTACAAAGAGGCCATTGCTGAACTTGAAGAAGCCTATACAAAACTTGGAAAGGAGGAGGCCTGATGTCTGAGGTGAAAAAGATTGCCACAAGAGAAAGCTATGGAAATGCGCTGGTGGAACTTGGAAAGGAACACGAGGATGTAATCGTTCTGGATGCGGATCTTGCAGCGGCAACCAAGACGGGAATTTTTAAAAAGGCCTTCCCGGACCGGCATGTGGATTGCGGAATTGCAGAGTGTAACATGATGGGAATAGCAGCAGGCCTTTCAACCTGTGGCATGGTACCGTTTGCCAGCACCTTTGCAATGTTTGCGGCGGGACGCGCCTATGAGCAGGTTCGCAATTCCATTGGATATCCGAAGCTGAATGTTAAGATCGGTGCCACTCATGCGGGTATTTCTGTGGGTGAGGACGGTGCTACGCACCAGTGTCTGGAAGACCTTGCCCTGATGCGGGAAATACCGGGTATGGTGGTGCTGAATCCATCGGACGATATTGAGGCAAGAGCCTGTGTGAAAGCGGCATATGAACATCAGGGCCCGGTCTATATGCGATTCGGTCGTCTGGCTGCGCCGGTGATCAACGACCGCCCGGATTACCGGTTTGAGATTGGCAAGGGTGTTCTGTTAAAAGAAGGATGCGATGTGACCCTGGTAGCGACAGGACTTATGGTTTCTGAGGCACTTGAGGCTGCAAAACAGTTGGAGAATCATGGTGTTTCCTGTGAGGTGATCAATATTCATACCATCAAGCCGTTGGACGAAGCGTTGATCCTTGCAAGTGCCAAGAAAACAGGGGCTGTTGTAACGGTAGAGGAGCATTCGACCATCGGAGGCCTGGGAAGTGCTGTGGCAGACACTCTTTCAGAACAATTACCGACAAAACTCTTAAAGATCGGTGTTCGTGATGTTTTTGGAGAATCCGGCCCGGCAGTGGAACTGCTACACAAATATGGTTTGGATGCGGAAGGAATTGCAACGAAAGTTGCAGATTTTTGCCGGCATTGAACATAATTTCATACCCCATTTTAACCTGCTGTCTTTGGATGGCAGGTTTTTTATGTACCATCGAAAACCACTTTGCAGGGATGACAGCTGATTTGCCTTGCGAAAGAAGGGGATAGAGGGTAAAATGATTAGTCTATGAGATAAGACCGAATGTTTACAAATGGAGGATATATATATGAGTAGTTTACAGTTACCAAATGATCCGGCAATGTTACTTTCTGTTGTGAATATGCAGCTTCGGGACAAGGAGCCAAGTCTTGCCATGCTGGCAGGGAAGTCAGGGATGACAGAAGAGGAGATTAAGGAAAAGCTTGCCTCCATCGGGTACGAATACGATCCTAAAACCAATTCATTCGTCTGACGAAGAAAAGGAAGTGATGACATGTACGAACCTAAGAATATACCCATCCGCAATAACAGCAGGCGGAAGGTGGAGATCGACAGACAGGGCTTTGATGAATTCGGAGGAGTAAGAGAGGGGCGCAGGAGGATATCGGTCAGGAAGATCCTTCTGGGGATTCTGGTGATCCTTCTACTGGTAGGTGCAGTCGGTGCCGGGGCATTCTATTATAAGATGCAGATCAATGCCTATGAGCCCAGTCAGGTTGCCAGGGCAACAATTTCTGAGGGAGAGAAGTCCTATGGCATAACGGATCACAGGATCGGCGGACGGGAATATCTGGTGTTTTATGGTAAGGGTGCGGGACATACGGTGCACCGGGGACTGATCTTTTATCCGGGAGCAGCCGTGGACTATAGAGCCTACGCCCCGTTACTGGATGATCTTCGGGAGACCTTTTCTGTCATTGTCGTGCCGAAGATGCCGATGAATTTTGCGCTCTTTGGACAAAATTATGCCAAGGGGGTGCAGGAAGAATTCAAGGGGATGGACGAGTGGTATATGGCCGGTCATTCCATGGGAGGATATTGCGCGGCAAATTATGTGGCAGCCCATGAAAAAGATTATAAGGGGCTGATTCTCCTGGCGTCTTACACCACAAAGGATCTGAAACAAAGTGGTCTTCGGGTGCTTTCCATCTGCGGAGACCGGGATGGCGTGATTTCACAGAGCCGGCTTTTGGCATCGAAGAAGAATCTTCCTTCCGATGCGGTGGTGGTTACCATGAAGAGGGCAAACCATGCCCAGTTCGGTTCCTATGGACAGCAGTCCGGAGATGATAAGGCAACCATAACGGAGAAGGAACAGCAGGAGAAGACGGTTGCCATCATCCAGCAGTTCCTGGATCAAAAGACTGAGAAGTAGATTAGAAAAGGCGGGAAATATGGCAGTCAGAGATGAAGTGAGAGCAGAGCGGGCAAAGATGAAGGATAAGTCCTTTGTCGAGAAGGCGGCATATTTTTGGGAATATTATAAGATCCATACCATCGTGGTGCTGGTGATCCTGGTTCTGGCCATCTCCATCGGCCGATCTGTGCTAGGAAATCATCCGGATGCTTTGAATGCGGTATTCGTTAATTCCTACGGAACCGATGACAAGGCGGGGGATGTGCTTGTAAAACGGGTGGCAAAAACAGCCGGGATATCCCTTAGCGGAGAGGATGTAAACATTGATCTTTTTCGGGATCTGACCCTGGGAGGACCATTGAATCAGACAGACTTTGGAACTGCGAGCCGGTTTGCTGCTCAGATGCAGGATCACGGCCTGGATGTGATGGTGCTTGATCCCTGGTATTTTACCTATTACACCAACCAGACCACCTTTATGGATCTTGGGGATATCCTGACAGAAAAGGAACTTAAGGAACTGGAGGGGAAGCTGTATTATGTGGACCTGACAGAGTTGAAAAAGCTTCAGAAAGAAATGTCAAAAGCGGACTATGAAGCAAAGAGGGAATCGGAAGAGGAGGTGCGAAAGGCAGAACTGCGGGAGAACTATAAACTGCCGGACCCGAAGGAAATGGATGATCCTGTCCCTGTAGGAGTGGTCCTGTCCAAAAGCGCTTTCCTGACAAAGTACCACTTCTACGAAGGAGTGGATCCTATCCTTGGTTTTGTGAATACCATGGATCCTTCTCATAAAAAGGCCGCCAGGGCCCTTTTACATGAGCTTATTAAAAAGTAAGACTTTCCCCGTTTAAGGTGGCGGTGTCTTCGTCATCTAAGGGAATCACAAGGCATTTTCTGCCATCCACGAAGGCTGTCTCAACGACAGCCTCTTTTTCCGGGCTGACTTTGACGACAACAGAGACTTCTTTGCCTTCTTCTGCAATGACCCCCGCCTGTTTCAACTGGCCGGTAAGTTCTACTACCTGACGCTGCAGGGCCTTTTTCTCGGAACGCAGTTCACTGTTCTTTAAGGCTCTGGTGTCTAAAAGATCTGTGGCAAGAGGGGCATCCTCTTCCTCCGGGAAGAAGGAAGCGAAGCGTTCCTGGATTCTCTGGGCTTTCTGTTCCGGAAGACCGGATTCTGTCATGATCTCCGGAATATCCTCGGCTTTGATGAGCACCGGCGTATCATCCGGAAGCTTCTCGGCTCTTGCGTTGATAAAATCATTTAAAGCCTCTTCCACATCCAGCATCTGCTCTTTGTTTTCTTCCTCATCTCCTCCAAGGGATTTACCCACCATGCTTTCAAAGGCCATCCGCTTTTCTGTAGCAGTGTATTCAGAAGTAACATGAAGACCGCTCTCCCAGAATTCCTTGTGGGGATCTTTGGGGTTTTTGGTGTAGACTCCGATGTGGGTCAGATCCTGGCTTCGATCCGAAAATGCAGGGAAGAGGAAGGCGGTATCCACAGGAGCAACCACCCAGTCCCGAAGGAGGGCACCGATCCGGTTCTCATCCTGCCGGTAGCCAAGACCTGCCTTGGACAGATTCACAGGACAGATGGCGCATAATAGGTAGGAGAAGATCTCTTCGGAGTCATCTAAGGCCATATTGTCTGTGGTCTTCACCGG
>CADCQT010000159.1 GCA_902803645.1 uncultured Lachnospiraceae bacterium | reverse complement strand
CTCCTTACGGAGAATAGACTGTCTTTTCCTCTCGGCTGCATTGGCATACTCCATCCGCTGCTCCTTCAGCTGAAGGAAACCGGAGTAGTTGGTCTCATAACTATATAACTCTCCCCGGCTGACTTCAACGATCCGGTTGGTTACAGCATCCAGAAAATACCTGTCATGGGTGATCATAATCATAGACCCGGTGAAACTTCTCAGGTACTCCTCTAACCATTCCACCATGGGAATATCCAGATGGTTGGTGGGCTCGTCCAGAATCAATACATCACAGGGAGCCAGCAAAACAGCCACAAGTGCCACCCTCTTCCTCTGCCCTCCGGACAGCTCTCCCATCTTCTGACTCAGATCGTAGATACCGAACCGGCCAAGGAGAGACCTGGCAGCAGCCTCCACATCCCCTGACGAGGACTGGGCTGCGGTATTTTGATTGGCAAGGGCCAGCTGCCGGACAGCCGTCAGCACATCCAGCCCCGGATCAAACTCCGGAGCCTGGGGCAGATAGCTGATCACCAGCTGATTCTTTTTGATGATCTGCCCTTCATCCGCCTCCTCTTCTCCTGCCAGGATACGAAGAAGGGTGGACTTACCGGTTCCGTTGACACCAACAATCCCCACTTTCTCCCCTTCCTGCAAGGAAAAGGATGCTTCCTTTAGAAGCATCCTGCCTGTGTAACTTTTACTGATCTTTTCTGCATTGATAATGCTGCTCAAAATAGTTCTCCTGTTTATAGTAATGACTGAAATCCGTACTTCATCAACTGCTCCCTGCGACGACTCTCATCGATACGGGAAAGGGACATCTCTTCGAAGGTATGGGAAAGCTCAACATCCCGCTTTATGGTGGCCAGCTGCTTACTTAATAGTCCTTCTTCCCTGTGCTCTGTCATAGCCTTAAGGGGACTTCTCTTGATTCCCAGTTCTTCCTTCCAGAAGGCCGTCAGCTGCTTTTTCGCCTTATCATCCGGATAGGAATCAATGGTGCGATAGATTTCTTCCAAGGTGCCGTATTCTGCCAAAAGGGGAGCTGCGGCAGAGGATACCCCCTTGATTCCCGGAATATTATCCGAGGTATCTCCCACGATCCCCTTCAAATCCGGGATCTGGCAGGGCCATACATCATACTCGCTGCGGCAGATAGATGGGGTCACCTCCACAGCCTTATCCGGGATCTTCATAGTCTCCTTCTGATATCCGTACCGGCTGCCGTACCTCTCCATAATGGCATCCGCATTCTCCTGCTTGGTCTGGATCAGCCACAGTCTGGTATCGTCGCTGACCAGCTGAAGATAATCGTGATCCTTTGTAATAATATAGGTGGGCTGCTCCTTCTCATACTTTGCCGCCGCAGAACCTGCCAGATCGTCCGCCTCATAGGTGTCACTCATCTCCACCGCATAGCCCATCTCCATCAGCATGTTCTCCATATTACCAAACTGCTGCTTTAAGGGTTCCGGCGTCTCGGACCGATTCCCCTTATAATCCGCATACATCTCTCGGCGAAAGGTATCCCTTGTGGTATCGAAGCAGATCAGCATATGAGTGGGTCTCTGCTCCTTCTGGATCTTCTCAAGGGTTCGCATCATGGTATACATGGCATTGGTATAATATCCATTATGCTGCATGATCTTGGGATAGAATTTCTCCCTCTCCTCCTCTGTCTTGGCAAAGAGGATCTGCTTTGGCAGCATTCCGTAATAGGAGGTAACCAACATGGAACTTCCGTCAACAATGATAAATTTATTCATCAGGATCTCTCCTCTTCTATTCTTCAAATTCTTCATATTCTTCCACCAGGATCCGGTCCTGGGGAAGGGTCAGCTTCAAAAGGAAGGCCATTAAAAGTCCAACCGCAAAACCTCCCAGATGGGCAGATAAATTAATGCCGGAGGAATAAAACCCGGGAGCAAGTGACAGGATAAGTCCCAGCAGGACCCTTGGCAGAGGAAACGCCCTTCGCATCTGTGAATCCAAGGCAAAGATCAAAAAGGCCGCCATAATTCCAAAGATAGCGCCGGAGGCTCCGGCACTGATGGCAGGCTCTTTACTTCCCATATCCATAAAAAGGGACAGAAGGTTTCCCCCAATGCCACTGATCAGATACAGCAGCAAAAACCGGATCCGCCCGTAGTAGGGTTCAACGATCTGACCGATAATAAACAGGGAAAACATATTTCCGGCGAGATGGTCCCAGCCGAAATGTAAAAACATGGAAGTAAATACCCTCCAGTATTCCCCTTGCAGGACCAGAGGCAGATACTGAGCACCGAATCGGATGGCCACCCGGTTGCTTTCACTTCCACCCGTTATGGTCTCAAGTCCATAGAGGATCAGATTGATCCCGATGAGGATCACCGTGATCCAGGGGATCGAAATACGTCTTTCTGACATAGGCCCTCCTTCCAACATGCTTTTCATTATACGTGAATCCACCGTAAAAAGAAATATCGCTATAACGTAAAAGCAGCAGTCAAGAACTGACTGCTGCTTTAGGGGAGTATAAATGTTTCATCGAAATTTATTAAGGGGAGTATTTCGACGAAACTTAGTATACCACAAATCGTTTTCTTGTAAAGAGTAAATTTTAATTTTTAATCAGAAAACTTAATTTGCTCATAGTAATCCCAGGAAAACGTGCGGTTACTAACGAATGTCTACAATCTAATTTGTATATTACTACTTCCTATAGGAAAGTACAATAGGAAAATACAACAAGGTATTACATCAAAAAAAGAGATACTCCCGGTGTCTTCTCTTTTACATGGTCGGGATCATAGTCCACCACCTCATACCCTTTGCTCTCGAGGAACTCCTTAATCTGAAGCTGCAGGGCAAGTCCGCTGATACTTCCGGACATAGCAATCCTCTGACGGGGCTGATCCTCCTTACCAGAAGACATGTCTCCGGTCTTCTCCGGCGAGGTCACCTCCACAGCAGAAGCTGCATCCACCGCATCTCCTGAGACCGTAACATTGATTCCATAGCCCTTTTCATTCAGATGCTTTACGACCTGAGCCCTTGGATCTACAATCTTCCCCTGATGAATCAGATGAACCTTGTGGGTTGCTCCGGCGATAGCTTCCGGTGTCGCCACATTTTCTGCAATCTCATCACAGATCCGGTTAAAGGGGAACAGATACAAAGAACCTGCCATCCGGGTATCATGGCCCTTTTCCTTCACCGGGATCACCTGCATGCTGCATTCCAGTTCGTACATAGGCTGGATGATATCCAGATTCTCCGGACTCTTCCCGTCTGACTTCTTCCAGCCACGCCTTGCCCAGGAGGCATGCCAGCTCTTGATTCCCTGCACCACCTGGTTACTATCGGAACATACCCTGGCTGTAGCTCCCGAAGGCAGCTGCCGAAGGGCCTCAAGAACTGCAGTAAGCTCCATCCGGTTATTGGTGGTATCCGGATCACAGCCATAGGCCTCCTCTATGATATTTTTGTTCTCATCAAGGATTACATAACAGTAGCTTCCCGGCCCGGGATTATGGGAACAGGAACCGTCTGTATGAATTTCATAGGTCATATTATACCCTCCGTTTCAAGATTCGTGGGTACAGTATAACATTTCTTGCCACTATAGGGAAACTGTGCTATTCTCGACACGGAACCGTCATACATTATATAAATACATATGGGAAATACATGAAAAAAAAGCAGAAAAATATCCTGATTCTTGGACTTGTCATCCTTGGACTGATTCTTTGCATCAGCCGACTTAAGATCCAGTCCGTTTCAGACTATCAGAAACAGCAGAAAACCATAGCAAAGGACCTTCAGATCAGGGAAGTAAAAACAGATAAAAATTCCGGGAGTGCTTCTGTCAAAGAGACCACAGACAAAAAGAAGGATTCCCGCAACAAATCCTCTTCTCCTAAAAAGAAGAAAAAAATCAAAAAGGGTAAAAAAGAATCGTCCTATAATAAAAGCACAAAGAAAGATACTAATAAACATACTAACAAAGACACAAACAAAAAGAATAACAAAAAGGCTAACAGGAAAAAGGACGCTTCCAAGGGCAAAACTGCTTCCAAAGATAAGAAACACCATAGCAAAGATACAAGCAATAAACAGAGCCAACAGGACAGGGACGATGAGGATTCCTCCTCTAAAAAAGAGATCCACTGCACCATTTCCATTATCTGTCCTGCTCTCTCTGAGGATCCCTCTGTGATGCGGGAAGCTTACCGAAGCTATATTCCGGAAAGCGGCGTATTGCTTTCCTCTTCCTCTGTCACCCTCCGGGAGGGCTCCTCTGTCTTTGACCTGCTTAAGGCGGTATGCCAGGCCAAAGACATTGCATTGGATGCCGAGTACTCCACCCTCTACAGCGGAAGCTATGTCCGCGGCATCGGACATCTCTATGAGAGGCAGGCGGGAGACATGAGCGGCTGGCTCTACAAGGTCAATGGCGTCATTCCCCAGAAGGGGGCTTCCAACTATATTCTTAAGGATAACGACAACGTCGTCTGGGGGTACACCACCAATGGAAGAGGAATGTAAGATGATCAAAAACTCTCTTATGCGATCCTGTCACCCCATGGTCAGCGGGCTGTATCTTCTTTTGATGCTCCTTATGACCATGCTGACCCTACACCCCCTCCTCCTTGTCACCTCCCTTGTGGCTGCCGGTCTTACCGGCAGCCTCTATTATGGAAGATCCTTCCTTTTACGGGGGCTTATCCTTGGTATTTCTGTGGGACTGTATGCCCTATTGATCTATCCCGTTTTTAACCATAACGGTAGCACCCCTCTTTTTTACATCAACCAGATGGCGGTAACCAGGGAGGCGATTCTCTACGGAGCAACCATGACAATCCTTCTGGTTTGCGCCTTCCTCTGGTGTGAAGTGGGCCGGGCACTTTTGGACAGCGAGCGGCTTATGTACCTGGTGGGAAAGGCTTTCCCCTCCCTGGCTCTGATGCTTTCCATCACCTTCCGGTTTCTTCCCCTTTTACACCACAGGTTTCGCTCGATCCGGCAGGCCCAGATGGGCATGGGACGACGAAGAGAGGACCTTTCCTTTTTTATGTCTCTTAAGCTTCTGGGAAAAGAGATCTCCACCCTTTTATCTCAGACCTTAGAACAATCTGCCGCTTCCTCCATCTCCATGGAAGGCAGAGGGTACGGTACCACAAAGCGGACCACCTATTCCCGTTTTATTTTCCGCAAAAGAGACGGTATATCCTGCCTTCTCTTCCTTGCCTTGGGGATACCTCCCCTGTTTTCCATTTTCAAGGGGAATTTTCAGATGAATTTTTTCCCGGATCTGACCTTCCCAGAGTTTCATCCGGGGATGCTTTTTTGCTGGATCTGTATGTGCCTTCTGGCCTTCTATCCTGCCCTGGCAGAACTTATCAATCGTATAAAGGACAAACATGCAACCAACCATTCTATCACTTAACAATATAAGTTTTACCTACCCCGGTGATCAGGAGCCGGTGTTAAAGGAGATCAGTCTGTCTCTGCACGAAGGGGAGATCACCCTCCTCTGCGGAGCCTCCGGCTGCGGAAAAAGCACCCTTCTTGCCCATATGAAAAAGGATCAGATCCCCTTTGGCAGCGGAAGTGGCGATATCCTCTTCGAGGGGGAGGACTTAGAGGCCATGTCAGATCTGGATTCTGCCAGATACATCGGCTATGTGGGACAAGATCCCGACAGCGGCATCGTTACGGATCGGGTCTGGCATGAACTGGCCTTCGGCCTGGAAAACCTGGGGCTTCCCACAGATGAGATCCGCCAGAGAATCGCCGAGATCTCCGAATACTGCGGGATCACTTCCTGGTTTGACCGGGAGATCTGTCAGCTTTCCGGCGGTCAGAAACAGATCCTGAACCTGGCCTCTGTCCTTGTGATGCACCCCCGGCTTCTGATCTTAGACGAGCCCACATCCCAGATGGATCCCATCGGTGTCCGGCGTTTTGTGGACCTTCTCTGCCGGCTGAATCAGGAGCTGGGGATCACCATGATTATCTGCGAACAACACCTGGAGGAGGTCCTGCCCATTGCAGACCAGCTTCTGATTATGGATCAGGGAAGGCTATTGTCTTACGGCCCTGCTTCCCTTGCCCATAAAGTGGTGGCAAAAGCCCGGGAGAGGGCAGGGACTAATCTTGCCATAGAGTCTGCTCTTCCGGTGACTCTTCAGGTATACTTAGATCACAATTTCTGTGCCCCTCCACTCTCCCCCTGGTCCATCCGGGCAGGCAGAGAATTTTTAAGACAGCATAAGACAACAGGTTCCGGTAAGGAATCCCCTGTATCCCCCTCCACCAACGGCCCATCCTCTGGTACCGTAACTGTGCTGGAGGCAAGGGATCTATGCTTTTCCTATGTGAGAGGAAATCCAATACTGGATCATTTTTCTCTCAAGCTACAAAAGGGGGAGTGCTTTGGTCTTCTGGGCGGAAACGGCAGCGG
>CADCQT010000158.1 GCA_902803645.1 uncultured Lachnospiraceae bacterium | reverse complement strand
CAAGTTCCACAGCTTACGCATGAATCTGAAATTACATATGCCATTTGAAATACCTCCATACTTTATACTTTTACAACACTTGTTGTACCCTCATATTACAGCACCCTTTTTGTTTTAACAAGTACAAAATAAAAAACTTATCACCAAAAGCATTGCACACAATTAAAAAACAGGATATAATGAGCCAAAACAGGATCAAGGAGGTAATATTATATGGCAGATACAGCACCACAGGTATCTAAGGATACTATGATTGGCGAATTATTACAGATCAACGAGGGTATTGCACCGATTCTTTTCGGTATTGGTATGCATTGCTTAGGTTGCCCTGCATCCCAGATGGAGACCATCGAGGAAGCAGCTTCTGTTCACGGCATCAATCCGGATGATCTTGTTGACGAGATCAATGCTTTCCTGGCTGGTAAGACAGGAGATGCTCAGGCATAGTACCTGACCTATAACAAGAGGGGCTTCGGCAGTTCGCCGAAGCCCTTTTTCTGTCTAATCTACAGATTCATCAGTCCTCATCCCGATGACGATGTCCCTTTACCTTATTGGCAAATCTTGTATACTGAGGCAGCCATACCAGCTCTACTGTCCCCACCGGACCATTACGCTGTTTAGCAATGATGATCTCCGCAATTCCCTTTCGATCCGAATCTTTGTTGTAATATTCATCACGGTAGATAAACATGACCACATCCGCATCCTGCTCAATGGCTCCGGAATCTCGAAGATCCGACATCATTGGTCTCTTATCATCTCTTTGCTCAACACCTCGGTTCAGCTGGGATAAAGCGATCACCGGAACATTCAGCTCTCTGGCCAGAGCCTTAAGGGATCTTGAAATATCAGCGATCTTCTGCTGCTGTGAAACATTGGCGGAACCGGAACTCTCCATCAACTGCAGGTAATCGATCATGATCATGGACAGACCGTATTCCTGCTTATACTTACGGCATTTGCTTCGCATTTCCGAAACAGAGATCGCCGGTGTATCATCTATGATCAGATTGCTTCGGCTCAGTACGCCGGCTGCATCCACCAGTTCCCGCCATTCATTGTCTTCCAACTGTCCGCTTCGCAGCTTCTGGGCATCCAGATGTCCCTCTAAGGCGAAGAGTCGGTTTACCAACTGCTCCTTACTCATCTCCAATGAGAAAATAGCCACACACTGGTTCTCATGTACCGCAATATGGTGCGCAAGATTCAGGGCAAAGGCTGTCTTACCCATGGAAGGACGGGCTGCCAAAAGAATCAAATCCGAAGGCTGAAGTCCGGCAGTCTGCGTATCCAGGTCGATAAATCCTGTGGAGATTCCCGTAACAGTTCCATGCTTTCTCGATGCGTCCTCGATCTTCTTCAGGGCATTGGTTACCACCACATCCACCGGCACAAAATCCGATACCCCCCGATTCTGCAAGAGCTTCAGGAAGTCTGCCTCTGTCTTGTCCAGGATCTCGTCCACCGGCTGATTTCCCTCATAGCAGGCATTCTCGATCTCCTGATTGGTCCGGATCACCCGCCGCAGCATTGCTTTTTCTTTGACGATATTACAGTACTGACCAATATTAGCAGAGGTCGGAACGCTGTTCATCAATTCTGCAATAAACCTTGGCTCTGTATACTCCGCCGCAAGTCCTGCTGTTTTTAATTTTTCTGTAACGGCTACAGCATCTACTACACGGCTTTCGTTGTATAGATCCACAATGGTTGTATACATAACAGCATAGGCCGGATAATAGAAATCCTCTGCTATCAGCTGCTCTGCCGCTGTATTGACTGCATCCTGATCCAAAAGCATGGAACCGATGACAGCCTGCTCTGCTTCAAGGCTTGACGGCATCTGACGCGCCATAACCACCTGCTGACTCTGGTCCATAACATCTCCTTACACTCTTGCACTAATTCTTCTCGCCTACATGGACACGAAGGGTAGCCGTAACCTGAGGATGGAGCTTTAATGTCACTTCATGAACCCCCAGAGAACGGATCGGCTCCGGCAGATGAATCTTTTTCTTATCGATCTTCTCCTTGTACTGCTTCTCCACAGCTTCTGCGATCTCCTTGGCTGAGACGGCGCCAAATGTCCTTCCGCCTTCTCCTGTCTTCAGAGAAGTCTCTACCTTCCACTCCTCCACACGACTGGCCATCTCCCTGGCTGCAGCAAGATTCTCCTCTGCCACCTTGGCTGCATGCTTATTCTGTAGCTTTAGATTATTAATATTTGCCGGAGTTGCTTCAACCCCCAGCTTCTTTTTGATGAGCATATTACGGCCGTAGCCCTCTGAAACCTCTACAATGTCACCCTTTTTCCCTTGGGACTTTACATCTGCAAGTAAAATTACCTTCATAGCTTGATCTCTCCTTCTTCTATCATGATATCGATAATATCCTTAATACGCTGCTTCACTTCGTCAATGGTCTCATCCTCGATCTGGGCTCCGGCCACATTCAGATGACCTCCTCCTCCGAGTCTTTCCATGATCAGCTGAACATCGATCTCATCAATGGATCTTGAGCTTACATAGACCTTATTCTTAAATTCTGTCAGAACGAAGCTTGCCTTGATTCCTACGATATTCAAAAGTTCGTTGGATGCCTGAGCGCCTACAATAGTAGGACTTTCCAGATCATTGGCCACACACTCGGAAATTGCAAAAGCTCCCTTATAAACCTCTGCATGACGGACCACCTCCGCTCTTGCCTTATAGGTCAACATATCTTCCCGAAGCAGCTTACGTACTCTTGTCACATCGGCGCCGGAACGCTTCAGATAGGCTGCCGCCTCAAAGGTTCGAACCCCTGTCTTTGTCATGTAGTTATTGGTATCGATGAGGATCCCCGCGTAGATACAGTCCGCCTCTTCCGGTGTCAGCTGCATCCGCTCGGAAAAATACTGAAGCATTTCTGCGATCATCTCACAGGTGGAAGATGCATAGGGCTCTATATAAGAAAGGACAGGATTCTCGATCCGCTCGCTTCCCTGTCTGTGGTGATCAAATACCACAATACTCTTGCTCTTTGTCAAAAGATCCGGACACTCGGTGTAATTGGGCCGGTTGGTATCCACCACCATCACCAGTGTCTTTTCATTCACCAGCTCCAATGCCTCTTCGCTGTTGATAAACAGATCCTCCGGATATCCGTTTTCTGTAGAGAACCCATCCACCAAAGGACGAAGGGAAGTGGTAATGGTGTTCAGAACGATCTGACACTTCTTGCCCACTGCTCTTGCTGCGCTGTATACACCAATGCCTGCACCAAGAGCATCCACATCCGAGATCTGATGACCCATAACAATGACAGAATCCTTACTTTCCATCATTTCCCGAAGAGCCTGTGCCTTGACTCTCGCCTTGACTCTTGTATTTCGGGCGATCTCCTTACCTCGAAGTCCATAATATTCTACCTTCTCGCCGCTCTTAATCACCACCTGGGATCCACCACGGCCTAGCGCTAAGTCCATGGCAGCTCTGGAATACTCTGCATTCTGGTTGTATCCGGATGCGTCTGCACCGATTCCCATGGAAATGGTGATTTCATTCTCATTCCCCGCTTTCGTGGTCTTAATATCCTCTAATAGAGAGAACTTGTTGTCCTTCATCTGCTTCAGATATTTCTGCTGAAAAATAATGAAATACTTATCCTTCTCCATCTTACGGATAACAGCATCCGTATCACGGAAGTAGCGGCTGATCTTACGGTCGATAATAGCTGTTAAAAGAGACCTCTTAACATCTTCCACCGTCTCCACCGTCTCTTCATAGTTATCGATATAGATCAGAGCCGTTACCAGTTTCTGATCCTTCACCGTCTTCTTCAACTTAGTCAGCTGTGTCTCATCAAAGAGCATCAAAGCCACCAGATTGCCGCCGATCATCCCAAGCATACCGTGCTTGAAATGCTCCGGCTGATTAAAGGAAAGCTTTTGCATTTTCGCATCATAGATTCGGCCCTCGAAATCCACCTGAATGGTGAAGCTGTCCTTCTCCTGCCGCTCGATCTCTTCCCTTGTAATCTCCGGGAATAGGGTGGAAGCAGACTTCTGATAGTGGGAATCCTTACCGGTGAGGACACAAAAGGCGTCGTTCATCCAGAGAAAACGACCGGTCTCATCCAAAACAGCATAGGGAATCTGAAACTCCCTCAAAAGCTGCTTTTGCACCGTTGCGAAATTCGTTGCATAACTTAGGATCTCGCTGCGAAATCTCCTCCGAATGATACTATAGTAGATGATCACCACCACACCATAGATCACAACAAAAACCACGCTCCCCACGCCAAGCTTTGGTAAAAAGATAAGCTGTAATACGGATATTACGGCAAATACAGCGATCAATGTCAGAGGAACGCGCAGATATACGTTAATATGTTCTTTTTCCTTCGGTTCCATGTTACTCCTCCCAAGAATAATTCGACAATCTGCTATATTATACCACGAATAGAACAGGAAAATCCAATATGCCGAAGTTTTCCCCTATTCCCCTGCATTTTCCGGTTTATGGTCAGAATAACGAAACCCCTCCGTTTATTTTGGTTATTCTGACATTGTTGCCCTGCTCCCACAGTCCTATAATTGTCATTGTAAACAAGGGAGAGCGTTAAGCGCTCGTATAAAAATATGTATCACAAGAAAGAGGAAAATCATGGCAAGTATTACATTAGAGAACATTTGCAAAGTTTATCCTAACGGTTTCCAGGCTGTTAAGGATTTCAATCTGAACGTAGCTGATAAGGAATTCATCATCTTCGTAGGACCATCCGGATGTGGTAAGTCCACAACCCTTCGTATGATCGCAGGTCTTGAGGATATCTCTTCCGGTGAGCTTAAGATCGACGGAAAGCTTATGAACTCCGTTGAGCCTAAGGACCGTGATATCGCAATGGTATTCCAGAACTACGCTCTGTAT
>CADCQT010000157.1 GCA_902803645.1 uncultured Lachnospiraceae bacterium | reverse complement strand
GTAGCCGCTTCCGTTATAGATCACCACAGTTGTACCAATGGGGCAATGCTCATAGATCCACTTCGCCGCATAGGCCTGAAGTCTGACACATCCGTGGGAACAGGTGGTTCCCAGCTTATTGTAAGCACTTACAGACATGGTCTTGTTATCATTGGGCTTACTTGAGAAGATGGAATGGAAGTATACACCATCTGTTGTGATCCTTGAGCAGTACTGTCCCCAGCATGGTCCCATAAGCTCATGCCAACGGTACTTCAGATTCAAGTGGAAGGTTCCAAGGGGTGTGGCATTACCCGGAGAGCAAATAAATACCTTGACCGGAACCAGGCACTTGTCTACCTGGGCATAAGCAGTCACCATCTGACGACTCTTATTGATATACATAACATAGGTGACATTCTGATCCAGATACTTCTCCGGATCTGCCACAAGACTTCCGTCATTATACTCATAGGTCAGGATGGTCTTACCGTAGACTCCGGAATTCTTATCTGTGATCTTACGCTTCACTGCCTTAACTGCCGCCTTGCCGGATACGCCCTCGGTATAATCTCCAAAATAGACCTTGCCATTCTCCTTCAGGTAAGGGCGGACCTTATAGGCGTATTTCTTATTGAGGAGGATCTTCTCATCCAGGTACTTCTTATCGGTGACCTTGGCAATACGCTTATAGTCTCCCTTCTTCTCCTTCTTGTAGATGAAAAATCCTGTTACCTTTCCCTTTTTCTTCCAGTTCAGCTTAAGGGAAATCTTAACCGCCGTAACCTTAAGGGCCTTGACCTTGCCTACTACCACATCCACCTTGCAGGAGATGGGATTACTGTTAGAGCCATAGATCAGATGCTTGCCGTCCCGGTAAAAGCAAAGGACCTTATAGCGGTAGGTATCCCCTGTCTTAACCTCCGTATCGGTATAGGTGTGTACTCCCTGGTCTCTTATGGTCGCAATTTTCTTGTAATCCGTATCCTTCGTCTTACGATAGATCATATATCCACTGACCTTACCGGAAGATCTCCACTTTAACTTCAATTGTTCCTTAACTGATGTAACGCTTAAGAGCCTTGCCTTACCGGCAACTACAACAATAGGTTCTGTCGGCACTTCCTCAGATCCCGGCGTATCATCCTCCGGCTCTGTAGAAACGTCTGTACTCTCCTCCTGGGGCTGCTTGCTTACATCCTGCCCCTCTTCCTCTGTTACCGTCGTGTTCTGTGTCTGCGTCGCAACTTCCTCCGCAAAGGCGGTTGCCGGTGTAGCAGAAAGCACAGTTGCTGCAAGTAATGCAGCGGTTACTACGTTCTTAAACTTCATACCTTTTACTTATCCTTCTTCCTCTGTTTCAAATTTGTATCCCATACCCCAAATGGTACGGATATAGCTGCCACAGTCTCCTAATTTGCTGCGGAGCTTTTTCACATGGGTATCAATGGTACGGGCATCTCCGAAATAATCATAATCCCAGACACTGTTTAAGATCTTCTCTCGTGACAGTGCAATGCCCCGATTCTTCATAAAGTAGGCCAGCAGTTCAAATTCCTTGACAGATAAAAGCACCTCCGCTCCATCTGCCGTTACTGCATGGGCATTCTCATCCAGTCGAAGGTTACCTGCCTCCAGAACCCCCGGCATCTCGGAAGGATCCTGACCGCTTAAGACCTCATCGGTGGATCTGGCAATGATAGCCTTGACCCTTGCCACTAAGACCTTAGGTGAAAAGGGCTTGGTAACAAACTCATCCGCTCCGGCCTCAAACCCGCAAAGGGCGTCCTCTTCCTCCGACTTTGCCGTAAGCATAATCACCGGAACCGCGGAAAATTTCCGAAGATTCTTCAACGTCTCATATCCGTCCATCCGCGGCATCATAACATCTAAAATGATAAGAGCAATATCCGGCTGGTCTTCATAGATATACAGGGCTTCCTCTCCGTCTCCCGCTTCAAGGACCTGAAACCCGTCACGTTTGAGATAATCGCTTACAAGCTTTCGCATACGATCTTCATCGTCTACTATTAGTATCTTTTCCTGTGCCATTACTTATCCTCATCTGTCTTATCCTGTTGCTCGTCGTCTGAGGTCTCCTTCTCCTGCTCCTCAGCCTTACGGAGAAGTTCCTCTTCCTTCTTTTTCACTTCCTCTTCTCTTTTCTGAAGATTCTCGTCCCAGGATGCATATTCATTCTCCAGCTTTGTCTTATAATTCAATATATTCGGCGAACCGCTGGATACGGTGAGCACAAACATAAACACCACTGCCGCCAGTAGAATCAAGACCACCACAAGAAGCATGTAAAACCGCTCCCTGTATTTCTTAACGATGTTCTTCGTCCGCTCCACCAGCTGAGCCGGTGCCAACTGCTCACCCGGTTCTTGCATCTGCCCTTTTGCCTCCTCCGGGATCTGGCCAGAGGATGCCTGCTCTTCAGAGACCTTAAGCCGGATGGGGATAAAATTCACATCATCCTCTAAGACCGCCGGGTCCGACAGAATCTGTTGCCTAAGTTCTGACAAAAAAGAAAATCCCAACTCCGTCTCAAATATCTCTTGATGGATAAGTTGATGGTACGCCGAGATCACAGCCGAAACATTCCTGCCCTCCAGCTGATGCCGAAGGTAGTTAATGGCCTTCTGTTCCTTAATAGCCTTCTGGGCAAGATCAGCATCTTCAAATAAAAAATCCCCTACCTGAATCGCATTATTTTCTGCCATAGAAGTCTCCTTATATCGCTTATATGCAAAATATACGTCACTATTTAATGTAACATAATCCATAGCAAAAGGCAAAGTCACTTTGATCCCGGAATCTATTTGAATCTATTCCATACAAAAAAGCCCTCCACTTCCGTGGAGGGCCAAAGACCAACAGATCTTATATTATACCGGATAAGAACCGTTCTTTTTGTCTGCAACAGCAGGATCAATCTTTGTCTGCTGAGCCTGTCTGTACTTAAAGAATTCCTCGGCAACCTGAGGGAAAAGAGCATAAGAGAGGGTATCCTCATCCTGCTGCTTGTATTCTGCAACCGCCTTCTCCATCTCCGGAAGCTGTGGATCTAAAAGATCCGCCGGACGACAGGTAATTGCCTCGCTCTTGCGGTCTCCAAGAACCTTGTCTACTACCTCCGGGTTGAAAGGCTTCTCAGTCTTACCGTACTTACCAAGAAGAAGATCCTTGGTCTGATCGGTAGCGACCTTATATCTCTCACCCATCAGTACATTAAATACAGCCTGTGTACCTACGATCTGAGAAGAAGGTGTAACAAGTGGCGGCTCTCCAAGATCCTTACGTACTCTTGGAACCTCCTCAAGTACTGCCTGAAGCATGTCAGACTTACCCTGCTCCTTCAACTGTCCGATGAGGTTTGAGAGCATTCCACCCGGTACCTGATACATAAGTGTCTTGATATTAACACCAAGGACCTTGGTATCTAACCGTCCACTGTCGATATACTTCTGACGAATCGGCGCAAAATACTCAGAAATCTCTGCAAGAACCTTCTGGTCAAGACCTGTATCAAAGGCAGTTCCCTTGAATGCCTCTACCATAACCTCTGTTGCCGGCTGAGAAGTACCAAGGGCGAATGGAGAGATGGCTGTATCGATGATGTCACAGCCTGCCTCTACCGCCTTCATAGCTGTCATAGAAGCCACACCAGAGGTGTAGTGGGTATGCAACTCGATTGGAAGATCCGTTGCGCTCTTAAGAGCTGTAACAAGCTCTGTTGCAGCTGTTGGAACAAGAAGACCGGACATATCCTTGATACAGATGGAATTTGCTCCCATCTCTTCAATGCCCTTTGCTGTCTTCATCCAGTAATCAAGGGTATAAGCATCCCCTAAGGTGTAAGACAGGGCAACCTGTGCATGTCCACCCTCTTTTACGGTAGCCTTGACAGCTGTCTCAAGGTTACGAAGGTCATTTAAGCAGTCGAAGATACGTACAACATCGATTCCGTTTGCCACAGACTTCTGAACGAAGTACTCTACCACATCATCTGCATAGGGCTTGTAACCTAAAATATTCTGGCCACGGAACAGCATCTGAAGAGGAGTGTTCTTAAAGCC
>CADCQT010000156.1 GCA_902803645.1 uncultured Lachnospiraceae bacterium | reverse complement strand
TGCCATAAAGAATCCGGCGATGGATGCAAAGCAGGTGGTAAGACAGGTGGTCACCACCAGAGCAAGGATGGCACGCAGTGCCACCGGAAGACCGGTACAATCAAAGATCAGACCGAATACCCCACCGGTATTGACTCCCTGATGCATAATTATGGTGGATGTTACCATTCCCATACCTACCATTCGACCAACAGAAAGATCGGTTCCTGTCAGAAGGATCAGTCCTGCCACACCAAGGGCCAGGAACATACGTGGGGATGCCTGCTGCAGAATGTTCAGCACATTGGTAGGTGTCAGAAGAGAGGTATGTTTTACCATGGGTGTAATAATACACAGCCCGATGAAGATCAGAACGATAACGATATACAGACCGTTCTTATACAGGAAATTGGACAGCTTAAAGTTATACTTGTAGTTCTCCCAGTTCTGTGCTCTCTTCTCTGTAAAAGAGAAATGGGACATGGTCAACAGATCGATCAGGTGATACTTATGAGTATAGGCCTCATGCATTCTGTCCTTAATCACTGCAAGACTGGCATCCCGGCTCATTCTCGCATCAAAGAGCTTATTTTTATATACGTATTTCTCGTCCTTTAGCTCCTGCTTGTCTGTCGTCTTTTTAATACTGCTCTCATACTCGTTTTTGATCTCTGCCACAGCTCTTTCGTATTCTGCAAGAGCAAGAGCCTTTTCCTCCCGGCAGCTGTCTACCACTTTGCTGTAGTATTCTGTCTCATAATGGGCATCCAGATAACGTTTGCCTTCTGCGATCAACGCGTCGATCTTGCCTTTGTTTGTGGCTTCCACCCGCTTGGCTTCTTCGATCTTTTGCCGATCCTCGGCAATGATCCTGACCCGTTCCTCCTTTGTGTAGTTTTTATCCTCTTTCACAATCCCGATATGATTGCGAAGATATACGATCTTCTCTGTACCATCTGCTCGAAGTTCATCGATCTTCTTTTGAATCTGTGCAAGATGATCATCGATCGGTCTCAGCAGTCTGCTTTCCTCTTCTGCTGATAAAATTGCCTTGTTTGCCATATCCTACTCCTCCATCACAGATATTTCGCACTGAGCCGTAGCAGCTCCTCCTGGTTCGTCTCTTTTGTATTCACGATCCCCGAAAGATGTCCGTTGGACATAACACCGATCCGGTTCGTGATTCCAAGGATCTCCGGCATCTCAGAGGAGACCACGATAATGGTCTTACCCTGTTTTGCCATCTGAATGATCAGCTCATAAATCTCGTATTTCGCTCCTACATCGATTCCCCTGGTAGGGTCATCCATCATGAAAATATTGGGAGATCGTTCCAGCCATTTACCAAAGATCACCTTCTGCTGATTCCCTCCGGAGAGACTTGAGATCATGTCATCCGGTCCCATACACTTTGTATGCATGACACGGATCTCATCTGATGTGGCCTTTGTCATTTGATCCTTTGACAGGGCGATTCCCGACTTATAATGACTCAGATTTGCAATGGTGGTATTAAAGGTCAGATCTCCCTTCAGGAAAAGACCGTTGGCCTTCCGCTCCTCTGTGATCATGGCAAAACCGTGTTCCATGGCCTCCTTGGGAGAAGAAAAATTCATCAGCTTTCCCTTGTAGTAGACACGGCCTGCTGCTCTGGTCCGCACACCAAAGATGGTCTCTAACAATTCTGTTCTACCTGCTCCCACCAGGCCGTACAGACCGAAGATCTCACCTTTTTTCACATCGAAGCTGATATCCTTCAGATGGGGTTCAAATTTGGTAGAAAGATGCTGTACCGACAGGACCGTCTCTCCCGGAACATTGTCCACCGGTGGAAAACGGTTCTCAAGAGAACGTCCTACCATGGCGGAGATCAGTTCATTCATATCTGTGTCCTCACAGTCCTTTGTCATAACAAGACTTCCATCCCGAAGAACGGACACCTGGTCACAGATATCAAAGATCTCATCCATTTTATGGGAAATGTAGATCAAAGAGATCCCCTGATCCCTCAGCTGTCTCATCATCTTAAAAAGCTTTGCAACTTCCGGTGCGGTCAGAGAGGATGTGGGCTCATCCAATACAATGATCTTGGAATGATAGGAAATCGCCTTGGCGATCTCACACATCTGCCTCTGTGATACAGACATATGCTTCATCGGCTGTGTCAGATTAACGGTGATGCCAAGTTTTCTAAAAAGATCAGATGCTTCCATCTTCATCCTGGCCTCATCGATGATGCCCATGGAATTTACCGGATAACGTCCCAAAAACAGGTTGTCTACCACACTACGCTCCAGGCACTGGTTCAACTCCTGATGTACCATAGCCACACCGTTCTCCAGTGCATCCTTGGGACCTGCGAAATTAACTTCCTTCCCATCCAGAATAATGGTGCCTTCATCCCTTTGATAGGTACCGAACAGACACTTCATCATGGTAGACTTACCGGCTCCGTTCTCGCCCATAAGACCCATGATGGAACCCCGTTTTACATCCAGGTGGATACGGTTCAATACTCTGTTCCGGCCAAAGGACTTACTCATACCATCAATGGACAGGATGATGGAATCCCTGCTGTCTTCTGCCATACTCAAAACTCCCTTACTTATGAAGCCAAGGCTTCATCTGCTTCATATCTCTGATATAAAAGAAGGGACGGTCAGAACTTCTGATCCGTCCCTCCCCCTGATTACTGATTAAGAATTGATGTGTAAGATGCTGCGTTGTCGGTCTTAACCATGTTGATTGCATACGCATCGTAAGCACCCGGATTACCAAGTCGGTTTGTAATATTCGACTCTGTCTGTCCGTCACCGCCGATGTACTCCACATCCAGATTCATAAGATCGTCATACTTCTCCAGAAGAGGCTGATAAGTAGAACCTAAGAAGTTATCTCCTGCATTGTAGATATCCAGCCATACCTTCTTCTTTTCGCTCTTCAGCTGTTTGTTGACCTTGTCGTACGGCTTTGTGGAATCTGTGAAATCCTTGTAGTTATCTGCTGTTACCGCAATGTTCAAAGCATAGTAACTTCTCTCATCTGCGTTATATGCATAATCCTCTCCCTCTTTCAGCTGGTTGCCGGCCTCATCTGCTGTTCCGATTCCGGTATCAATATCCACACCGTCCAATGCGTTACGAAGAACACGAAGTGTCAGATAAGCCTGTACATCCGCATGCTGTGAAATGGTTCCGCTGTAGCCTTCTGCAATGGCTGCCACTGCATCACTGTTGGCATCATATCCAAAGGTCGGTACCTTATTGTCCTTAGCCCAGGCATTGAACATGGACATTCCCATTCCATCATTATTGGAAACTACGATATCGATCTGATCTCCAAAGGATGAGGACCAGGTTCCGATGGCATTACCTGCTGTTGCAGCATCCCAGGTTGCACCTGCGGAGTTCTTCATCTCCTGGGAAGCCAGCTCACGGATGGTATAGCTCTTACCGTCCACCTCTACCTTGGCATCCTGTACCACTTTGGCTGATCCGTCGGTATTGGTTCCTGCCGGCTCGGAATCGGTGTTGCCGTCCTTGTCTACTGCTGTACCCAGTGCCTTACGTACACCCCTTGTACGGGCAATGGAATCGTTGTGTCCGATGTCGCCGATGGCAAGTACATAACCGATGGTTCCATCCCCGTTACGGTCCATCTCTTTTGCATGAGCCTTGATGTAATCCATAACCATGGTTCCCTGCAATTCCGCACCCTGGTTGGCATCAAAGCCTACATAATAGGTCTTGTCATTGTAGTTTAAGGCTGACATATCCAGCTCACCAGTGGAACTGTTGGATGGCTGACGGTTGAACCATACCAGCGGCTTCTTGGAATTCTCGCTGCCTGAGTTGGTAGATTCCACCGTCTTTTTGCTGTCCCCTCCTTTCGAAGCACTCTTGTCTGCTGTTACACCGCATCCGAACATGGATACCGTCATAGCAGCCACTGCCATCAATGTGATCAAACGTCTCTTCATTTTCAATATCCCTCCTATTGCTAAGCTATTGCTTCGCGACCCCTCTGTCGCTTGACTGATGTCATTATAGTTTTCAAAGCTCCAAAGCAATATAGAATATTTTTGGATGAAACATGAAAATTTTACGAATTTATTGTGCAATCAGACGAAGTGCATAAGTTTTTCCCGGATATTTTATGCAAATATCACAAAAAAGAGAGCCGTGAACCTTCACGACTCTCCTGCACCTAACGATATTCTATTAATCGATCTCATTCAAATGAAAATTCCCCCGGATCTCTGCCGTATTCACAGAATTAATAAAGGCACAGGGATCGATCTCATGGACTGCATCAATCACATTCCGCCGGTCAGCGGCATCTACAACAGAGTAAACCATCTTGCGTCCGTCTCCCTCAAAGCTGCCCTCTGCATTCATAATGGTGGCACCGTGGGTGGTCAGATCGTAGATCCGGCTGCAAACCTCCTTGGAACGGTTGGTCACAATAAAGAAGGTGACCTGCTGATATTTGCGGTACAGCACACGAAGGGCCTGGGTACTGACATACTGGAAAATAATGGAATACAGTGCCTTATCCCATCCAAAAAGAAATCCTGCTGTGGTAAGGATCACCACATTGACGCCAAGAACCACAGGGAAGGCATCCTTTCCTTTTTTCCTGGAAAGATAAATTGCAATAAAATCCGTTCCACCACTGGAGGTATCCCCATGGAGACAGATGGCAATGGCCACTGCATTCATGATCCCGCCAAACACACTGACCAAAAGGGGGTCATGGGTCACCTGAAGCCTTGGGATCATATCCACCAAAAGACCGCTCACCAGAATCATCAGAATGGAAAACAGGGTGAACTTCTTACCGATATGCTTGAATCCAATATAGGCCGGTATGGCATTGATAACAATATTCAGGAATGTAAAAGAGATATCAAATCCAAGATAAGTCTCACTGATGGTCTGGATCAGCATGGTAAGCCCTGTTGCTCCACCGGGATAGATCCCTCCCACCTTGGCAAACATCTTCAGATTCACCGCCATGAGAGCGGCACCTGCCAGTACCATAAAGAGCCGTTTGATATCGCTTTTTTCAAATTTCATAAATATTTCCTCGCAATCACCTGTACAATTATAGGGTATTTATCGAATATTTCAATATTCCTTTCTCTCTTTCTCTGTTATGATATAGAGTATTATTATTCATTTATTACTTGCAAGGAGATCACTATGTCAGACAATACACCAAATCTTAGGATTCGCCCCGCCACAGAAGCGGACGCAGATCGGATTCTTGCAATCTATTCCTACTACGTGGAGAACACATCCGTCACCTATGAGTATGAGGTTCCTGCCCTGGAGGTAGTTACACAGCGGATCCAAAACACCAGAAAGCGCTACCCCTACCTTGTGATCGAAGATGAGGGGGTTATCATGGGGTACTGCTACGCCTCTTCCTTCCATCCCAGAGCCGCCTATCAGTGGTGCTGTGAGCTGTCCATCTATTTGGACAAGGATGCCCGCCGCTGCGGTATGGGCCGGCTCCTCTATCAGGAGATGGAATCTCTTTTGAAAAAGATGGGCTTTACCAACCTCTATGCCTGCATTGCCTTCCCAGAGGAAGAGGATGCCTACCTTACCAGAGACAGCGAGAAGTTTCATAAGAAGCTGGGATTTACCACGGTTGCCAACTTTGCCCGTTGCGGCTATAAGTTCCAAAACTGGTACGGCATGATCTGGATGGAAAAGATCATTGGTCCCCATCTGAAAGAGCAGCCCCCGGTCCTTACCTACGAAGAGCTGATGCAGAATTCTTAAGCCTCTGCAATGGCGCGGTTTAAGGTATTCAGTACCCGCTTCTTATCCCCGCTCCACTTTGGCTCTATCAGAAGGGACTTGGGCCCGTCTCCTGTGATCCGGTGGATCACAAGGTCCTTGGGCAGGATCCGAAGGGCCTCTACCACCAGATCCCTATACTCCTCTAAGGTCAGAATATGAAAGGGGTCCCTTTCATATTCCCCGGCCAGAGCAGTTCCCCGCAGAACATGCAACAGCTGCAGCTTCACCCCGTCTCCCGGAGACAGGTGCTTTGCCAGATAAGACACCGTCCCCAGCATATCTTCCCTTGTCTCTCCCGGTAATCCTAGGATCACGTGTACCACCACCGTCAGGGAGGCTTCCTTAAGCCTTTTGTAAGCATCTTCAAACACTTCCAGCGGATATCCCCTATGGATTCTCTCTGCTGTTTTTTCATGGATGGTCTGAAGCCCAAGCTCCACCCAGACCGGCTTCTTTTGATTCAGTTCTCCAAGAACCGATAGGATCTCAGGAGATATACAATCCGGCCGGGTTCCAACGGATAGTCCCAGAATATCCTCTTCCTCCAGCACTTCCCGGTACAACTTCTCAAGGTGCTTCGGATCTCCATAGGTATTGGTATAGGACTGAAAATAGGCAAAGTACCGTCTCTCCTCCGGGGCAATGGATCTGGAGAACTTCCCTGCCACCTTCTCTTTAGCAAAGGCGATCTGCTCCTTCAAATCAGAAAAAGGGGCTGCAAAATCACCGGAACCTCCCTCTGAGCAAAAGGTGCAGCCTCCCCTTCCGATGGTACCGTCCCGGTTAGGACAGGTACAGCCGGAGGAGAGGGACAACTTATATACTTTGGTATGATAGGTGGACTTAAAGTAGTCCGATAAACTTGTATACTTCATAGGTTCTATGCTACCATTCCCGGAATCTTCCTGTCATCTTTCTTTTTCAAAATTATGGTATAATCAAGGCTGTTCCCCGCCAAGACTCATCTAACAGGAGGAGATATGCGCTTTGTCGTTCAGATTGCAGAACATGCATCCTGCGAAATAAAAGAAAATGAAACCGCTACCCCATACACAACGGGGCCCATCGAAAAGGGCTATATGGTCCTCATCGGAATTGCTCCAGAGGATACAAAAGAGATTGCAGATAAGATGATCCGGAAGATGTTAGGACTTCGGATTTTCTCTGACGAAGAGGGAAAAACCAACCTGTCCCTTGACCAGGTACAGGGAGGACTGCTGCTGGTATCCCAGTTTACCCTCTATGCCGACTGCCGCAAAGGAAACCGTCCCTCCTTTGTCAAAGCGGCAGGACCGGATCAGGCAGAAGCGTTGTATAACTATATTGTAGAAGAATGCAAAAAGAAGGTCCCACAGGTTGCTACCGGTGCCTTTGGAGCGGATATGCGGGTAAGCTTTACCAACGTGGGACCTTTTACGATTCTTTTGGATTCAAATGAGATTGTTAAGTAGTATCATAGGAAAAATGCGCTTTCTTAGCTAATGATCAGACCATTCAGGTAGAAGACTTCTCCCGGGTGCTCTGCTATTGCCAGCTCAATTTCCACAGTATGGGTCTTGGGGACATCATCCAAAATGATGGGCTCAATATACAGACAGTCCCCCCAAGTCTCCTTGAAGTTGCCATCCAGCGTGATGGGCTTTGTCATTTTCCTGTCCACAATACAATCTGCTATCGGGGCAGGCTTATGGATCGTCTTCCGGTACTGGACTCCTAAGGTCCTGCCTTCGAAGGTGAAGGTGATCTTGTCACCGATGTTTCTTCCGATCCATCCGTTCTTCCACAGATCCAGATGTCCCTGCTTCTCCTCCGTATCTGCTACGAACCCCTGTAGCCGGTAGGAAACGCCCCCCTTCAGGGATGTGGCATTGGCAATGGTATACCGCTTTGCATTGGCAAAACGATTGGGTGTCACGGTAGGAACCGGATTTCGGTTGATGGCCAGATGGGGCACATCTACAGAAGTGATCCATTGGTCAAGATATTCTATCACCTGATCAGCCAGCATGGCATGTCCCCTGTCATTGGGATGAAGTCCATCGGGCGTAATCTCCTCCCGTTTTATTTCCCCGGAGCGGATCTTTTTGTAGATATTCTTCTTCGCACTCACATGTCCGATACCATAGGCATCTGTGACTTTGGAATGATAGGGCTCTGCTGTCACCCCGCTGTTATAGAACACATTGTTCAAAGCCAGGACTGCAGGTTCACATTCCGCATGCACCAGCTTGCTGATCACCCCTTCATAGGTCTCCTGGAAAAATTCATTGGGCTCATCATTTACGGAAAAATCGACAATCACAAGATCCGGACGATAGATCAAAACATCCTCGTCCATCCTTGCCACTCCAAAATAGGATGAGGTACCACCGATCCCCGCATTCACGTAATGCATCCTTGCCTCGGGAAATCTTTTGGCCATCCACTGATAGACCAGATAGGCATAGCAGGTCTGATCCGAGCTGGACAGGCTTCCCTGGGTAATGGATCCCCCAAGAAAAGCGATGGTGTAATCCCCCCCTGCCTGTGCCTTTTCAATTCCTAAAGCAAATCTTAAGTCATTTTCCCTCAAAATATTCATCATGCACTTCCTTCTATTTGTCTGCCAAAGCCAGAAGATCCTTCCCAAGCTCCTTCAGCTTAGCCTCTGCATCAGAAAGGGAGTTCCCCTTCACGCCATAATAGAACTTGATCTTCGGCTCGGTTCCGGAGGGACGGACACAGACCCATGCATTCTCTGACAGTTCATAATAGAGAACATTGGACTCGGGAAGTTCCACCCGGCTCTCTTCCTGTTTTATCCGGTCATACCGGATACCCTTCTGATAATCCCGATGAGCAAGGACCTGATAGTCTCCCAGTTGCTCCGGAATCTGACTTCGAAGCTTATCCATAATGGCTGCGATCTCCTCTTTACCGGAGATTCCCTTTTTCTCAATGGAGGTCAGGCCTTCCTTATAGTAGCCGTACCTTTCATACATTGCCACCATGGCATCCCAGAGGGTCATACCCTGCTTCTTATAGAAGGCAGCCACCTCACACAGTAGCATAACAGCCACCACGGCATCCTTGTCCCTTGCATAGGTTCCCGCCAGACATCCATAGCTCTCTTCCAGACCAAAGACATATTCCCTGTCGTCTTCCTCAAAGAGACGGATCTGTTCTCCGATGTACTTAAAGCCTGTCAAAACCTCCACCAATTCCACTCCGTAGGCGGCTGCCACAGCCTTGGCCATGTCTGTAGTAACAATGGTCTCCACCAGCACCGGACGTTTCGGAAGGGTTCCCATGGCCTTTTTCTCATGGAGCAGATACTCTGCGATAAGCATGCCGGACATATTTCCGGTGAAGCTGATGTACTCTCCGGTCTTACTGTCCTTACAGTAGACTCCCAGCCGATCCGCATCCGGATCTGTTGCCAATACCAGGTCCGCATCCTTTTCCTTAGCCAGGGCAAGGGCTCTCTCCCAGGCCTTAGGATCCTCCGGATTCGGGTAGGAGACAGTGGGGAAGGCTCCGTCCGGGATCTTCTGCTGCTGCTCTACATAGACCTTTTCAAATCCCAGCTCTGCAAGTACAGAGCGCACCGGAACATTTCCGGTTCCGTGAAGGGGGGTATAGACAATGGTAAAATCCTTGGCCATGTCTTGGATGATCTTTGGATGAATGCTCTGCTTTCTAAGTTCCCTTCGGTACTTTTCATCCATCTCTTCTCCGATGACATGGTAGAGGCCTGCCACTCTGGCATCACTTTCCTCCATGGTACGGATGCTCTCCCAGGAAGTGACCTTTGCCACTTCCTCCATAATGTTCTTATCATGGGGCGGTGTGATCTGAGCACCATCCTCCCAGTAGACCTTATAGCCGTTGTATTCTCTTGGATTATGGCTGGCTGTAATCACGATACCGGCCATACATCCCAGCTCACGAAGAGCAAAGGAAAGCTCCGGTGTGGGACGAAGGGACTCGAAGATGTAGGTGCGGATCCCGTTGGCTGCCAGGCAAAGGCAGGCCTCTTTTGCAAAAACATCCGACATCTGTCTGGAATCATAGGCCACAGCTACGCCTCTGTCTGCCCCCTGCATCTTATTGATATAGTTGGCAAGACCCTGGGTGGCCTGACGCACCGTATAGATATTCATACGGTTGGTTCCTGCACCAATCACTCCCCGAAGGCCTCCGGTTCCAAAGGCAAGGCGCTGGTAAAAACGGTCTGTGATCTCTTCCTCATTCCCCCCAAGCGCCTTCAGTTCCTCCCGGGTGGCCTCATCAAAATATTCACTTTCACACCACTGGCGGTATGTCTCTTTTATCTTATCCATGTCAAAAATCCCCTTCGGTGGTCATCAGCGCTTCACAGCTTCCTGTTATCTTCCAGTCTCCGCTTCCTGCCGGCAGGAAAATACTGTCACCCTTCCGGAAGGAAACCCTCTCTCCCTCACAGGAGATTTCCCCTTCTCCCTCTAAGAACAGGAGATGGACAAAACTATCATCTCCCACCTTACCTCCAAGGGAAGATAAGTTATTACCGTCAAGGTATAACTTATCCACAGTGAAGTATGGACAGCTTGCAATATGAGGGGTATCCGATGGCCTTTTTCTGACAGGAGCGAGGTCTGTCACGTCCAAGGCTTTATCCACATGGAGCTGACGAAGATTGCCGTCTTTATCCCTTCTACCGTAATCATAGATCCGGTAGGTCACATTGGAGTTCTGCTGGATCTCAGCGATCAGGATTCCCTTGCCGATGGCATGAAGGGTTCCGGATTCGATAAAGAACACATCTCCCTTCTGTACCGGTGCTGCATGAAGCACCTCGGTCAGGGTGTTATTCTCAATTCTCTCCTGAAACTCTTCCTTGGAAATTTCATGATCGAATCCATAGTACAGCTGTGCACCTTCCTCGGCTTCCACCACATACCACATCTCAGTCTTACCCGGCTGCCCCTCATGCTCATAGGCATAGGCATTGTCCGGATGGACCTGAATGGACAGATCTCCTCTGGCATCGATAAACTTGATAAGAACAGGGAATTCCTTAAATCTGGCGCAGTTGCTCCCAAGGGCCTGCTGCCCCGCTTCTTCCAGATACTCTGCCAAAGTCTTACCGGCAAATTCTCCTTCCACGATGGTGGAGGGACTGTCCGGATAACAGGACAGCTCCCAGGTCTCCGCCAGGATATCTCCCTCAAAATTCTTATGGTATTTCTCCACTAGACGGTGTCCGCCCCAGAGATAGTCTTTGCATGTTGGTGAAAGCTTTAAAAGTGACATAATTACCTTCTTCCGATTTCTGTGTCATCCTCTGTTACGCAGCTGTGTTCCTTGATGTAATCCACGATCTCATCCAGCCTGGTGAAAGCCAGTCCCACATAGCTGTCAGCCGCGCCATAGTAGATGGCGATCCTACCAGTTTCCTTATCATGAATGGTGGCGCAGGGGAAGCAGACATTCGGCACAAATCCCCGCTCCTCGTACCATTCCTCCGGTGTAAGCAAAAATGTGCTACAGCGGTATTTTACCTTAGATGGATCGTCGATATCAAGGATCGCCCCCCCAATGGAGTAAACATATCCGTTGCAGGTTCCGCTGACTCCATGGTAGAAAAGAAGCCATCCTTCGCTGGTCTCAATGGGAGCTGCACCCCCACCGATCTTAAGCGACTCCCACCACTCAGAGGACTTGCTCATAACATGACGGTGGTGACCCCAGTATTCCAGATCCGGGCTCTCAGAGAGGAAAATATCTCCAAAGGGGGTATGTCCGCTGTCTGAGGGACGGGATAACATCAGGTAACGATCCCCTACCTTTCTCGGGAAAAGAACCGCATTCCGGTTAAAGGGAAGGAAAGGATTCTCGATCCTTACAAACTTCTTGAAATCCTTGGTCTTTGCCATTCCGATGGCTGCTCCGTAGAAGTCCTGACACCAGATCAGATAGTAGGTATCCTCCACCTTCACAAGCCGTGGATCGTAGGCATAACGGGGCATAAAAGGGTTGCCCTCTTCATCCTCAAAGAGGATCCTGTTCTCGTCAAAGTTCCAGTGGATACCGTCTTCACTTCTTCCCAGATAGATATGAGGAATACCATCCTTTTGCTCTCCCCGAAAGACACCGATGAAGGCTCCCTCGTAGGGAACTACCGCACTGTTAAAAATTCTTGCCACACCCTTCACCGGGTTTCTTCCAATCACCGGATTTTCTGAATATCTCCAGATAGGGATATCCCTCTCTCCTGCCGGAGCATCCTGCCAGGGCATATTAGAAACTGCCGGAGCATTTAAGATCTCATATTTTCCCATATTTTTCTCCTTCTATCACTCTTCACCAGTCCTCTCCCCGGACTGGGCTAAAATCTCAAGATTATGTCTGATCATTTTATTTCGTTGCTGAACACACAGGGCACTTCTTCCGGGGTCGGAGGGGGTACGGAAGATGTATTCCGAAAGAAGGCCTACTGTGGTCGTCGCAACATGAAGCCTTGTATCACTGGATGCATAATAGAGATAGATGGTTCCATCCTCATCCACAATAGCTCCATTAGAAAAAAGAACATTGGAGACATCTCCTGTTCTCTCCTCTCTTCTTGGTCCCATAAGAAGTCCGGATGGTTCCGCGATAACTTCCCATGGTTTATGCAGATCGGTTCCATAGGCATACAGTACATAGCGAAGACCCGCTGCTGTATTCCTTACTCCATGTGCAATATGGAGCCAACCCTCTGCTGTCCGGATTGGTACGATACACTCACCGTTTTTGGCTTCGGTGATCTGATGATATTTTCTTTGACTTATGATCCTCTCTTCCCGGATCAGGGCATGTTGGATGTCGGGGCAGGTTCCAAAACCGATACCTCCGCCACTTCCTGTATCAATAAAGCTGTCCATAGGTCTTGTATAGAAGGCATACTGCCCGTCTACAAATTCCGGATGGAGCACCACATTTCTCTGCTGAGGAGAGTCCAGGGTCACCAGATTATCCAGTCTCTCCCAGGTCTTCAGATCCTTTGTTCTGACAATGCCGGCCTTGGCAACTGCTGCGGAAAGGTCCGGATCATTTTTATCCTTGCTCTCCGAACAGAAAACCCCGTAGATCCAGCCGTCTTCATGGGCTGTCAGCCGCATATCGTAGACATTGGTCTCCTCTGAATCTATCTCTTCGATCTCCAGAGGATAATCCCAAAATCGAAAGCCCTCTGTAGGACGATCGGATTCTGCCACTGCAAAAAAGGATTTCCGATCCGCTCCTTCCACCCGGGCCACCAGGTAATATTTCCCATTTAATTTGATGGCTCCACTGTTAAAGGTGGCGTTGATCCCCAGACGCTCCTGAAAATCGGGATTGGTCTTAAGATCCAGATCGTATCGCCAGAACACCGGCGCATGTTCTCTTGTCAGCACCGGATGTTCATAGCGACGGAGGATCCCGTTATACTCCTCTACCGGTCTGTTTTCTCTATGAATCAGTTCTTCATATTTTTTCTGCTCTTCGTAATAACGCTTATGCAGCATGGTTTCTTCTCCTTATCAGTAAAAGGCACATTCTGCCATTGTGGTAGGGACACTTCCAGGGCTCTGCAACTCCTCTTTCCGGAATCGGCCTACCCTCTTTGTCCACTTCCCAGAACCATTCGCCACCCTTCCGGTGGTCGATGAGATATTCTTTGGTATACTGCCAGATATTCCAGGCCGCCTCCAGATACTCCTCTTTCTGGGGCTGTTTCTCCCAGGCATTGACAAAACCGTTGACAGCTTCCGCCTGGATCCACCAGACCCGGTTTTCCTTCACAACTCCGTTTTCACTTTCATTGGGAATGGAGTGACCGTCATAGGCCTCTTGATACACAGCCTCCTCCATCTGTCTTGTCATTTCTGAAATAGCGTAAAGCTCCCGGTCCTCCTCAATTGTCATTTTCGGATAGGCCACCTTTGCCGCCTCATCAATCAGCCAGGCGGCTTCGATATCATGCCCATAGGAGTACAGATCAATAAGAGAATGATAGTCCGCATCGAAGAAGACCTCCTGCCGGTGCAGTTTCTGGTTGTAGATCTTATGGGTAATGATACCAAGGATCTCCCGCAGACGCTCCCTTACCCCATCCTCCTCTGTGATCTCTCCCAGGGAGGTATAGGCTTCCATCACATGAAGGATGGTATTCATGGTCCTTGTAGCAAAAACGCCATTCTCGGAAAGTTTCTCATTGGAGGCCGGTGTAAAATCCCGGTTAAAAGCCTCCAGATATCCTTTTTCATCCCGCATCTTCTCTTCGATCAGGCGGTAGAGTGCAAGGGCCCTTTCTCTGGCCTTCTCCTCTCCCGTTGCTCTGTAATAACTGCAGAGTCCATAGATGGC
>CADCQT010000155.1 GCA_902803645.1 uncultured Lachnospiraceae bacterium | reverse complement strand
TCTGATCCTTGATCTTGATGCACTTCATATCCTGTCCGCCGATGTCAAGAATACAGTCAACATCCGGATCGAAGAAGGATGCTGCATAGTAATGGGCAACGGTCTCTACTTCGCCGTCGTCAAGCTGGAAGGCAGACTTAAGAAGAGCCTCACCATAACCGGTGGAGCAGGAGTGAACGATCTTAGCATCTGCTGGAAGCTTTTCTTTGATCTCCTTCATGGCACGAATAGAGGTTAACAGCGGAGACCCGTTGTTATTGTCATAGAAGGAATATAAAAGCTTACCCTCATCATCGATCAGTGCGATCTTAGTGGTGGTAGAACCTGCATCAATACCCAGGAAGACATTTCCCTTTGCAGTGGTAATATCTCCAGTCTCTACATGGTTATTGCCGTGACGGGCAAGAAAGGCATCATAGTCCTTCTGATCCTTAAATAAAGGATCCATCCGGGCAACCTCAAACTCCATATGCAGTTCGCCGGAAAGCTTCTCCTCGATGGAGGAAAGCTCCATGACAGAGTCCTCCTTATAGTTTAGGGCAGAACCGATGGCGGCAAAAAGATGGGAGTTTTCCGGGATGATGGTATGCTCCTCGTCCAGTTTTAAGGTGCGGATAAAGGTCTCCCGAAGCTGATCTAAAAAGTGCAAGGGACCACCAAGGAAGGCAACATGACCACGGATGGGCTTACCACAGGCAAGACCGGAGATGGTCTGGTTGACGACAGCCTGGAAAATAGAGGCAGAAAGATCTTCTCTTGTGGCACCCTCGTTGATCAGAGGCTGAATATCGGTCTTGGCAAATACGCCGCATCTGGCTGCGATGGGATAGATGGACTGGTAATCCCTGGCGTAGGTGTTAAGACCTGTGGCATCGGTTTGGATCAAAGATGCCATCTGATCGATAAAAGAACCGGTTCCACCGGCACAGATTCCGTTCATACGCTGTTCCACATTACCGTTTTCGAAGTAAATGATCTTAGCGTCTTCTCCCCCTAGCTCGATGGCTACATCGGTTTTGGGGGCATAATGGGTGAGGGCGGTGGCAACGGCAACCACTTCCTGGGCAAAAGGAATGCCAAGATGCTTAGCCAGTGTAAGTCCACCGGAACCTGTAATGATGGGGGCAACTTTGATCTCGCCTGTTACCTGCTTTGCCTTTTTGATCAGAGATAAAAGTGTCTCACGAATGTTTGCAAAGTGACGTTCATAATCGGAGAACAGGAGATTATCATCTTTGTCGAGAAGAGCTACCTTTACGGTTGTTGAACCGATATCAATTCCCAATTTGTGTAATTCTTTATGACTCATTGATTCACCTATTTCTTATTAAATGTATTTTGTAAAATATACAATCTTTCATATTATAGAGGAGGGGAGGAGGTAATACAATCTACAAATTGAAAGAATTGTTGGGTTAAGTTGTATACAATCTTATAAGAAATGATGACCCTTTACTGACAGAGGGGGAGGCGCAATGGTATAATTAAGTATAAAACAGATGATATGGAGGGCATGATTATGACAAAAAAGAACGGCAAAATTGAGATGATGCGCTTTGTTTTTTCTGTGATCATTATTTTGTTTCATTGTCACAGAAGCATCGGATTTAACCATCTGATTCTGTCAGGAAATCGGATTCCGGTATTGAACAGAGGGTATTTCGGCGTAGAATTTTTCTTTGTGATCTCCGGACTGTTAATGGCTAAGTCCATTCATAAGAAGCGGAAGAGTTACAAGCTCGGACTTGCTAAACCGGTGGAACTGGGACGACAGACTATCCGCTATATGCTTAAGAAATATTTTTCCATCTTTTCCTATCATATACTTCCCTTTGTGGCACTTATCGTACTTAAGATCATTACAAGGGATATTTACGAAGGGGGAGCAAAGGATGTTGCCCAGTACTTTTTTAACAGCATTCCCGAATTTTTCTTCCTTCAGAAGTTTGGATTTACCTATACCAATGTGGATGTGATCGAATGGTATATTTCCGCTATGCTTATCGCTATGATGATCCTGTATCCTATTATTATGAAGTTCTATTATATGTATACCAGGGTGATCGGACCTCTTTTATCCCTTTATATCCTGGGTATGCTTCAGTACAATTACGGGACCTTCGCGGATCAGGACCGGTGGGTCTTCTTTGGATATGGAAGTGTATTCCGTGCCATCGCCGAGATCTCCCTTGGGGCCTGTGCCTTTGAGCTGGCACGGTATCTGTCTCATCGGTATTTCACCAGAAGAGATAAGAGGGTCATGACAGCAGTAGAGTTTTTGGGATTTGCGGTGGCATTGTTTTATTCCGTTTCAAGCTACACTTCCCGGT
>CADCQT010000154.1 GCA_902803645.1 uncultured Lachnospiraceae bacterium | reverse complement strand
GCAACCATCGTTAAGGGTGTTGCCGAGGGATGTAAGCAGTCGGATTGTGCTTTGATCGGTGGAGAGACAGCAGAGCATCCGGGACTTATGCCTGAGAACGACTATGATCTGGCAGGATTCTCTGTTGGTGTCTGTGATCGTAAGGATATTATCACAGGAGAAGAGATCGCTGAGGGGGATGTTCTTATCGGACTTGCTTCCACCGGAGTTCATTCCAATGGATTCTCCCTTGTCCGTAAGGTCTTCGAGAAGGAGATGACAACAGAGGGACTTGCAGTAGCTTATGATGAGTTAGGTGGCAAGACCTTGGGAGAGACGCTTCTTACACCTACCAGGATCTATGTGAAGGCGATGAAGTCCATTAAGAATGCAGGAATCCGTGTCCATGGTTGCAGCCATATCACAGGAGGCGGCTTCTATGAGAATGTACCACGTATGCTTCATGACGGAGTCCGTGCCGTAATCGAGAAGGGTTCCTACCCCATGCTTCCCATCTTCCCGATGATGCAGAAGAAGGGAAATATCGAGGAAGAGATGATGTACAACACCTTTAATATGGGTCTTGGTATGGTCCTTGCAGTAGCAGCTGAGGATGCAGATGCAGTTATTTGTGCGGCTGAGGCAGCAGGGGATCATGCATATAAGGTAGGAAAGATCGTAGCAGGTGAAAAGGGAGTAGACTTACGATGAAGGTAGCAGTACTTGTATCCGGCGGTGGAACCAACCTGCAGGCAATTCTGGATGCGGCGGAAGCGGGAAAGATGCCGGGAGCAAAGGGCTTTAGTGAGCTTTTGGATGAAGCGGCAGCAAAGAACGCTTCTGTCAGTGCTGCAGAGCTGGCTGGATCTGTGGAGGCCGTGGCCATTAAGGACGCCGAGATTGCACTTGTAATCAGTAACAATCCGGGAGCCTTTGCCCTGGAGAGAGCAAAGAAGGCCGGTATTGAGGCAGAGTGTATCAGCCCGAAAAGCTATGAGAGCCGGGAGGCGTTTAACCACGCTCTTTGTCAGCGCCTTATGGATGCTGGCATAGAGCTTGTGGTGTTGGCAGGTTTTCTGGTGGTGATTCCTCCGGAGATGGTAAAGGCCTTCCCAAATCGGATCATCAATGTGCATCCTTCCCTGATCCCTTCTTTCTGCGGTACAGGATACTATGGTCTGAAGGTGCATGAAGGGGCTCTGAAGAGAGGAGTATGTGTCACCGGTGCGACAGTGCATTTTGTGGATGAGGGTACAGATACCGGCCCCATTATTCTGCAGAAGGCAGTTTATATTGCACCGGATGATACAGCCAATACCCTCCAGAGACGGGTCATGGAACAGGCGGAGTGGAAGCTTTTGCCGGCGGCCATTGATCTTATGGCCCATGGAAGGATTACGGTGGAAGACGGCATCGTTAAGATAGGAGAAAAAAGATGAAGGTATTGATTATTGGAAGTGGCGGAAGAGAGCATGCAATCGCAACAGCGGTGAAGAAGAGTGCAAAGGCAGACAAGATCTATTGTGCACCGGGAAATGCCGGGATTGCACAGATCGCTGAGTGCGTGCCCATCGGGGCAATGGAATTTGACAAGCTGGTTGCGTTTGCCAAAGAAAAAGAGATCGATTTTACCATTGTAGGTATGGACGATCCTCTGGTAGGCGGTGTGGTAGATGTCTTCGAGAAGGCAGGCCTTAAGGTTTTCGGACCGCGCAAGAACGCAGCCATCTTAGAGGGAAGTAAGGCTTTTTCCAAGGACCTGATGAAAAAGTACGACATCCCAACTGCAGAATACGCTACGTTCGATAATGCAGAGGATGCCCTGGAGTACCTTAAGACCGCTAAGATCCCTATCGTACTAAAGGCAGACGGACTGGCTCTGGGTAAGGGTGTTCTGATCTGTGAGACCCGGGAAGAGGCTTTTGAGGGTGTTCGTACTCTGATGGAGGACAAGAAGTTCGGTGACGCAGGAAATACCATTGTCATTGAGGAGTTTATGACAGGGCGGGAGATCTCTGTTCTTTCCTATACGGATGGTAATACCATTCAGATTATGAGCTCTGCCATGGATCATAAGAGAGCCAAGGATGGAGATCAGGGACTTAACACCGGAGGAATGGGTAACATTTCCCCGGCACCTTTCTACACAAAGGAAGTGGATGATTTCTGTCAGAAGAATATCTATCAGAAGACCGTAGATGCCATGAAGGCAGAGGGACGTCCCTTTGTAGGGGTTATTTTCTTCGGTCTTATGCTGACACCGGAGGGACCGAAGGTATTAGAGTACAATGCCCGTTTCGGAGATCCGGAGGCTCAGGTGGTACTTCCCCGTATGAAGAATGACATCTTAGATGTTATGGAGCACTGTGTGGATGGAACCTTAGATCAGATCAAGGTGGAATTTGAGGACAATGCGGCTGTCTGCGTGGTACTTGCTTCCGACGGATATCCGGTGGCCTACGATAAGGGACTTCCCATCACAGGGCTTGAGGATCCCCGCTTTGATAATGACAGGTTCTACTGTTTCCACGCAGGAACTAAGGCGGATGAGGATGGCAGAATCGTAACCAACGGAGGAAGAGTCTTAGGTATCACCGCTGTGGCAGATGATTTGAAGAGTGCCCGTGCCAAGGCTTACGAGGCAACAGAGTGGATCAGTTTCGACAATAAATATATGAGACATGATATCGGTCATATGATTGATGAAGTGTAGCGAGTCTTGACACGGGGCCATGACTTTAGATGAGGAATCATCCAAAGTCATGGCCTCTTTTTTTGTATAACAACGAGCCAAGGTCCCGTCTGCAAGTTCACTTGCTTTTGTCTCAGATATTTTAATTTTGACTAAAGAACGGTGGATATAACCAATTTTTTATGTTGAAATCCACGGGATACTGTGTATAATTATAGTAAAAGCTAAAGTATTTCATATCAAATTAAAATATCAAGAAAGTCATCAGAGATGAGAGGTCAAAAGAAGTGGATCAGAAATTAATGTTTAATGAGCCTTGGATCCTGCAGAGAGCGGATCCTTATGTATTTCAGAAGGATGGGGTATATTATTTCACCGCCTCCGTTCCGGAATATGATCGCATCATATTAAGAAAGAGCGCTACACTTGCAGGGCTTAAGGATGCAGAGGAGAAAGTGTTATGGAAGCGGCATGAAAGCGGACCGATGAGCAAGCATATCTGGGCGCCGGAGCTGCACTATATTTTCGGTGGCTGGTATATCTATTTTGCCGGCGGAGAAATGGAGGATGAGTGGGCAATCCGTCCTTATGTCCTAAAGTGCATGGGGGATGACCCGATGGAGGACCCTTGGGTCGAGGCCGGTCCTCTGCAGTGTGCCGATGAGGATGAATTCAGCTTCCGGGCCTTTTCTTTGGATGTGACCATACTCGAAGATATGGGGAAACTGTACTGTGTCTGGGCAGAGAAGGTCGGCGTGGGCAAGCAGATCTCCAATCTGTATATTGCGCAGATGGAGTCCCCTGTGAAGTTAAAAACCGTTCAGGTTCTTTTGACCACCCCGGATTATGACTGGGAACGCGTGGGCTTTTGGGTTAATGAAGGACCCGGGGTTTTAAAACATGGGGATGATATCTATCTGACCTATTCTGCCTCCGAGACAGGAATTGCCTACTGCGTAGGAATGTTAAGTGCGAAAAGCGGCAGTGATCTTTTGGATCCGCTGTCATGGAAGAAGCAGAGGCATCCGGTGCTGGCAACCAATGAAGCTCTGGGAATCTACGGACCGGGGCATAACTCTTTTGTAAAAAATGAAAAGGGAGAGGATATCATGGTCTGCCATGCAAGAACCGAGGCGAAGATCGAGGGAAATCCACTGTACAATCCGAACCGTCATGCCTTTCTTCTGCCGGTTCGATGGGAAGACGACCGTCCGGTATTCTCGTTTTAACTCAGTCGGCGCGCAAGACTCGCGAGCGAGACTTGAATTGGAATGGGGACAGTATGTAATGAAAGGGGTATTCGATGAAGAGGAAAGGAAGGATTGGAAGAACCATACTGTGTTGTATGGTTGCTTCCCTTTTGTGCGGTGGTTGCGCGGTTGGTGAGAAAACGGTGACACTGCCGCTGGAACAGGTGAAAAAGGGAAATTACAGTGCCAAGATCAGTTGTCATGATCCCCAGATTCTTTTGGGAGATGATGATACCTACTATATGACGGGAAGTCATCAGATCATCGCAGAATCCAAAAATCTTTCGGACTGGAGCTATATTGCCAATGGAAACCGTATGTTTGACAATATCTTTTCCGGAGATCTCCCGGCATTTTCCTATGTGGGAAAGAACGAAGAGGGAGGATATTCCATCTGGGCCAGCAATATTTTCTATAACGAAGTGATGGGGAAATATCTGATGTATTTTTGCACCTCATCCAGTTATATCAAGTCCAATCTGACCCTGGCGGTATCCGATACCCCGGGTGGTCCCTACACCTACACGGATACCTTTCTGTATTCGGGATGGGATGAAAGTACGGTAGGAAAGACCAATGTCAAAAAGGTACTTGGGAAGGATGCGGATCTGTCCCGGTATTATGAATATGGCGCATACAACAATAAAAAATGGCCAAACTGCATTGATCCTGCGGTTTTTACCGATGAAGACGGGAAGATGTGGATGGTATACGGATCCTGGTCCGGCGGAATCTTTTTACTGGAGCTGGATGAAAAAACCGGGTTGCCGATTCATCCGAAGGAAAGTAGCGAGACAGTGGATCCGTATTATGGATACCGGCTGATCGGTGGAGGTCATCATGCGGTGGAAGGTCCGTACATCTGGTATGACAAGGACAGCGGATATTATTATCTGTTTGTCTCCTATGGTAATCTTCAAAGGGAAGGCGGTTATCAGATCCGGGAATTCCGAAGCAAACATCCGACGGGTCCCTATGAGGATGCGGCAGGAAATACCCTGCAGGATCAGGAGGATTATTTTAATTACGGCTTAAAGCTTGCGGGTAATTACAGTCTGCCGTCTCTTGAAAAGGGTTATATGGCTCCCGGGGGACAATCGGTATTTGCCGATCGGGAAGGAAACCTTATGATCACCTATCATCAGAGATTTGATCAGGGGGATGAGTACCATGAACCGCGAATTCACAGGCTTTACCGGAACGGGGAAGACTGGCTTGT
>CADCQT010000153.1 GCA_902803645.1 uncultured Lachnospiraceae bacterium | reverse complement strand
GTTTCTCCCTTCCCTGGCCTGCTCCAACTTGCCTCTTCTCGTGATGATTCCCCCGCAGATTGCTTTTTTCTCCTTCTCCGGGGAGTTTCTCCCTTCCCCTGTTTTAGTCGTTTCCGGCAAGAACCCCCACCTGCCGGTTGGCAGGTGGGGGTTCTTGCTTTCTTTGTATTAATTTAAAGAACCTGTATCAAATTAAGATCCTGATCCACCAAGATCAGATCGGCGTAATTGCCTTCTGCAATGACCCCCACCTGATCCTCCATTCCAATACTTTTGGCCGGATTCATGGTAACCAGGCGAATAGCAGATTCCAGGGGGATCCCGGCCTTGACCGCATTCCTAAAACCATCAAAGAGACAGGTAACAGAACCGGCAATGGTTCCATCCAAAAGCCTTGCATAAGCTCCCTCTTTCTTCACCTTCTGTCCCCCCAGCTGGTAGACACCGTCTTCCATACCCGTAGCTTCCATGGAATCACTGATAAGCACCATACGCTCCTCTCCTAAAAAGGAGAAAATGGCCCGGATCATGGAAGGATGAATATGAATCAGATCGCAGATCACCTCGGCATATACCCTCTGATGATCGGCCGTGGCTCCCACCACTCCCGGATCCCTGTGGGCAAAGGCCGGCATGGCGTTAAACAGATGGGTCACATGATCGGCTCCCAGTGCAAAGGCCTCTGAGGCCGTATCATAACCGGCCGCCGTATGACCGATGGAGATATGAACCTCATCCTTAAGTTCCCGGATAAAGTCCATATTCCCTTCCACCTCCGGAGCCAGGGTCACAAGACGGATGGCATTCCCACAGTTATGATCCAACCGACGGAACATATCCACATCCGCCTTCATAACGTAGTCCGGATTCTGGGCACCTACCTTGGCAGGGGAGATAAAGGGCCCCTCCATATTGATTCCAAGGACTCTGGCATACCGGCTGTCCTCTTCTTCCATGACTTCCGGAATCTGGGCAAAGACCCGGGAGAGCTTCTCCTCCGGGAAGGTCATAGAGGTAGGACAATAGGAAGTAACACCAACGCTCTTCTCGTAGGCTAAGATCTCCTTAAGTCCCTTCACATCCTCGTCGCAGAAATCATGGCCCACAGCTCCGTGGGAATGAATATCCACAAGTCCCGGAAGAACGTAATTCCCCCCGGCATCCACCAGGTCTGCATCCGAAAAGTCCGGCAGACCAGCCGGCTCTTTTGCCATATCTGATTCCTCAGTCAACACCCTTACGATCCTGCCATCCTCTACCCAGACTTCTCCCGGGAGAAGGCGACCTTCCTTTGTATATACGATTCCGTTAACAATTCTAGTCTTTTTCATGTGCCAACACCCTTCAACTTACAGGTCAAGAAGGGAGAGAGCTGCCTCATCCGCCACCAGGGTAAAGTCCGGATGCATCTGCAGGATGGAAGCCTGGATCATAGGAGTGACCGGCCCCTCAAAGGCCTTCTTGATAATCTGAGCCTTATCCTCACCGTTTGCCACCATAAGGACCTTACGGGCCTGCATAATGGTCTTGATTCCCATGGTGTAGGCCTGCTTCGGAACTTCCTCACCTTCACCGAAAAATCTCTGGTTGGACTTGATGGTCTCATCGGTCAGATCCACACAGTGGGTCTCCAGTTCAAAGGCATTTCCCGGCTCATTAAAACCGATATGACCATCGGTTCCGATTCCCAGAAGCTGAAGGTCGATACCTCCGGCCTGATGGATCACCCGGTCGTATGCCTTGCAGGCAGCATCACTGTCCGGATTGGCTCCGTCCGGAACAAAGATTCTCTCTTCCGGCACATTTACGAAATTGAAAAAATTCTCATGCATAAAGTACCAGTAGCTCTGCTCATGATCCCTTGGAAGACCCCGGTATTCATCCAGATTAATGGTAGTAACGCCGGAAAAATCAATATCTCCCTTGTTGTACCACTCGATCAACTGCTTGTATGTCCCCACCGGAGTACCACCAGTGGCAAGTCCAAGAACGGCACTCGGCTTCATGATGACCTGGGCAGAAATAATATTGGCTGCCTTGCGGGACATGTCATTGTAGTCTTTTGCTCGTATGATTTTCATCGTAAGTCTCCTTTCAAACAGTACTCTAGTACTTTAACCGCGATACTTATCATAGCATTTTTTTGAGTACAATATCCATCGCAATATCCATGAAACTTTCTGAAATCATACATGAAGCCACTTAAATAGTTCCAATTCAACGAAGGTTCAAAAAGGCTTCCTTTAATTCTCTTGCCCCCCGGCAGGGATCCTCCGCCTTCATAATGGCAGAGACAGCGCAGATCCCCGCAATGGGAATCCCTTTTAAGATATCGATGTTTTCTTTATTGAGACCTCCGATGGCGTTGACCGCAATGGGCACCGCCTCGCAGATTTGCCGCAGGGTATCTGTGGAAGTCAGGATGGTCTTCACCTTGGTGGTGGTGGGATAGATGGCTCCAACCCCGAGATAATCCGCACCTCCCAGGTAACTTTCCCTGGCCCGCTCCACCGTCTTGGCGGTAGCTCCTACGATCTTGTTATCTCCCATAAGTTTTCTGGCCATGGCCACCGGCATATCGGAAGTTCCCACATGGACCCCTTCCGCATCCACTGCCAAAGCCACATCCACCCGGTCATCAATGATCAGGGGAACCCGGTACTTTCGGGCAATCTCATGAACCTTGGTGGCAAGGTCAATATATTCCTTTGTACTTTTTTCTTTTTCTCTTAACTGAAGCAGGGTGGCGCCGCCCTGTAGGGCAGCCTCCACTCTTTTTAAAAATTCCTCCTCTTCATAAGGAGTACTGTCTGTTATAAAATACAGGGTCGGATCAAACTTCATGCTTCTTCCTATCTTCCTAGACGTAGATATAGTCATTTAAAACCGGCTGCAGGCCTTCCCCGGACATGTCCTCGTACATCCGCTCAAAGCTTCTGCCGTCTTCGATCTCGAACTGCTCGTCCCCCTTACTCTCCCCGTCATCCCTGCCGGTGTACTTACTCTCATGGTCACCGATTCCGGTGGAAACACCGGCACTGACCTTGGTGGCAGCGATCTTGACAATACCGTTTCTGAACTGGGCACTTTCTCTTGAGGAAACAGTAATTCCTGCAAAAGGAAGAAAGAGGCGGTAGGCACAGAGGATCTGGCACAGCTGCCGCTCCCCCACATCCAGAGGATTGATCTTATCGTTGTTGATAATGGGACGAAGTCTAGGGCAGGACAGTGACATCTCCGCATGGGGGTATTTTCTCTGAAGATAGTAGACATGCAACGCTGTTGCCAGGGCATCCTTACGAAAATCCGAAAGACCCAAAAGTGCCGAGAACGCCACGCCACGCATACCGCCCCGAAGAGCTCTCTCCTGGGCGTTGAAGCGGTAGGGCCATACCCTCTTGTGTCCCATAAGATGAAGGGTCTCGTACTTTTTCGTGTCATAGGTCTCCTGGAAAACCGTTACATAATCCGCTCCGCAGTCATGCAGGTAAGCATAGTCCTCTGTGTTCATAGGATATACCTCCAGCCCCACCATACGGAAATATTTTCTTGCCAGCTTCACTGCCTCACCGATGTACTTCACATCACTTTGGCTCTTGCTCTCACCGGTGAGGATCAAAATCTCCTCCATTCCGCTGTCGGCGATGACCTTCATCTCATGCTCGATCTGCTCCCCTGTCAGCTTCATCCTGTGAATATGGTTGTAGCAGTTAAAACCGCAGTATACGCAGTAATTCTCACAGTAATTGGCAATATAAAGAGGGGTAAAAAGATAGACCGTATTCCCGAAATGTTTGCTGGTCTCCCGCCTTGCCTTCTGGGCCATCATCTCCAAAAACGGCTCCGCCGCCGGTGATAAAAGAGCCTTGAAATCCTCGACGCTACAGGTCTCATGCTGCAGAGCCCTTCGAACATCCACCGCCGTATACCCGGAATAATCGTACTCCTCCATAGCCGTCATAACCTTCTCCATCACATCGGAATCGATCACTTCCATATCCGGAAGATATTCCATATGGTCCTTACGGGAAGAAGGATCTGTCTCCAGACGATGCTTTTTCTCCAAAGCTTCCTGAGATAAAAATTCACTGTCGATAAAAAACTGATTTTCCATCTTCCCCCTCCTTAATGTAAGAAACCGGTGAGAGGGTCAGAGGCGGAGGCACCTCTTGTAAGTACCCTGCCAAGTCCGGAAAGGTAGGCACATCGTCCTGCCTCGATAGCGCTTCGGAAGGCCTTTGCCATAAGAGGCAGATCGCCAGCCGTTGCCAGAGCCGTATTTGCCATAATGGCAGCAGCTCCCATTTCCATAGCCTCGCAGGCCTGGGAAGGACGACCGATACCAGCATCTACAATAATGGGAAGATCGATCTCATCCACCAGGATCTGGATAAAATCCTTCGTCGCAAGACCTTTATTGGACCCGATGGGAGAAGCCAGAGGCATCACCGCAGCAGCCCCTGCATTCACCATATCTCTTGCTGCATTCAGATCCGGGAACATATAGGGAAGCACCACAAATCCCTCTTTTGCAAGGATCTCTGTGGCCTTAATGGTCTCCTGATTATCCGGCAGAAGGTACTTGCTGTCCCGCATGATCTCGATCTTGACAAAATTACCACAGCCAAGCTCCCTTGCCAGCCTTGCGATCCTCACTGCCTCCATGGCATCCCTTGCTCCCGAAGTATTGGGAAGGAGCGTCACCCCCTTGGGAATATAATCCAGAATATTCTCCTGATCCTTGGTATTGGCTCTTCGCACCGCCAGGGTGATGATCTGCGCCCCTGCATCCTGAACCGCCGCCTCAATGAGCTTCATGGAATATTTTCCGGAACCTAAGATAAATCTGGAGGTAAATTCTACTCCTCCGATCACAAGCTTGTCATTTTCCAACATCTTTGCCTTCTTTCTCTCCCAAACTTCTTATACAACTTCTAAGAGGACTGCCTCAGCCCCCTCCCATAAAAGTCACGATCTCCACCTTGTCGCCGTCTTCCAGCACAACATCGTTATAGGTGGATCTGAAAACGATCTCGCCGTTTCGCTCCACTGCGATCCGGGCAACGCCTGCTGCGTCATGTCCGGATTCCTGCAGATAGCTGGCCAGGGTCTTCCCCGCCAGATCCAGTTCTTCTCCGTTAATGGTTACCATAGGACGCCTCCTTTCCAATTATTATTCAAGTCTTCGTCAGATCTCCCAGACTGCGATAAAAAAAGGATATACCGATTTGGTATATCCTTTGCATTACAAAACAATATGGTTCCTACGTTGGCATTATCCAAATCAGGTATATGGGTCGAAGTTGATGACTTCCTCTCAGCCTGCCTACACAAGCTCCCCGTTATGAAATTACGGAATGCGCTGTTCATTTATCGCATCACATTGATAAACTATACACCTCTTGTTTTTTAATTACAAGCCCCAATCCTGTTACTGGATCTCTTTGACCTGTACTCTCTTGGGAGAGATCCATCGTCCCTTCAGCCGTTTATACTGGAAGAAGGACAAAAATTCCACGATAAAGAGCCACGGCCGGATAATAACAGAATCCAGGAAGGCAATCCCAAAGGCCTTTATCACATCCAATCCGGAAAAATAGTCGTTCTTCATATTCATCTTATCGATAAACACCGTCACCGTCATGACGATGCCAAGGAGCATATAGGCTGCCATGACATAGAGGACATAGGGCAGATTGATCTGATGGGTCAAAAGAGACAAAAGGATATTGAACCATCCGATCAGGATAAAGAAGGAGGCAAACAGTTCAAAAAAGATCATAAAGGGGATCATAAACAGCCCGATGAGACCATATCGGGGGTTAAAGGCCATCCTCCGGTATTTCCACATATTCTGGATCAGTCCGCAGTGCCACCGCCGCCTCTGGACACGCAAATCTCCGATGGATTCCGGGGCCTGTGTCCAGCAGACACTGTCCGGTACATATTCCATATGGTAGGGAAGCTTATGGCTACGATAATACTGATGAAGCTTCATGGTAAGCTCCATATCCTCCCCCATGGAAGTGGTGTCATACCCACCTGCCCGGATCACCGCAGATTTTAAAAAGATTCCAAATCCACCGCTGATAATCAGATTGGTATTGATAATATTGTGGAAGATCCTCGATCCCACGAAGGCTCTGCTGTACTCTAAGACCTGCATATCCACAAGGAAATTCTCTCCCAGCCGCGCTGAAGCCGGAGTCGCATCCCGGAAAGTGACGGAATTGGAGATCTTCACATTCCCCCCTACAGCCACCACTTCTCCCTTGGACATAATGGCTCTTGCCGCATACATAAGGGCATCTTTTTGCAGGACCTCATCCGCATCCATACACACAATGTAAGGGTAGGCAGCCAGATTAATGGCCGCATTAGAGGCATCTGCCTTACATTTGCCGTTCTCCTTACAGATCAGTGTAATGGCGATCCCCTTCTCCCTTGCCACCCAGATCTCATGAATGGGCTTACAGGGCACCTGGTAGCGGATTGGACGCTCCGAGTCTCTTTTAAAATCGTACCGGTCCATCAGCACCTGCCTGGTATCATCGGTGGAACCGTCATCCACCACAAGGATCTCATATAATTTATAATCCAGCTTCAATAGGTTCTCAATGGTCTGAATGATGATGCTTCCCTCGTTATAGGCCGGCACAATAATCGACATGGGATAATAATAGGAATCATTCAGTTCATTATGCAGCTGTTCCAGTTTCCTACTCCGGTACAGACTGATAGAACCGATCAGGTTGGCCACCAGAATATAGGTGGCATAGATCATCAGATAAAAAAAGAAAAAGATATTTCCGAAAATAAGCCAGTTTTGAATCCACTTCTCAGCCATAGTATCCCCCTATCTGCTAAGTGCCCACCGCAGAGCATCTGCCGCATAGGGATCGTCTCCCTTAAGCACCGACTGTTGTTCCTCCTCACTAAGACCATAGGAGGCTAACGTCATAGCCACATTCTTCCGGACATACCAGTACCGGGAAGTCAGCGCCTTGAAAAGTATAGGCTTCCCTGCCTCCACCCTGGCATCCTTAAGTGCAAGAGCCGCCACTGCCGCCGGCTCCCACTCCAGGTTATTCATGTGGGTTGTCAGGATATCCACAAAGGTGGAGGTGTAATCCACCGTCTGAAGTCCAAGAAGGCGGATAATACAGCATTTCAGGTCGGTGGATGCATTCTCCTGATAGAGCACCTTCTCCAGCTGTGAATTATAAGAAGTGTTCTTACAAAGACGCAGGGTATTGATCAATGCCACCTTAAAATTCTCTTCCAGTTCCTCATAGTGATTCATAAGAAGAGATAAAAGCCTCTCCATATCCCCCGAATATTCCACCAGATCATTACCGAGAAGCTTACTGTCGTGGTAGCGATTCCGCTTGGAAAGAATGCCCCAGGCTCCTGCCACCGCAATGGGATCCCGGAAAGAATAGACAGCCTTCAGGGCATTCTCCCGCAGATACATGGAATGCCCCTCACTAAGGTATTCCTTCATCAAAGACTTCAAAGGTTCACTTTCCAGCTTCCCCGCTGCATTGATCTTGGTCAGGACATAGGCATAGTAGGCCCTCACCTCTTCCCTTCGAATCAAAAAACCAAGGCGCACCAAAAATGCTTCATTCCGACGGATAAAACCTTCCGCATCGCCCCCCTCCTCCTGAAAATCCAGAAGAGCGTCAGAAAAAGCCGCCAGATCAATGTCCCTCCGAAGCCGACGGATCTGCCATTTCGTGATTTGGTATCCTATTCCTCTCTCATGGAGGATGCGGCTCCATCTGTCTCTCTTTCTCCTTCGCCTGGGCAGGTAGGTCCTGCGAAAAATGTAAAGGGCTCCATGCCCCAGAAGACTGATCCCGATGACCGCCAGATAGACCAGCATAAAATACAAAAGATGTGATTCCATTACCTTCATATGTACACCTCCCTCAATCTCCCCTTTTCTCCCATTATACATATCACATCAAGCAAATTTCCACACAACACGCGTTTTTGTGGAAAAGCACAATTTTCCCACTGCTATTTTGGATATTCTGTTAATTGCCGAACACCTAAAATCACACGATAATAAACTTATGTCGTGTCTTTTTTTCCATACAATAACAACAGAGGAGGTCCCTATGGCAAAAGCAAAAACGTCAAAAGTCTCGCTTCGTAATAGCGTGAAAACAAAATTGATCGCAGTCATGATGCTGATCTGTGCTGTTCCCATGATTATTTCTTTGACCATCAGCACACAGAATTCTGTAACCCGGGATCTGAAGGATGCCCGCGTCAAGGGACTCCAGCGGGCACAGATCGTGGAAAATGAGTTCCTGGCGATCTTTATCCAGAATGTCCGCATGATGGAAGCCATTTCCCACAGTAAGAACGTTAAGGACTTTATCCTGGATCCAAAGCACGAGGATATAGAACTGATCCAGAACTATCTTATTACCTTGAATGATCATTTGGGCGACGGTAACGACATTATCGTAGAGGAAGCCTCCGGCCAGCAGCTGGTCCGCACCTCCGGTAATCTGGTAAATGTTGCGGATCGTGACTTCTTCCAGAAGGCCATTTCCACCGGTGAAGAGGTCATCTCTGATGTTCTGATCTCCAAGGCAACAGGCCTTAAGGTGGTGGTTCTCGCCATCCCCATCAAGGACCTTAATAATGACAAGGTCATCGGTGTGGTTCAGAAGTCCTATGACCTTTCCTTCCTTCACGAGTTCCTGGCAGGAACCACAGACACCTCCAGCGGTGAAGAGTCCTTTATCATTGACCGTAACGGTGATGTGATCGCCCACTCCGGTTACGAGATCGCCGTAGATCAGGAGCCGCCTAACTACAGCAGCCAGACCTTCTTCTCCGGCGGCAAGGAAAAGGGATCTTATACCACATACTTGGATGGAACCAAATATCTGGTAGGTTACCAGAAGGATGACCAGACCGGCTGGATCGTTGTATCCGCCACCAACTATAAGACCACCATCAAGGCTGCTACAAATGCAGCTATCCTTACCGTAACCATCGGTATTGTACTACTGATCATTGCAGTTGCCATCTCCCTGACCATGGCCAACTCCTTCACCAACCCGCTGCATCTGTTGAATGACTGCATGAGCCAGCTGGCAAAGGGAAGATTCCAGACCATTGATAAATACACCAACCGTAAGGATGAGTTCGGCGAGATCATTACCAATACCAACTCGGTGATCGGTGAACTCAGTGGCATTATCAATAACATCAAGCAGTCCACGGCTGCCGTTAATAACTCCTCCGAAGATGTGGCAGAGACGGCCAACCAGATCTCCCAGGCTTCCGAGAGCGTGGCTACCGCTGTTCAGGAGATTTCTGCCGGTGCTGCTCAGCAGGCAACTGAGATCGACAGCGTGACAGAGAATGTGGCTCTTATCAGTGATGCCAATGACAAGGTTCACAACAATACGGCTACCCTTACTTCTCTTGCTTCTGATATGCAGCGAGAGAGCAGTATTTCTTCCGACAACCTGACCTCTCTTCAGAAGAGCAGTGAGAAGATGAGTGAAAGCATCATCCAGATCTCTGAGAAGGTTGGTGCTACCAGCGTTGCAGTTGAGAATATCAACTCCAAGGTTGAAGAGATCGCCTCCATTGCCAACCAGACCAACCTGCTGTCTTTGAATGCATCCATTGAGGCTGCAAGAGCAGGTGAGGCGGGCAGAGGCTTCGCTGTCGTAGCAGAAGAGATTAGTAACCTGGCAGATAATTCCAAGAATCTGGCCAGTGTCATCCGGGCTGAAATGGATATCCTTCTATCCAAGTCCAGCTCTGCTGTTGAGATGTCCGATGCCGTCCGGAAAGAGAACGAGCGCCAGCAGGAGATCATCACCTCCACCGTTCAGAGTGTTCAGGATATGATCGGAGATATTACCTCCACCGCCAACAGCGCCAAGACCATCGAACGGGAAGTGGACGGCTGTATCAATGCCAACAGCGTGGTATCCGATGCTATGTCCGCCCTTACCGCGGTCAGCCAGGACAACGCCGGTTCTGCCGAGACCACAGGTGCTACAGTGGAAGAGCTGTTTGCCACTGCTTCCACCCTTGCTGCATCTGC
>CADCQT010000152.1 GCA_902803645.1 uncultured Lachnospiraceae bacterium | reverse complement strand
TACAAAAGGACAGGTAGCATCTATGATCTCATGTCCACCTTCCCTGATCCTGTCCATTACAGCCCTGGATACACCATGAGAGCGGATGATCACGATACCCTTTTCGTAATCCGCCGGATCCTTATCCTCGTCCATGATAATGACCCCCCGGCTTTTCAGATCCTCTACCACAGTCTCATTGTGGATGATAGGACCATAGGTATAGATCTTCTGACCCTCATATTTTTCAACGGCATTCATAACCAGGTCCACTGCCCGCTGTACGCCGAAGCAAAAACCGGCACTTTTGGCTACTACAATCTTCATGAAAGCAATCCCTTTTCCCTGCACATCTTCTTCATCTCTTCCACCACCTCATCAATGGTGAGATCGGATGAATCCAAAAGAACGGCATCCTCTGCCTGCTTAAGGGGAGATACCTCACGATTCATATCCGCCTCATCACGCTTTATGATATCACTGATGATGACCTCAAGGTCTGCCTTCTCTCCCTTTTCCACCAGCTCCTGATAACGGCGCTTGCCCCTAACCTCTGGTGATGCTGTCAGATATACCTTAAGATCTGCATTGGGAAGTACGCAGGTTCCAATATCACGGCCATCCATTACAACATTTTCTCTGGCCGCCAGTTCCTTCTGAAGATTGGTAAGATGCTCTCTTACCGGCATAAATCCACTGGTGGCAGACGCCATCTTACCGGCCTCCTCTGTACGGATCTTACCGGTAACATCCTCTCCGTTCAGGTATACATGCTGCATCCCATCCTCATAGGAAAGGGTCACAACCGCATCCCTTGCCGCAGCGCAGATACGCTCCTTATTGTGAGGATCCACCCCCCTTGTTGTAAAGAAAAGACCCATGGCGCGGTACATGGCTCCTGTATCCACATACACATATCCCAGTTCCTTTGCCAGTCTCTTAGCGATGGTACTTTTTCCTGCTCCTGCCGGTCCGTCGATTGCAATATTTCTGCTCATATGCTCCTCCATTATTCTATACTCCTTCCTGCCAGATCACCGGTAGAAAAGGCGATCTGCAGATTAAATCCTCCGGTCAATGCATCAAGATCAAGTAATTCACCTGCCGCATAAAGACCCGGGATCCTTTTAACTGCCATTGTAGAGGGATCGATCTCCTTAACCGAAATACCCCCCTGGGTAACGATTGCCTCTTTAAATCCCCTGGTTCCTGTTACTGTCAGCGGAAACGCCTTAAGGCAGGAAAGGATCTTCTCCCTCATATCCTTGGTAATACTGTTTAATTTCAAATCCGATGGGATCGCTGTCAGCTCCAGCATAACAGGAATCATAGCCTTCGGTAATAATTTATCGTAAAAATTGGAAAACTGCTTGTTGGGGGCTTCCTCTATGATGCGAAGAAGCTTATGATCCAATTTCTCGTGATCCAATGCCGGCTTAAGGTCAATGATTCCCATAAGACTACCAGAAGCCAGGTATTTCCCCACCTGACTGGATGCGGATAACACCAAAGGTCCTGTAATACCGAAATGGGTAAACATCATCTCTCCAAAATCACTGTATACCGGCTTCTTCTTTTCCTGTGTATAAAGAGACAGGGTAACATTTTTAAGAGATAATCCCTGCATCTTCGGTATATAAGCCTCTTTGCAGTTGAAGGGAACAAGAGCCGGTCGAAGATCCGTCACCTTAAGTCCAAGCTGCTTTGCAAAATGATGGCCGTCCCCTGTCGAACCTGTGGTGGGATAAGACAGACCTCCGGTACAAAGGATCACTGCATCCGCCCTTATCTCCCGATTCTCTGTCTTGACACCACAGACACGGTCTTCCTCCATTAAAAGTCCCCGGACCTCTGTATGAAGCCTTACCTCCACACGGTATTCATCCAGAGCCCTTTTCAGAGCCTGGGTAACATCCGAAGCCCGATCTGAAACAGGGAAGATTCTCTGCCCCCTCTCCTCTTTCCAGGGCGTTCCATGGGATTCCATAAAATCCATCACATCCTGATTGGTCAGGGTGTAAAATGCACTATATAAAAACTTGCGGTTGCTCATTACCATGGAAAAAAAATCCTCGATGGGAGCACCATTGGTAAAATTACATCTACCCTTACCGGTGATATAGATCTTTTTCCCAAGCTTTTCATTTTTTTCAAGAAGGGTCACTTTATGGCCGGCTCTTCCGGCTGCAATGGCTGCTGCCATGCCGCTGGCACCACCGCCTACAACGATCACATGCTTCATAGGGCCTTTCCTTAGAAATTGCGGCGAACAGAATCCTTCACCGGATCCAGCTCGTCATTCTCATAGTACTGATATTCCTTCCAGATCTTCTCCATTTCAGAGAGATGCTCTGCCACTTCCTCCTTCCGCCTGCCGGTTACAGCCATAGAAATGGCATCCACCACAGAGAAGGCGGCTGTCAGAGAAGGTCCGTAACTGTTACGGACACAAGAAGCTGTCAGATTACAGGAAGAATAAAGATTCATGGGAGAATGAATACTGTCGGTAATGGTAATGACCTTGGCCTGCTTTGTACTGGCATACTCTAAGGCCTTTAAGGTCCGCATAGAGTATCTTGGGAAGCTGACCCCGATAATTACATCCTCACCATTCACTCCCATAAGCTGTTCAAAGATCTCCTGACTGCTGTTCGTCGACAAAAGCCTGACGTCATCTAAGGCAACGCCTAAACGAAAAGCCAGATAGGAGGCAACCGGGTCACAATCCCGAAGCCCTATAATATAGACTCTTCTCGCCCCAATCAGCAGATCCACTGACAATTCAAAAGCTCTGCGATCCAGATTCTCTTCGGTTTTTTTGATGTTCTCGATATCCTGATCCAGAGTATCCAAAAACACATCTTCCCGTGAGACCTCCAGATAGGGAACCTCGGTCGGACCAAGAGCTGGAAGCTGATTCTTCACCATATCTGCAAGAGCCATCTGAAACTCCCGGTACCCGGTGTAACCTAAGCAGGTAGCAAAACGTACCACCGTGGATTCACTGACTCCAACCTTCTGTCCCAGATCCGTTGCAGTAAGAAAGGCTGCCTTGTCATAGCAGTCCGTAATATAGGATGCCAGAGCTTTCTGCCCCTTTGACATCCTCTTATACCGGTCATTGATCCGGCTTTTTAATTCATCTGCCTTACTGTTCATAGTATCCTTCCGTTTCTCAGTCAAAGACCATCTCCCGACTGATATAAAATACGCCGCTCCCACTGGAAGCGGCGTACAAAGTAGCTTAGAAGCATTTCTTAGTGTTCCTTTGGAACGTCCTTGATACTAAAGCTGATCCGTCCCATCTTATCCTTGCCTAAGCAGATCACGGTAACGGTATCTCCTAAGGTCAGAACATCCTCAACATGCTCAATTCTCTCTTTTGCGATCTTGGAGATATGTACCATACCTTCCTTACCCGGAGCGAACTCAACAAATGCGCCAAATTCCTTGATGGAAACCACCTTACCAGTAAGGATCTGACCCTTCTCAAAGTCTGTGGTAATGATGCGGATCATCTCTAACGCCTCATCCATACCCTTCTGGTCTGTTCCACATACGGAAACCGCACCATCATCTGTAATATCGATCTTAACACCGCAGCGAGCAATGATCTCATTAATGGTCTTACCTCTCTGTCCAACCACATCACCGATCTTCTCCGGATTGATATGGATCTGAAGGATCTTGGGCGCCAATGCACCTACATGATCACGTGGTGCTGCAATCGCCTTGCTCATGCATGTATCCATTATGAAGTTACGAGCCTCGTGTGCTCTGTGGATCGCCTCTTCAACGATAGGACGAGTCAGTCCATGAATCTTGATGTCCATCTGGATCGCTGTAATTCCCTCATGGGTACCTGTTACCTTAAAGTCCATATCACCGAAGAAATCCTCAAGTCCTTGAATATCGGTAAGAACAAGGTAATCATCATCACTCTCACCTGTTACAAGTCCGCAGGAAATACCTGCCACCATATCGGTAAGAGGAACACCGGCTGCCATAAGAGACATGCAGGATGCACAGGTGGAAGCCATGGATGTGGATCCGTTGGACTCAAAGGTCTCGGAAACCGCACGAATGGCATAAGGGAACTCCTCCACTGTTGGAAGTACCGGAAGAAGCGCTCTCTCAGCTAAAGCGCCATGACCGATCTCACGACGCCCCGGTCCTCTGGATGGCTTTGTTTCACCAACAGAGTAGGACGGGAAATTGTAATGATGAATATAACGCTTCTCTGTAATATTCTCATCCAGACCCTCTACCCTCTGCGCCTCAGAAAGAGGAGCTAATGTCACGATATCACAAATCTGTGTCTGTCCACGGGTAAACATGGCACTACCATGAACCCTCGGGATGAGATCCACCTCAGCAGAAAGAGGACGGATCTCATCG
>CADCQT010000151.1 GCA_902803645.1 uncultured Lachnospiraceae bacterium | reverse complement strand
GGAAATGGCGTTATAACATAACTATAGAAATAACATTACTTTTTTAAAGGAGGAATCGCTATGTTTGAATCTGTTTTAGCAATTGTTTTCTTATCCCTGTGTGTTATTGTCCTGCCGATTCTTCCCAAGTTAACAGGCACTAGAGATTACAATCGGCAGCTGAAGGGAGATCGTCCTCTTCGCCAGATCGCCGGCAACACCGGTAACTTTTTCTCTCCCTTTGACATCGATGTAGAGAACGGCATTGATCCACAGATGGAGCAGGCACACCTTACAAGCACACTTTGCGGTATGGGGTGCAAGATGTACAGCGAAGGCCGCTGATCTGCCCGATTACAAAGTATTTTTAACCCAAAAGGATGTGACGGTTATCCCGCCACATCCTTTTTATGATTGAGAGTATCTTTTTCTTTGTTTTCTATTACTCTACATCCTGCAGAGCTTCGATTCCTTCTTCACCTGTACGTACCTTTACAACACGGGCTACGTTATAGACGAAGATCTTACCATCACCGATATGACCTGTATAAAGAGCCTTCTTGGTAGCTTCAACCACCTCATCCACTGAGATCTTACCGATGATAACCTCCACCTTAACCTTGGGAAGGAGGGTTGAATCCACGATGGCACCACGATAACGCTCTGTTGAACCCTTCTGGATTCCACAACCCATTACCTGGCTCATGGTCATGCCGGATACACCCAACTGATTCAATGCCTTCTTCAAAGCATCGAACTTGGAGAGACGGCAGATAATGGTTACCTTATGCATTCCTGTAGCAAAGGCAGGATCCAAAGGCGCCTCCATGGAGACCGGTACCGCTGCTCTCTTCTGGGCATCGGATGCCTTGCTGTAGGATTCCTCACCAAGATAGGTTCCTTCATCCTTTGAAGTCTTCATCTCAGCCTTGGAAGCTCCGTTGACGCGAACCCTTTCCTTTCTGGACAGAGGAGTCACATCATCATCTGCTCCAAGTCCCAGATCCATCTTCTCATTGATATCCAGCTCCATATCTGTAACATCAGAGATAGCAAAACCTGAGTAAGCAGTTGTAAGACCATGCTCATGTACGTCCAGACCTTCGATCTCAATCTCTGCCGGTACACGAAGTCCTACAAACTTATCGATGAGCTTAAATACAACAAACATAACAACAAGAACATATGCGTCGATGGCTACGATACCAAGTGCCTGAACACCTAACATATGTAATCCGCCGCCATAGAATAATCCCTTACCGACTCCGTCAGCTCCGGTAGAGAAAAGACCGACTGCAAGAGTTCCCCAGATACCATTTACCATATGTACGGAAATAGCACCCACAGGATCATCGATCTTGGCAATGTTATCAAAGAACTCTACTGAGAATACAACCAGAATACCTGCTACCAGGCCGATGATAGCTGCTCCTACCGGAGTTACACAGTCACAACCTGCAGTAATAGCTACCAGACCTGCAAGTGCTGCGTTGAAGGTCATGGAAACATCCGGCTTACCATAACGAAGCCATGTGAATACCATTGCTACAACCGTTGCAATGGCTGCTGCAAGGTTTGTTGTCATAAATGCAGTGGATGCTGTAATAGCGTCATCTGCAGATGCCATTGCTACTGTAGAACCACCGTTGAACCCAAACCAGCAGAACCAGAGAATAAATACACCAAGCGCCATAGCCAGCAGGTTATGTCCCGGAATAGCACGGGCCTTACCGTCCTTACCATACTTACCGATACGAGGTCCAAGGATGGAAGCACCAAGACAGGCGATAACACCACCTACATTATGTACTACAGCAGATCCTGCGAAATCATGGAAGCCAAGGGCTGAAATCCATCCGCCGCCCCATGCCCAGTGTCCACTGATGGGGTAGATCAAAAGAGAGATGGCAGCTGAATAACAGCAGTAAGCCTTGAAGTTTGTTCTCTCAGCCATAGAACCGGATACAATGGTGGAAGCCGTTGCACAGAATACCGTCTGGAAAATAACGAAGGTCCAGAGTGGAATAGACTGTGGAACTGCACTGTTTTCTGCGGTGTACTTTCCTAATGTAAAGAAGTCAATACGACCGAACAGGGGAGCTGTGCTACCGAACATAAGACCAAAACCGATGATCCAGAAGCAGGGAGTTCCTATACAGAAGTCCATCATGTTTTTCATTAAAATATTACCGGTGTTCTTAGCTCGTGTCAGACCTGCCTCACACAAAGCGAATCCTGCCTGCATGAAGTAGACCAACGCTGCTGCAATCAGCACCCATGCAACTGTAGATACTTGAATATCCATACATCCTCCTAACTAAGACGGGTTCAGGGCCCACCTACCAACCATTACCTCTTGATAAACGGGGCCTGATCCCCGCTTATTATAAAAAAACAAAGAAGCCATCGGACCCTGTCACGGTTACAAGCATTGCAGAGTCTCTTTACTTCACAGGAAAATCTTCCCGTAAAGTAAAGAAACTCCGCGACCGTATCCGGGTCACGAAGCTCCTTTGCTTCTTTTCTATAGAATTCTATCTTTCTTTTACAGGTTTGAATAACCCATCAGGTATTCGTCTACTGCCTTAGCGCAGCAACGGCCTTCATAGATCGCCCATACCACAAGGCTCTGACCGCGGTGCATATCACCTGCTGTGAATACCCCGGGAACACAGGTCTGATATTCATCTTCCATGTATTCTGCCTTTGTATTTTTTCCTTCCGGATCTGTAACAGTCGCAACACGGTTACGGCCGTCCAGTTTCACACCGAAGGCTTTTGTTACATACTCCTCAGCCCCAAGGAATCCTGCTGCGATCAGAAGGATCTGACATGGAATGGTCTTCTCGGAACCTTCCACGAATACCAGCTTACCATCCTTGAATGTCACCTGTACGGTGGTGATCTCTTTCAGATTACCCTTCTCATCTGTTGCGACAGACTTGACTGTGGTCTCGTAGACTCTTGGATCATGTCCGAAGACTTCGATTGCCTCTTCATGACCGTAATCTGTCTTTAAGACCTTTGGCCACTGTGGCCACGGGTTACTCTCCGCTCTTTCCACCGGTGGCTTCGGCATCATCTCTAATGCTGTAACAGACTTGCATCCATGCCGGATCACGGTTCCGATACAGTCATTACCGGTATCACCGCCACCAACAACTACAACATCCTTGCCCTTTGCAGAAATGTAATCACTTCCAGACAGAAGATGTTTTGTCGTAGATGTCAAAAAGTCAACCGCATAGTATACACCGGGCACCTGAGACAGATCAGCAGCCTTCTTATCTGCCGCCTTTGTCTTACCGTGGATCTCTCCTACCAGTGGACGGGCCTTTTTCGCTCCGCAGCATAATACAACGGCATCAAAGGTTTCCTTTAACTCTTTTACAAGCGCCTCATCCACATTGACGGATGTCTTAAATACAACGCCTTCTTCTTCCATCAGCTTCTGACGTCTGTCGATCACTGACTTGTCCAGCTTCATATTCGGAATACCATACATCAGAAGTCCGCCGATCCGATCTTCCCGCTCGAAAACCGTTACAGAGTGTCCTCTGTGGTTTAAGGTGTCAGCGGTGGCAAGTCCACTAGGACCTGCACCGATCACTGCGATCTTCTTGCCACTGCGGATCTCCGGGATCTGTGGCTGTACAACACCTTCAGCAAAAGCCTTCTCAATGAGCCAAAGCTCGTTATCATGAATGGTCACCGCACTTACCGGCGATGTGGTAGAAGAAGATAACGCATTGCTGTACTGCCCATTGATACATGCCTTCTCGCAGAGCGCCGGACATACACGACCGGTAAACTCCGGAAAGTTACTGGTCTGGTGCAGTCTGGAATATGCATGTGCTGTGTTGCCCCGATAGATCATATCGTTCCACTCAGGGATCAGATTATGAAGAGGACAACCTGTTACCATGCCGGAAAGCTTCATTGCTGACTGGCAGAAGGGAACTCCGCAGTTCATGCAGCGAGCCGCCTGCTCCTGACGTGCTTCATCATCTAAGGGCTTATGAAACTCTTCAAAGTTCTTAATACGCTCCGCCACCGGAACGTCATAATTGTTTACTCGATCAAATTCTAAAAATCCTGTTGGCTTTCCCATTATGCGCTCACCTCCCGAAATGCTTCATATACGGCATTCTCATGGGAGATGCCCTGCTCCTCATACTTACTGATTGCTGTCAGCATCCTCTGATAATCGTCTGGAACGATCTTCTTAAAGCTTGAAACATATTTCTCCGGGTCTTCCAGGATCTTCTTGGCCTTTGCAGAACCGGTAGCCTCAACATAATCTCTGAGGATTCCTTTAAGCTCTGCAATGTCATACTTATCTGTGAGCTCCTGAAGAGTATCCATTTCCTTATTCATTCTTCTGTATAAGCTATGGTCTTCATCCAGAACATATGCGATTCCGCCGCTCATTCCGGCTGCAAAGTTCTTTCCTGTGCGACCTAAGATAACCGCACGACCACCTGTCATATACTCTAATCCATGGTCACCGCATCCTTCTGCAACCAGTGTTGCTCCGGAATTACGAACACCGAAACGTTCTCCGGCGATACCACAGGCATAGATTTTACCGGCTGTAGCTCCATAACCTGCCACATTACCGATCACTATATTGTCCTCCGGTGTGAATGCTGCATCCTTAGCCGGTGCAACGATAACCTTTCCTCCGGAAAGACCTTTTCCAAAACCATCATTTGCATCACCTGTTAAACGGATTGTGACACCCTTCGGAAGGAAGGCACCGAAGGATTGTCCGCCACCGCCTCTAGCTTCGATCACAAATGTATCATCCGCCAAAGAGTCCCCGAACTTCTCTGTGACCTCAGAACCGAAAATGGTTCCAAAGGCACGATCTGTACTGGACACAGTCACTGATGCATGGTGAACTGCCTTTTTATTACCTGCTAATGCATCGGCAAAGGTTGGTAAAAGCTCCTTCATATCCATTGTCTTTTCCAACTTGAAGTCGTAAGCCTTTGCAGGATTGAAGTGTTCTGCTTCTCTGTCTGCCAGGATCTCCTCTGCTGTTCTGTCAGAAAGAAGAGGCGTAAGATCCACACCTTCCGGTGCGTTATCCCGAACTGCCAGACAATCGGTTCTTCCGATCATCTCCTTAAGAGACTTGAAGCCAAGCTCGGCCATGATCTCACGGAGCTGCTGAGCGATAAAAGTCATAAAATTCATAACATACTCAGGCTTACCCGCAAAACGTGCACGAAGCTTTTCATTCTGGGTTGCGATACCAGCAGGACATGTATCCTTGCTGCAGACACGCATCATCATACAACCCATGGTTACAAGGGGAGCCGTAGCAAAACCGTACTCCTCTGCACCGAGAAGTGCTGCGATGGCAACATCACGGCCACTCATCAGCTTACCGTCTGTTTCAATGATGACCTGATCACGAAGACCGTTATCCTTCAGGCACTGGTGAGCCTCAGCCACACCAAGCTCCCACGGAAGTCCTGCATTGTGAACAGAGGAAAGTGGAGCCGCACCGGTACCTCCGTCATAACCTGAGATCAGGATGACTTGAGCACCCGCCTTGGCAACACCGCTGGCAATGGTACCAACACCGTTCTCACTTACCAGCTTAACGGAGATCCTTGCCTTACGGTTGGCATTCTTAAGATCCCAAATCAGCTGTGCCAGATCCTCGATAGAATAGATATCGTGGTGTGGCGGTGGTGAGATCAGAGACACACCCGGTGTGGAGAATCTGGTGGAAGCTACCCATGGGTAGACCTTCTTACCTGGGAGATGTCCACCTTCACCTGGCTTGGCACCCTGTGCCATCTTAATCTGAATCTCATTAGCAGAGTTCAGATATGCAGAGGTAACACCGAAACGTCCGGAAGCCACCTGCTTGATGGCAGAGTTTCTCTCTGTTCCGTAGCGGGCCGGATCTTCTCCACCCTCACCGGTGTTACTCTTACCGCCGAGGCGGTTCATGGCGATGGCCAGTGTCTCATGTGCTTCCTGAGAAAGAGAACCGTAACTCATAGCACCTGTCTTAAAGTGCTTTACGATTTCCTCTACAGGTTCTACCTGATCAAGGGGAACCGGCTTGCCTGCAGGAACCATACGAAGAAGACTTCGCAGGGTATGGGCTCTGTCCTCGTCATCCACCATATCGGTGTACTCCTTGAACATCTTATAGTCCCCGGTCTTACATGCCTGCTGCAGGGTAACGATGGTCTTAGGATCATACATATGATCCTCAGCCTTGGCACCGCTCCTTAAGCTGTGACCTCCCAGGGAATCCAGGGTAGTATCCACAGACAGTGATAACGGATCGAAGGCCTTGTTATGTCTCTCCTTGGCCTGCTCTCCGATCTCCTTCAGTCCGATTCCTCCAACCGGTGAAATAACGCCGGTAAAATAGTCGTCCATCAGCTTCTGATCAAGACCTACCGCCTCAAAGATCCTTGCGGACTGGTAGGACTGGATGGTAGAGATACCCATCTTGGCTGCAATCTTGACGACACCGTTCAAAAGGGCCTTATTGTAATCGTCGATAGCTGTATGGTAGTCCTTATCTAAGATACCAAGGTCAATCAGCTCAGCGATACACTCATGGGCAAGGTATGGATTGATCGCTCTTGCACCAAAGCCTAAGAGTGTTGCGATCTGATGAACATCACGTGGCTCCGCACTCTCTAAGATCAGAGATACAGCGGTACGCTTCTTGGTGCGAACCAGATGCTGCTCAACGGATGAAACCGCCAAAAGTGACGGAATCGCCATATGGTTCTCGTCCACTCCACGGTCGGAAAGGATCAGGATATTCTTACCCTTCGCATAGGCACGGTCAACAGCAAGATTCAACTGATCCAGTGCTTTCTTCAATGAAGTGTTCTTATAGTAAAGCATGGAGATGGTCTCAGTGGCAAAACCCGGCTGATCCAACGCCTTGATCTTGATCAAATCCACACCTGTCAGGATCGGATTCTTCACTTCTAATACACGGCAGTTGGTACCTTTCTCAGAGAGAAGGTCTCCATCGGATCCAATGTATACAGTGGTATCTGTTACGATTTTCTCACGAAGAGAATCGATCGGCGGGTTTGTTACCTGAGCGAAAAGCTGCTTGAAATAATCAAACAGTAATGGTCCACGCTTGGAAAGGACAGCAAGGGGTGTGTCATGGCCCATGGAAACGGTAGCCTCAACACCGTTGGTCGCCATAGGCATAATGCCCTCTTTAACATCCTCATAGGTATATCCAAACGCCTTATACAGGCGGTCTCTCATCTTCTGATCATGAACCGGGATCTTGTGATTCGGGATCTTTAACTTGCTCAGGTGCTTCATATTCTGATCTACCCACTCACCGTAAGGACTCTGGGTAGCATAGTGCTCCTTGCATTCCTCATCACTGATGATCCGTCCCTCTTTTGTATTTACCAGGAGGATCTTACCGGGTTCAAGACGCGACTTCTTCACTACATGGGATTCCGGAATATCCAGAACACCAACCTCAGAGGAAAGGATCAGTCGCTTGTCATCTGTTACATAGTAACGGGATGGGCGAAGTCCGTTTCGATCCAGGGTAGCTCCAAGTACTTCACCATCGGTAAACAGGATCGCTGCCGGTCCGTCCCATGGCTCCATCATAGTCGCATAGTAATGATAGAAATCCTTCTTCTCGCGGCTCATGGAACTGTCATGTCTCCATGGCTCAGGAACAATGGCCATCATGGCAAGTGGCAGTTCCATACCGCTCATATATAAATATTCCAGAGTATTATCCAGCATCGCTGAGTCAGAACCGGAGGCGTGTACCACCGGATAAACCTTATCGATGTCATCGCCCCAGGCGTCAGAACTCATGGTCTCCTCACGGGCAAGCATACGATCGATGTTACCACGGATGGTATTAATCTCACCGTTGTGAGCAATCATGCGATACGGATGAGCTCTCTCCCAGCTGGGAGTTGTGTTGGTGGAAAATCGTGAATGGACAACAGCAATGGCAGTGTCATAATCCTTATCCTGAAGGTCCCCGTAGAACTTACGCAGCTGACCTACCAAAAACATTCCCTTATATACAATGGTCCGGCTGGACATGGAGCAGACATAGGTCTCCTCTGAGCTCTGCTCGAACTCTCTACGAAGAACATAGAGCTTACGTTCGAATGCCATTCCTGTCTCAACCTGATCCGGACACTTTAAGAAACACTGCTCGATACATGGCATGCAGTCTAAAGCTGCCTTACCAAGAATCTTCTCAGACACAGGAACACTTCTCCATCCAAGAACCTCGATTCCGTCCTTTTCCGCAATCACTTCCAAGAGACGCTTCTCCATGGTTCTTTTCAGTTTGTCCTGAGGCATAAAGCACATAGCGATTCCATAGCGACCTGCCTCAGGCAAAGTTACTCCCTTTGCCCCGGCAACCTTACGGAAAAATCCGTCGGAAATCTGTGCCAAGATTCCTACTCCGTCTCCCACCTTGCCGGTTGCATCTTTACCGGCGCGGTGTTCGAGCTTTTCTACGATATGCAGAGCATCATCTAACACTCTATGGTCACGGTGACCGTCGATATTTACGACAGCTCCGATTCCACAAGCGTCACGATCCTGCCACTTGTTCTGCAAATTGGGTGCTGATCCTTTCATAATCTTCCTTCCTTTTTCTACTCTCTATCTATTTTATCTTAATGAGAAGAGAAGCTGTCCATATGTAGGATAACTTAAGTACTTCTCAGGGATAAGGCTCTCTGCTGCATCAACAGAAGCTCTCAGTACATCCATATCGGAAAGGATGGTCTCATAGTAGCTTGTTGCCTTTGCAAGCTCATCATCCATTGCCTCAGCCTTGGCTGTATCCTCTGTCAGCTTGGCAAGGCTCTTGCCGATGGAAACAGCCTCTGCATCCAGCTTCTTAAGCACATCTGCCTCATAGGTTGCACCATCACCCAGAAGACTCTTCTTCTGTAATGCTTCCTCTGTCAGATCCTTCATATAAGAAACAAGGCTGCCGGTGAAGTCCTTACGTACCATCTCCTGAAGTGCAAGGGACTCGATGTGGATGGTCTTGGAGTAGTTCTCCAGGTTGATCTCATATCTTGCCTCTACCTCAGCATCTGTGTAGATACCGTGATCTGTGAAAAGCTTCTTGTTCTTGTCTGCAACCAGTCTCGGCATTGCCTGAGGCAGTGACTTCAGGTTGTAGAGTCCACGCTTCTCTGCCTCTTCGATCCACTCATCTGTGTATCCGTTACCGTTGAACAGTACCTTCTTATGATCAAGAAGCATAGAACGAAGAAGCTTTGTAACCTCTTCCTCAAGCTTATCTGCTGCCACATCCTTAAGCTTGTCATACATTCTGCGAAGCTCTTCGGCAACTGCTGTGTTCAGTACGATGTTAGGGTCTGCAACAGAAAGTGCGGAACCCGGCATACGGAACTCGAACTTGTTACCTGTGAATGCGAACGGTGATGTACGGTTACGGTCTGTTGTATCCTTTGTGATATGGGGAAGTACATGAGCTCCCATATCAAACTTCTCTTTTGCTACGGCCTCGAATGGCTTACCTTCCTCTAAGGCATCCAATACAGCCTGCAGCTCGTCTCCAAGGAAAATAGAGATGATTGCCGGTGGTGCCTCGTTCGCTCCCAGACGGTGATCGTTTCCTGCAGATGCAACAGATACGCGAAGAAGATCTGCGTACTCATCTACTGCAGCAATGATTGCCATAAGGAATACAAGGAACTGTGTATTCTCACCCGGCTTCTTACCAGGATCTAACAGGTTCTCACCCTGATCTGTTACCATAGACCAGTTATCATGCTTACCGGATCCGTTGATTCCCTCGAATGGCTTCTCATGGAGAAGACATGCATAGTGATGACGATCTGCCACCTTCTTCATAACTTCCATTGTCAGCTGGTTATGATCAACTGCAACGTTGGCTGTCTCAAATACAGGAGCAAGCTCGTGCTGAGATGGTGCAACCTCGTTGTGCTTTGTCTTAGCCGGAACACCAAGCTTCCAAAGCTCGTGATCCAAATCATGCATGAACTCGGATACCTTTGGCTTTAATACTCCAAAGTAATGATCCTCCATCTCCTGTCCCTTAGGTGCCGGTGCGCCCAGAAGGGTACGGCCACACATCAGAAGATCCTTACGCTTTAAGTACATATCCTTATCAATTAAGAAGTACTCCTGCTCGGAACCAATGGTTGTATCTACATGTAATACATCCTCTCTTCCAAGAAGCTTTAAAACCTTAACAGCCTCCTTGGAAAGAGCTTCCATAGAGCGAAGAAGCGGTGTCTTCTTATCTAATGACTCACCGCCGTAGGAACAGAAAGCGGTAGGAATATATAAGGAACCATCCTTAACAAAAGCAGGGGAACTTGGATCCCATGCTGTATATCCTCTAGCCTCGAAGGTTGCACGAAGACCACCGGAGGGGAAAGAAGAAGCATCCGGCTCACCCTTTACAAGTTCCTTACCGGAGAACTCCATAAGGACTGTTCCATCGGAAGTCGGAGAAATAAAACTGTCGTGCTTCTCTGCTGTAAGACCTGTCATAGGCTGGAACCAATGTGTGAAGTGGGTGGCGCCATGCTCCATTGCCCATTCCTTCATTACTGCCGCAACGGTATTTGCAACGTCAAGCTCCAGATGACTGCCGCTCTTTACAGACTTGCGAATTGCCTTGTAGACATCCTTCGGAAGGCGCTCTCTCATGACCTTGTCGTTGAAGACCATGGTACCGTATTCTTCAGGAATTCCTGTGCTCATTTTTTCTTCCATCTTCTTTCCTCCATTCGAACAGTTTAATCTTAATTGCTCTACTGTACAAAAAAGGGGACCACCGGTAAGACAACCATCCCTTGGATGCTCACCAGCGGCCCCTTTGCCGTACATTTTATTAACATAGATGTAGATAAAACAGAAAAAAGCGTCCTGATAAGCCACGTCACCTGTGACCTGATCAGAACGCCGTTGTTCTCATGGGCTATGTTATACCATAGGCTCCGGAGGGTTGTCAAATACTTTTATGAATTTTTTTCACCTCCCCTTGCATGAGATTCATTTTTACAATTGACAAACACATAATAGAAGCGTATGATAAGCAACATAATTTATTTACTTTAGCACATAAGAGCGGCAAAGACGCCGGTAAGCATTAGGCATACCACGTCTTTGCCGCTTTTTGTTATTACATTTTATTTAAGGAGGATCTTACCATGTGTTCCATTTTAGCCTGCACAGGCAGTTCCTTATCTAAGGAAGATTTTACTGCCTATCTAATGAAAACCATTTCCCGCGGACCGGATGACACCCGTGTCAATTCCGTCGGCGATGGATTCATGGGCTTTAACCGCTTATCTATCATGGGCCCTGCTCCAAGCGGTATGCAGCCTTTTCATTTATATGAGAATTCCAGCATCTGTAATGGTGAGATCTATAATTTCCGCTCTCTGAAAAAGCAGCTTCAGGAATTAAACTACACCTTCGTCTCCGAGTCCGATTGTGAAGTGTTACTTCCTATGTACGAGCAGTTTGGATGTGACATGTTCGCCATGTTGGATGCAGAGTTCGCCTGCGTCCTCTATGACGGTCGCACTGACAGCTGGATCGCTGCAAGAGATCCCATCGGTATCCGCCCCCTTTATTATGGTAAGAACAAAGCAGGAGATCTCCTCTTTGCTTCTGAGCCTAAGAACCTGGTGGGACTTTGTGATCGTATTAAGCCTTTCCCTCCGGGATGTTATTATAAGGATGGTGTTTTCACCCGTTATGCTGACCCCGCTGTTGTAAAAGGCCCCTGCACCAACAACGTATCCGGTGCCGCTTCCGGTGAGCACCCCTTCGCTGTAACAGGGACCACAAGAGAAAACAAGGGCTTCCGTCACGACAGCATGGAGACCATCTCCAAAGAGATCCATGATCGTCTGATCCGGGCTGTGGAAAAGCGACTGGACAGTGACATGCCTGTTGGCTTCCTCTTAAGCGGCGGTCTGGATTCTTCCCTGGTCTGCGGTATTGCCGCCAAGATGATGGACAAGCCTCTTAAGACCTTTGCCATCGGTATGGATATCGATGCCATCGATCTAAAGTACGCCCGTCAGGTGGCAGATTACATCCACAGCGATCACACCGAGGTCATCATTACAGCCGAGGACGTTAAGAATGCTGTGGAGCCTGTTATTGCAGCCCTTGGTACCTACGATATTACCACCATCCGCGCTTCCATCGGTATGTACCTGATCTGTAAGTGGATCCGGGAGAACACCGATATCCGCGTCCTCCTCACTGGCGAGATTTCCGATGAGATGTTCGGATACAAGTATACCGACTTTGCTCCTACTCCTGCGGATTTCCAGCAGGAGGCCTGCAAGAGAATCCGGGAGATCAACGTCTACGATGTGCTGCGTGCTGACCGTTGTATCTCCGTCAACTCCTTAGAGGCCCGTGTTCCCTTCGGTGATTTGGACTTTGTAGACTATGTGATGAGCATTGATCCCGCCCTTAAGATGAACACCTACGGCATCGGTAAGTACCTTCTCCGTCATGCCTTCGAAGAGGACAAGCTGATCCCGGAGAACATTCTGATGCGTGAGAAGGCTGCCTTCTCCGATGCCGTCGGACATTCCCTCCGTGATGACCTTATGGAATATGCTGCCTCCCAGGTATCCGATGAGACCTGGGAAGAGGACTGCAAGGCCTATGATGTGGCTGTTCCTTTCACAAAGGAATCCTTATACTACCGTCAGGTATTCGAGAAGTACTACCCGGGACAGGCGGCTATGATCCCTGCCTACTGGATGCCTAACAAGACCTGGCCGGGCTGCGATGTGGATGACCCATCTGCCCGGGTTCTCAGCAACTACGGCGCTTCCGGCGAATAAATTTTATTCTGATCGACCAATCGAGTAGGCTGACTCCTACTCGATTTCAACTTTGTTGTCCACCTCAAGGCAAAGCCTTTCGGTGTCCTACAGTCGCCAAAGTCT
>CADCQT010000150.1 GCA_902803645.1 uncultured Lachnospiraceae bacterium | reverse complement strand
CACCCCGCCGGGCGTCGTTGGTATCCGGTGTTCCTTCGATGGAAAGCATAAAGGTGATATTTCCCAGCTTTCGAACCTCCTCTGCCAGTTCATCTGTGATCAAAGTCGAGTTGGAGTAGAGTCCGAAAACACAGTCACTGTGCTTTTTTGCCAGCTTGAAGATATCCTTCATCCGAACGGTAGGCTCGCCTCCTGTCATCATGTAAACGTAGACCCCCAGTTCCTTTCCTTCCCGAACGATCTTATCCATATCCTCATAGGAAAGATTGGCCTTATGTCCATAGGTTCCGTACCAGCAGCCGGTGCAGTGCATATTGCAGGCCATGGTAGGATCAAACAGGATCAGCCAGGGAATATTACAGCCGTATTTCTCCCTGTTGGCCCGTATGGTCTTCGTTCCACGGAAAAATGCCTCATATCCTAAATTCAGCATCATAGTCTTCGCATAGTGAGGATCTGTCTCATCCAAAACCCGGTTGATAAAACGAATCCAACGATTGTCCGGATCAGCCATGGCTTTTTTCACAGCCTCTAATTTCTTTGTGTCTGCGTCCTTGCCCCAGAAGTGGCCTGCTGCATCCACCAGCTTCTGATAGGTCTTAACACGATCTGAAGCATCCTTCTTATTCAAGTGCTTTAAAAACTGGTCGATGCCTGCAGAAAATGCCTGTCGCTCTGCGGCGTGTGAAAGGTCTCTTAATGCCATATGTGTCTCCTCCTTTGTTATGGCATAGTGTAGACCCGTTCTTTTTTTCTATCAATGTACAAATATTCGGATGTGTCTATCCCTCTCCTACGGAACTCTCATTACGTATACCCTTTTATCACAAAAGAGGCAATCCGTTTATTCCTGTGAAGGGAAGTAGATGGACAGCCAGTTCTGCTGTTTCTTACCGGAATCCACAATCACAAGAGACAGTTCATCCTGGGCGCTCTTCTCCTTTTTCTCTACCTTTGCCTTCTTGGCATCCACTCCGAAGAACCACTTGATGGAGTTGGAGCTCTCATCGTTTTTTACCTTGTAGGCCTTCATGATCTTCTTAGCCGCTGCCACATCCTTTGTGGTATTGGTCAGTCCACATACATCATAGGTAAGATCTGAGTCCTTTACCTTGCCGATAAGGGTCATGTTGCTTACCTGAGCATGATCTGAGGTTATGGTGTCATTGCCGTTGTTAACCACCTGAATGGAGGCGATCATCTCCCCCTTCTTGTTATTGGCGGTGAACATGGCTCCCTCTCCCGGCTTTAGCTTTGTTGCTTCCCAGTCCTTTTCGATCTCATGTCCGGTAATGGCCTTGTAGACAGCAGCGACATCTAAAGGCTCCTGATCAAATTTCTCTCCATTGATGGTGATCGGCATTACATCAGATACCTGAAGGAAGCCGCTTTTTCCTCCCTTCTTTTCTGTCGCAACAGCTGTCTGCTGACTCTTCTTTGTCTCCGTTGCAGACTTATCGTTCTCTTTCCCGGTGGATCCGCAGGCCATCATAGAAAGGGCCATGGTGGTTGCAAGTAAGATGGTAATGATTCTTTTCTTCATAAAATCTGTTCTCCTTTTTCAATTTCGATTCAGTATATCAGAATCTGCTCTGTAAAAAATGGAAAAAGGGACAGAAAAAACTGTCCCATTCCCGTAATCTTTGTGGAATTTACTGATTGCGCATTGGCCAGATATAGTCATTGACGATGCTATAACCGTAGTTGTTGGCCGTTGCCCATCCCTTCCCCTGTGGATTGTCCTTCTGCCCCAGCCACTCCACATATGGGGCTGTACCGAGAATATACTTCAGATAGGAATACCGCGGATCCACGTACTGGGCGGTGGAAGGCAGCTGACTGATATCACTGCAGGCATAGGCCATCAGATGGGTAACTTCTGCCCGGATTCCGATGCGGACCGCATCTGCCCTTGCATTATGGATTGCAGTCTTTTCATCCTTGCCGGTGTAACCCAGCTCCTTGTAGTACTTCTCTGCAATATCTCTGAAATCGGCGCCCTTTGCTCCGTCATCCGTTGCTCCGATGCCTGCAAAGTTACACTGGGCCACCTTGACCTGTCCGCCGAACTGCAGGAATCCTGTCTCCTTACAGATCTGGGCGAATACCACCTCATTGCTGACTCCGGCTTTCCTGCACTCCTCATCCACGATCTTAGCGAAGGCTGTAATATCTGCTGCTCCGTACTTCTTATAGGTAGAAGCCGGATAGGTCTTCTTCCGGGAATTGTAATAACTTACCATCTGGGAAACGCTCACATGGCTTCCTCCTATAATGCTGTAGGGGGTTGCTCCGGTGAAACTGTCTGTATAGGATCCCCAGTAGGTCTTCCCATCCACCTTCTTATAAGCTCTCACCCGATAGGTGTACTTTGTCACATCACTAAGGCCTGTGTTTACAAACATGGTATCTGTGGTGGTCTTTGCCCTTGCCCACTTTCCGTTCTTGACCCGGTAGACACGGTACCCCGTCGCCCCGGCAAGAGGCTTCCAGTTCACCTGAATGGAGTTCTTTGCCACCGGAACCGCCCGGTCATAGACATCACTGTCTAAGGCAACAGTATTTCCGTTCATACGAACGGTCTTTGTCTCGCTGTTTGGGCTGTAAACCTTTTTGGTACCACTGGTTCGCACAGCTCTTACATAATAGGTAAAAGCAGAGGTGTTGTACTTGCCCACCGCCTTATCGTCCAGATACTTCTTGGCGGTCGTGGTAGCGATCTTCTTATAGGATTCGCTTTCTGTTGTGCGGTAGACCTCAAAGGCGGTATCCTTGGTGGTTCCCACCGTTCCACTCCACTTCAGCTGTACCTGACCGAATCCGGTCTGGGTCACGGATGAGATCGGAAACAGATCCTGATCCGCTGTGATGCTCACTCCCTCGGAATCCAAAGTGGTATAGGCCAGGTTCCCATCTATGGTCTTATAGGCCTTCAGGCTGTAAGCATACTTTTCACCGGGCGTTACATCGGTGTCATTCCAGGCACTGGCCTGCTTCTTGATGGTGGCCTTCAGCTCCCAGCTTCCATCCCTGACCTTACGGTAGACCTGGTAGCCTTCCGCATCGGCAACCTTGGTCCAGGTCAGTCTGTTTCTCTTTACACCGTAGTCTTTTACCTTAAGTCCCCCTACCTGAAGAGCTTCATAGGTTGCCCTGGCTTCCCCTGCCGCCTTATGGGCTTCGGCCTGACTGGAGGTCTTCCCGGAAGTCTCCTTACTCTCTGTGGGCTGTGTCTTCTTATCCTCGGCAGTAGGTGCCTCTTCCTCTTTCTCTGATCCCTTTGGCGTGGTCTGCTGTGTTACACCGCTACCGGGGGTCGTCCCGTTTCCTGAATCATTCTGCTGATTCGGATCCGGGGCAGGCGTTCCTGTGTACTGGATCTTAAACTTCTGATAATCCGTATATTCTGTCCAGTAGACCTTCCCCTTATCGTCCCTACGATATGCACGAAGCTTATATACGTAGGTCTTGCCTGCCTCTACGCCGGTATCTGTGTAGCTCAGGCCGGTGGTGGTGGTAACGGTCTTATAGGATCCGCCGGATAGCTTACGATACAGGCGGTAATTGATGGTGGAAACATCCGGCTGCTGTGTCCAGGTAAAAGTTACACTGTTGTCCGCATTGATCACATGTGGATTCAGAGTAATGGTATCTGAATCTGTGGTTACCTTGACACCCTTTGAATCTACGGTTCCCCAGGCTGTCTTGCCGTCCTTCTTCTTATAGAAACGAACCGTGTATTCATAGGTGGTATCCGGCTCCACGGTCTGATCTGTATAACCACCGCTGTTACTCTTAGAAGTATAGATCTTCTCCCAGGTGCTATCGCCCTCTTCTCTTCGATAGATCCGATATCCTGTAGCATCCGGAATCTTCTCCCAGTAGACCTTGGCTCTGGAAAGACCGGTATCCTCTACCTTGGTAAGCTTCACATTCTCCTCCGGGGTCTTGACCTCAAGACCCTTCTTATCGTAGCTGCCAGCACGGCCGGAACCGTTACGGGCAATGACGGTATAGAAATAGTCCTTACCGGCAGAAGCTGAAGCATCTACAAAGGATGTGGCAGAGGTTCGGCCGATCTCGGCGTAGGTCCCATTGGCTCCACTCTTACGGAAAACCACATACTGCTGGGCATCCTTCGCTGCCTGCCAGGTAATCTTCGTCTCGGCATGGGAGCCGGTGAGCTCTGCCGTCGATAGGGTGGTGTAACCGGGAAGCTTCACACTTGTCTTGGGAAGCAGCTCATAACTTTCTGCGATAGCATCCGCCTCTGCCTGAGCCACCTTCTGGATCTTCTCCGGTGTCTGGAAAAAATTCTTGATATCAATGGAACTTGATACAAATCCGCTCTCAATGATGATTCCCGGGAATCCCTTCTCCTTGGATCCGGCAATCACAGCATAGTAATCACGGATGGATCCGTCCGGATACTTGGAACCGGTGGCAGAGTTCTTACTCACATAGCCACGATTGGTAAGTCCTAACTTCTGAAGTGCCTTGATGATCTTATACCCCAAGGTCTGTCCCTTTTCATAGATAGCCTTCTTATAACTGTTATTGGGAACCCAGACCTCAGATCCATGCGCACTGCTGCCGGCACTGTTCATGTGAAAGGAGATAAAACCGTCCGCCTTCACCGACTTGGCATAATCGGTACGGGCAGAAAGTCCTACATAGGTATCTGTGGATCTGGTCAGATAAACCTCCACATTCCCATAGGTCTTATCCATATGGTTCTTGGCATATTTGGCCAGCTTTAATGTGATGTCCTTTTCCTTATGTCCGTTACCGATAGCACCGGGATCCGATCCGCCATGTCCTGCATCAAATACAAGGATCACGTCCTTCTCATCCTTAAGGACAGGATCCACTGTGGTTGCAGCCTCCACATCCGTTTCATTTGTGATCTCGGTTTCGATGCCTTCGCCGGTAGACGCTGTCTCTCCAAAACCGCAGACCGGCATTCCGACCTGGGTCCAAAGGACTGCTGCCGCAAGCATCGCGGTAATATGTCTTTTCATCTTCGCTCCTTTTATTAATATTTTGATATTTTTATACATTTCATTCTTCGCCTCAACTCTAACACAAAAAACCGCCGGATGTCCATCCGACGGCTTCTAATTCCCAAAATTACGGGACTTTTCATAATGTCTGCCACAGTTTGCTTCAATATTTCTTTAAGAAAAGTCATCTTCCACCTGTCGAAGGGGCTTTTTACGAAAAACCCACAACTTGGAAAATATATAGTTTAGTATGATCACAATCACCTGACTGAAGAACTTCACCGGCATATTGGACTGCTGAAGCAGCTTGATAAAAAATACCAGCATAAACTCTTCGATTCCAAGGGTGAACAGCCTGCCTGTAGAAAATGTGCCAAGCTGATAGAAAAAGGCAAACACCCCGGCGGGGTGATTGACAAACACATACTTCCTGTTTGTGATAAAAGCAAATGCTGTTGCAAAGACCCAGGACATGGCATTTGCGATCACAATATACCAACCAAAGCGCTCTGTAAAAAGCCAGTAGGTAACAATGGAGATCACAAAGGTGCCAAAGCCAAAGATGGCGTACAACATCAGCTCCTTGTATTTCTTATAGTATGGCTCTAACCCTCTTGTCCTTGGAAACTTTGAAAAGAGCCAACAGAAGATGCTATCCAGCAATTGGGATGGCGTCATAGATTCACCTCAAAAAAACAATATAAAGTTTCTAGCACGATCCCCTTTATAAGCCTTCCCTTTCCGCACAGGTCAGAGCTTCTGCCACGATCTGATCCATATTATAGTACTTGTACTGTCCGAGACGTCCCCCGAATAACACGTTCTCTTCCTGATCCGCCAGTGCCTTGTATTTCTCATACAGCCCATTGTTCTCTTCGTTGTTTACCGGATAGTAGGGCTCTACCCCCGGCTTCCACTCGGAAGAGTACTCCCGGCTGATGATGGTGGTCTTCTGGGTTCCGTAATTGAAATGCTTGTGCTCGATGATCCTTGTATAAGGTACATCTGCTGCGGTGTAATTTACGACTGCATTTCCCTGGTAGTTCTCCTCATCTAATTCCTCGGTCTCAAACCGTACGCTTCGGTAGGAGAGAGGACCGAACTGATAATCAAAGTACTGATCGATCTGACCGGTAAAAATCAGCTTGTCATAAGTAACTTCTGTTCCGTCAGACAGCTTGCCGGTCTTTCGCAGATCGAAGAAATCCTCATTGGTCCGTACCGTCGCCCCCTCCAGAAGCTTTTCTACAATGGCTGTGTAACCATTCATGGGAATTCCCTGGTAACGATCGTTAAAGTAATTGTTATCATAGGTGAAACGAAGAGGGAGTCTCTTGATAATAAAAGCCGGAAGCTCCTCGCAGGGGCGTCCCCACTGCTTCTGTGTATAGCCCTTGATCAGCTTCTCATATACGTCACGGCCCACAAGAGACAGAGCCTGTTCCTCCAGATTCTTCGGTTCTTTGATATCCAGATCAGCGATCTGCTCTGCGATCTTCGCCTTTGCTTCTGCCGGAGTCTTGATATTCCACATCTTACTGAAGGTGTTCATATTGAAGGGAAGATTATACAGTTCATCTCCGTAGACCGCCACCGGCGAGTTGATGTAGTTGTTAAACTCCGCATAACGGTTGATATACTCCCAGACCTTCTTATCAGAAGTATGGAAAATATGTGCTCCATATACATGCACATCAATATCATGTACCTTCTTCGTGTAAATATTACCGGCGATGTGATCTCTCTTATCGATCACCAGGACCTTATGTCCTGCCGCAACCGCCTTCTGAGCATATACCGCTCCAAAAAGTCCTGCTCCAACAATCAGTTCATCAAAATGCATCATGCTTCTCCTTCTTGTATGATCAGTTTTCCGGTCTTGCCAAAGTGCTTCAGTCTCGGCAAAGCCTCTTCTTCCCATTCATCCATTGGTTCATAATCGATTCTGGAGGCCTCCTTCGCCAGCTTACGGAAGGTACTTTTCACAAAAGCACTTTCATCTTCGAAGGTCTCCATTTTCCCCAGAATATCCAGCGCATAGAACACAAGATTCTGCTCACAGAACCACTGGGGATCCGGATACCGCTTCAAGAGCTTGCGCATCCGGTCAAAAGCCTCGATCTCTGTCATCTCCCGCTCCAGGATTTCCTTGTCCACTCTTCCGTCGGTACTTTCCAGAGAACCCATGGCAGAATCCTCCCGAAGCCGATAGTGATAGACATGGGAAGGATCCCAGCGGACTGCCTCACAATGCAGAAGATACCGTACCAAAAACAGCTGGTCCTCATGATAATAGATATCTTCATCGAAGCGGATCTTATGATTCATCAAAATATCTCTTCGGAAAATCTTATTCCATACATATCCCTGATAATTTCCCAGGAAAAACAGACGACACAACAGATCTTCGGTTCCGATGACACGGCAACCACTCTCCGGAGTTTCAAAAACCAATAGTTCTTCTCCATCCTCTGTGGACTCTGTCACATATCCTGCCATTCCCATCTGAACCACCGCCCGGTCGAAGCCCTTTACCTTGGAAGCGTCCTGTCCCGGAGCTTCCATCGTAGCCAAAAGCTTCGCCAGATAGTCCTTCTCCAGTCTGTCATCTCCATCCGGAAACACCAGATACTCTCCCCTGGCGTGATCAATCCCGCAGTTTCTGGCTGCAGAGACCCCGGGATCCTTCCGTTCCAGGACACAGATCCTGGCATCCTCTCCGGCCAGCTGCCTGCAGATCTCATCTGTTCCGTCCTCTGAGACTCCTGTAATCAAAAGAAGTTCCCAGTCCGTAACGGACTGGGCCTTCAGGTCATCCACAAGATCACCGATCAGATGACAGATATTCTTAACCGGAACAATAACAGATATTTTTGGATTTGGTTCTGTTTGCATATCTACTATCCCTCATATATTCGTCCTGCCATCACCTTCCTTTGGGATCCGGCCTAGACGTAGTCTCTTTCCTTGGCAACCATCCGGTTGATGGCAGAGAAGATTCCCCGGATGGAAGCTCTTGTAATATTGGATGATACACCAACACCAAAGCTGATATTGCCGTTGCGCGGATCCTGGATCTCAATATAGGCAGCTGCCTTGGCATGAGCACCTACAGAAAGTGCATGCTCGCTGTAATCCATAACAGAGAAATCCACAGCAGGAATACACTGACGAAGAGCTGTCTTAAGGGCATCAATCGGTCCATTGCCCTCAGCTTCAGAGTGGTACTGCTCGCCGTTGTACTTAAAATCCAGTGCCACATGGGTATCATCGTTAACCGTATTATCATCAATATCCACATAGATCAGCTCGAAGGGATCCTTCAGATCAATGTAGGTATTCTTAAACGCCTTCATGATACGCTCCGGCTTCACCTCGCCGCCTTCCTGCTCAGAGATCAGCTGGATCACATCCGCAAACTCACGCTGCATCTTCTTGGGAAGCTTGTAACCATAGACCGTATCCATAACAAAGGCTACGCCGCCTTTGCCGGACTGGCTGTTGATACGAACCACAGGCTCGTACTCTCTTCCGATATCCGCCGGGTCAATGGGCAGATAAGGAACCTGCCAGATATCGCTACCCCGCTCTTCCAGCGCCTTCTTGCCCTTATTAATGGCATCCTGATGAGAACCGGAGAAAGCGGTGAACACCAGCTTCCCGGCATAAGGATGACGGGGATTGACATCCATCTTACAGCAGCGCTCGAACATGTCCACAATCTCTTTGATGTTGCCGATCTCAAGATTGGGATCCACACCCTGGGAGAACATGTTATAAGCAACCGTCAGGATATCCACATTACCGGTACGCTCACCGTTCCCAAGAAGGGTTCCCTCCACACGGTCTGCCCCTGCCAGAAGAGCCAGTTCTGCACAGGCGATACCGGTACCTCTGTCATTATGGGGATGGACCGAAATAATCACATTGTCCGGATCCTCGAAGTGGTTCTTCATCCACTCCACCTGATCCGCATATACATTCGGTGTATTCATCTCCACTGTTGCAGGAAGGTTAAAGATGATGGGAGCATCTGTGGCATGATCCCACTCCTTTGCAACCGCATTACAGATCCGGCTGGCAAACTCCACCTCGGTTCCTGTAAAGCTCTCCGGAGAATACTCCAGCTGAAGGTTGCCGTCATACTGATGCAGCCCCTCTTTTACCATCCTTGTTCCTGCAATGGCGATGTCAATGATCTCCTCCTCATTCTTATGGAAGACCACATCCCTTTGCAGAACAGAGGTGGAATTATAAATATGGAAAATGATATTGGGAATTCCCTGGATCGCCTCAAAAGTCCGATCGATCAGCTCCTGACGGCACTGACAGAGCACCTGAACCTTCACATCCTCCGGGATCTTATTTTCTGCCACCAGCTTACGCAGGAAATCGTACTCAATCTGGGAAGCTGCCGGAAAACCAATCTCAATCTCCTTAAAACCTAACTTTAGGAGGAGTTCGAACATCTCCATTTTCTCTTCAACGTTCATTGGTTCTACCAGCGCCTGGTTACCGTCACGTAGATCGACAGAACACCAGATTGGGGCTTTTTCGATCTCTTTGTTGGGCCAGGTGCGCTCCGGGAATGAAAGTACCGGATTCTTCCTGTAATGCTGATAATTCATCATGATGTAACGAACTCCTTTCTGTTTTTTAGTACAGTCTTTTCTTTCTCTTTTTCTTTTTCTTTTTCTGTATGTGAATCCCGGAATCTAATCCAGGTTATCACCTAATCCATCTGTGATCAGTTCGATCAGTGCGCTCATGGCCATCACTTCATCTTCACCGTCACAGATCAGTGTGATCGTATCCCCGTTCCGGATACATGCGCCAAGTACAGATAAAATACTCTTGGCGTTGGCTTCGGCCTGCTCTCCCGGGCCATATAAAAACGACACCCGGGATTGATATTTCATTGCTTCCTGACACAGAAGCCCCGCAGGACGAAGATGAAGCCCCGCAGGGTTCTTAATCGTCACCTTTTGGCTTAACATATGTCCTCCAACTATTCGTTATTATCTTCCTGCTGATCCGGTTCATTCTCGGACAAGACAATGACAGCGGTGGCAGAACCGGCGGACAAGTCATCATCCAGATTCAGTACCACATCCACCTTGTGCTTACCGGCTGTCAAACCACTGGCGTCAACAGAACCTGTGATCTCATCTGCGGACAGGCTGTTCAACTGATCATCATATCCCTTAATGGTAACAGAGACCGTCTTGCCCTTAAACTCCGCTTTCATGCCCTCCGGAAGATTTTGAATATTAAGATTCTCCACCGGAATTGCAAAATGCCTTTCCTCAATGGTTCGGACATCGATGTAGATCTCCACCTTGGCACCCCTGGTACCTGCGATGGATACTCCCTCCGGAAGGAAAGATGTCACATCCACAGTCGTGGTGGTATCCTTGGTAATGTCATTTAAGTTCAGTGCCGAGAAAGGAATGCTGATCTTCGACAGTTTATTCAGATCTCTGGCATTGCCCCGGACAGACAGTTCCTTAGGATCTGTGGTGATCTCCTGGATATCCACATCTCCATCCAGGATGGACTTTTCCGGAAGGTGTACCTCAATGGGAACCTTCTTCACCGAAGCCATGGTGACACGGACCTTCACTGTGGTTACCGACAATCGTAGCTTGGTGGTATTCACCTCTTTGCCCTTCTTGTCGTAGAACTTGGGAACCACGTTCTCATTGATATTGGCGCCCAGTCCATCCACATCCGCTATTGCCACAACAGAGGCGATCTTGGAGACCACATTCTCCGGTCCCTCTACAGATACCACATTCGGCTCCACAGAGATATCATCCACATCATAACCCTCTGCCGGCTCACCGGAAGTCTCACCCTTGATCACGAATTTGTTGGCGCGCTTTTCTCCCACTTCCACCTTCAGATAATGGGTGGCCCCTAAAATAAATACGGTACTCGGATAAGAGGTACAACTGATTCGGATGGGAACATTTCCGTCCTCATCGATGTAAGCCAGGTCTGCCGTGGCAATAAAGTCGGAATTACTGAGCCGATCCATAATGCTACGCTTTGCCCTAACCTTAAAGTTAACGGAAAGGGAACTGTCTGCCACTGAGACATACTTCCCCTGGGATGAAAGTGTATCCTGATTCTCCAGGGTAATGGCAGCTGTAAAGTTCCGCTTCTCCACCGGATTATCCACACTTACCACAACCGTCCACAGGATCACAGCCAAAATCAAAGCCAGGATCTTAAGACCTATGTTGTTGGTCAGAAATTTAATCAGTTTATCTTTCATGGTTTGCCCCCCTTTCGTAAGAAAAGGTTCCGGGCCTTTTTCCTTGGAGCCTTATCGGAATTGGGATTCTGAAGGTGACCAAGCACATCCATAAGATCCTTTGGCGTAATGTCATGGGTTAGCCTGCCGTCCTTGGTAACGGACACCTTACCGGTCTCCTCGGATACAACAATGGTCAGAGCATCTGAAACCTCACTGACACCAACCGCAGCTCTATGTCTTGTTCCAAGATCCTTGGACAGGGTAGAACTCTCTGTCAGAGGGAGGTAGCAGGTGGCGGAAACCACACGGTCCCCTCTTACCAGGATGGCTCCATCATGAAGAGGTGTATTCTTTTCAAAAATATTGATCAGAAGCTGACGGCTCACAAGAGCATCCACCGGAATACCCGTCCGCTCGTACTCCGTCAGCAGCGTATCCTGCTCCACCACGATCAGGGCTCCTGTCTTCACAGCTCCCATATCAAAGCAGGCCCTCACCAGATCATTTAGGGTGTGGTCAGAGAACCGTTTACCCGCCGGGCGGGTAAATCCCTGAGTCAGAGCCTGAAGAAGGTTCTTACGTCCCAATTCTTCCAAGGCATGGCGAAGCTCCGGCTGAAATACCACGATCAGAGCGATGATACCTGCATTTAACAGCTTCTCACCCAGCCAGAGGATGGTATTCATCTGGAAGACCGCCGCCATCATAAAGAATCCTAAAATAATCAGGATTCCCTTAAAGAGCATCCATGCCCTTGTGTTCTTGATCCAGACCAGGACCTCGTAGAAGAAGAAGGCAATAATGACGATTTCTACTATATCCGTCATATACATGGTTGGAAGGGTCAAGTCAAACATATTCACCAGGAATGTATCCAGTGTATCCATAATTCCTGTCACTCTTCCACCTCCTTCTCCTCTTCCGCTTCGGAATCCTCTCCGCTGCCGGTGATCTTCTTGATCTCCTTATCCTCCTCAGCTAAACGGATCCGCGGAACTGCGGTCACATAATAATAGTATTCATCATCGGAAAACTGCACCGTTTCCACTCGCTTAAAATCCAGATCCTGGAACACAAAGAACAAAAGAATGCCCACAATAAGTGTCACCAGGCTTCCCACGGTGATCTGTGTCAGTCCCCGACTGTCATTTAAGAACAGACTGCCTCCCAGCATAATCACAAACTCTGTCAGCGTTCCGAATATAACGGCCCAGACCCAGGAATGCTTGAGCTTGGAACTTCTGAAAAGCCATACCATCACAAACATGCCCACAATGGCCAATTCATAGACAAAGAACATGGGGTTTGAAACCATGCTCTGTACCAGATCCAGTGCATTCACTGTATCCGGTGCATCAGCGATCTGGGGTACAGAGTCATGCACCGTCTTCAGGTAGAAAGAGATCACGCTTCCGCAGATGATGGTGGTCACTTCCGAAATATTCCCGAAAAGCCCGGCCCAAAGAGGCGCCAGGTAGGGAATATGCATCCGGTATAACACAGTAACTCCCACGAAATGGGTGAGCTGACGCGCCTGATAGGCATTACTGAAAATATAGGAAAGCATAAACATCAGAAACAGCATAACACCTGCAGATTGTGACAGGCTCATGACCTGAAGTGTGGTATAGATCATCATGATCAACCCTGCCGCTGACAGGGGCACAAAGAAACATATGATACCGAGGGGAATCAGGATCATATTGGAAGATAACAGATCATGGAAACCAAACATCTGACGCATGACAAGCAAACATACAACCGCCCATATGCAATTGGCCAATCTCCTGAGCCAGGCCTCTGACCTGACCAAAAAGCTCCTTATCCGGCTACGCGCCGTAACAAAAATCGTCATACCTCGTCTGCCTTATCTGCTTCCCTGATCTTCTCTGCAATGGCCTCGCCGCCATTAAGAGAAGTCTGCTTACGTTCTTCGTCCTCGTAGATCTCTTCCAACTTATCCCATTCCTTCTGAAGCTGCCCCAGCGCCTTATGATACTCCTGATAATCCGCCAAAGCGATTCTTCGCTCCCGATTGAGATAGATCAGCAAAAAGATCAGATACCCTATGATTCCGATGGTAAGCAGGCTTACAAACCATAGATTATTGATCTTAACCAAAACCGTAGAAAAAAGAATGCCCAGCACAAGAAAATACAGCAGGGCATAAATAACCGTTCCGGAAAAAAAGGCGCGGACTCCGTGATATGAGACGTAATCCTTACGTCCCAAATCTGATACGGATTCAATTTTGTGCCCTGCCCTCTTTTCCTGCAGAGCCATACGGGTCATCTGAATCACCCGTCGCTGGTCGATCATATTCTTCCTCTCACTCTGTTACCTGCGGAATCTCATACGGTTTCCGTCCTTATCCGGCTTCTTGGGCTCATCTAATGGAACCTCCGGCTGACGGTACACATCACCAAGACTATCCGCCATGGAATTCTTACATTTGTCGCAGAATCTACCGGTACGGATGGACGCACCGCAATTCTCGCACTTCATTGTAATATCAGAATCTCTGGAAAATTCCAGACGCTCCTCACGGATCCACTGACGCAGCTGTGTATTCGTACAACCGCAATCCTCGCAGATCTGTGAAATGCTTGCCTTGGGATTATCCCGAATATAATCCCTTACCTTCTGGAAAAGCAACTCCGCATCCTTACGGCAGGCCGCACAGATTGGAGGTCCGCCAAGATAATTGAACATCCTTCCACATTTTCTACAATTACGTACTTCCATATGCTAGAATCCCTTTCTTAACTGGAGCCATGAAACAAATCGTCCCACAGCAAATGCTACACGCTTGGGCTATTTCCCCTCCCCAACACATACATACAGGGCATATACAGCCTGCACCCCATGAGATATCAAAACCTCAGCAGCCGCATCCATAGTGGCTCCCGTGGTAAAAATATCATCTACTAACAGTATTTTGTTAAATTGTACCGCACTTTCTTTCATATGAAAAGCCTTTTTCATGTTCCTTCGCCTTGTCCCGGGGCTTAATCCTTTCATGGGAGGGGTGTCCTCCACCCGTTCCAACAAATCTTTTACAGGAAGGTTGAATCCCTCCCCGAAGCGCTGCGCCAGCACCATGGCCTGGTTATACCCTCTTTTCTTTTGCTTCCCCGGATACATGGGGATGGGAACGATACAGGAGATCCCCCAGATCTTCATAAGGGAAGCATAGCGCCCCTTCGCCTCCACTGCAAAATTATCTCCGAAACAGCGCCTGTTCTCGTACTTGAAGCGGTACATGGCCTCCTTCATAGGCCCGCTATATACGAACAGCGCTCTACCCGCCGTAAAACGGTGCCCCCTCTTACAGTCCGGACACAGGTCCTGCCCCCTGTCTCTTAAGGGTTTTCCGCATTGTACGCAGACCACCTCCCCCGTTCGGACCACCAGCTCATCGCAGCATCGGCAAAGCACCTTCTCATCCGGTTCTAACAGCCGGTCACAACCGGGACACCGACGGGGATAGATCCACGAATACAGTTTCCTTCGAATGTTCATATAACGCCCCTTTCCTTGACTTTCCCCCGACAGATACGTAAAATTTTAGCGAATCAATACAAAAGTGAGGTAATCTTCCATGAAGAAAAAAATAGCAACCGCCCTATTACTGGGCACCATGACCCTTTCCCTTGTGGGATGCGGGCACAAGACAAGTTACAAACCCTTAGATGATACCGATGACACCACCTATTCCATTGCCATCCTTTCCAACGGAGAGGACAAGCTGATGGAGCAGGGCTTTATCGATGCCCTCAACGACACCTTTGGAGAAGAGCATGTCAATCTGTCGAAGACCACCATCGTCTCTTCCGACAAATCCAAATCCGTACAAAAGCTTTTAAACAAGGGGGCACAGCTCCTGTTCACAGAAGACTCCAGAGGACTTGGAGCAGCCCGCAATACCACCGACGAGACCCCCATTGTCTCCTGCGGCATCATCAATTATCCCAGTGAGCTAGGCACCCCTTACACCGACGAGGAAGCCAGGACCACAGGCACCAATGTCACCGGTATTTCCGCGCTTCCCCCCATCTCCAATCAGCTTTCTGAAATGATCGAAGCAGACCCGGATATGGATGCGGTAGGGATCCTGTATTCCCCGGAGGATGTGGACAGCGTCTACCAGAACCGCCTGTTGGAAAATTATCTGAATCAGGCCGGCATTCAGTGGCGGGAATACATCCTCCCCACGGATCATTTCAAGGACATCCGTAAGAACCAAAATTCTGCCAGGATGCGAGCCATCCAGGCCTCAGATGATATCGATCCGTTAAATCCGCAGGTCTCTTCCAACTGGAATGGGGGCAAGACAAACAGCCTTCTCTCCCATGCCAAGCTCACCCGTAAGGTGGCGAAGGAGAACCGGTCTCTTGCCGTTGCCAGCGACACACGGATCATCCGCAAAGCCTGCAAGGAATGTTCCACCCTCTATCTGGCCTGCGGCAGCAGACTTAACACCAAGGTGAATGCTATCACCGCCATCGCCCGTAAGACCAGGGTCGCAACCTTCGGTGGAGATGCTGTGTCCGGTGCACACACCCTCACCACCCTTTACCAGGATCCTTATGACAGCGGATACCGGGCCGGCGAAATGGCCTACCGGATTCTCATCAACGGTGACGATCCTTCCGATATGTCCATCGGTCTTCCGGATTCTTCTGTTTTCACGAAGCTGTATAACGCTTCCATGGCCAAGGCACTGCATCGTACCTTCCCAAAGTCCTTTACGGAATATAAGAAATATCTGTCTGACTACCAACCCGGTTCTCTGACAAACCGGGTCGGCAAGGCGACAGAAGAGGAATAGATCTAAGATCTCTTCAGGCATCAAGGAGCTGACTCTGCTCCCTGATGCGCTCTTCAAGAGCACTGTAACGGCGCTGCTGCTGGTTATTCTGCTCCATATCATAGAAGACTTTTTCATCCCCTACGATCACAACACAATTTTTCGCCCGGGTAACAGCGGTATAGAGTAGATTTCGATTGTAAAGCATCCGCGGGCCGGATAAAAGCGGCATGACCACCGCCGGGTATTCACTTCCCTGAGACTTGTGGATGGTCATGGCATAGGCAAGTTCTAACTGATCCACCTGCTTGTAAGGATAATCCACCATATGGCCGTCATCAAACCGTATCCTTAAGGTGGAATTAAAATCATTCACTTCTTCAACGATACCGATATCTCCATTGAAGATACCGGTTCCCTTCTCGATGGTAATGCCGTACTTACCTAGGATCTGCCATTCCATCTGATAATCATTCTTGGTCTGCATCACCTTATCACCCTCACGAATCAAAAACGTGCCAAAGCTGTGCTCGGCCTTCTTTTCATCCGGTGGATTCAGATACTTCTGCAGAATGGGGTTCAGATTCTCGACCCCCAGAAGTCCCTTCCGAGAAGGAGTCAGGATCTGAATATCATAAGGGCCTGCGTTGACATAACCGGGAAGCTTTTCCTGTACCAAAAGCATGACCACCTTCAGAATGTGGTCCACATCATATCGCTTCAAAAAAAAGAAATCCCTGCTTTTATTATCCAATGTCACAGGCTCCCCCTTATGGATCCTGTGGGCATTCAACACAATATCTCCCGCCTCATTCTGCCGGAACACATTGGTCAGTGTCACCACGCAAAAGGCCCCACTTGCAATAATATCCTTCAGGACGTTTCCCGGTCCCACGGAAGGCAGCTGATCCACATCACCTACCATCACCAGCCTGGTTCCCTCTGCCACAGCCCGAAGGAGGGCATACATAAGAGAGATATCCACCATGGACATCTCATCGATGATCACCACATCAGCCTCTAAAGGATTCTCCTCGTTGCGCTGGAAGGTTCCCGGCCTTACCTTGCCGTCTTCCTCCTGCTCTCCTGCCATAACAGAACCATTGACCTCTAACAGCCGGTGAATGGTCTGAGCCTCCTGTCCACAGGCCTCACTCATCCGCTTTGCAGCACGTCCTGTGGGAGCTGCCAGACGAATGGTCAGTCCCTCTCTCTCAAAGTACCGGATGATCGCCTTAATGGTGGTGGTCTTACCGGTTCCGGGGCCTCCTGTCAACACAAAAACACCGTGGTTTGCTGCACCTTCCACGGCTTCTCTTTGTCTTACATCCAGAGTCATCCCCTCTTCTTTTTCGATATCACTGATCTGGGTGGTCAGAAGGGCTGGATCTTTCACAAAACGCTCATTCAAATTCAACAGCATACCGGCTGCCCTCTCCTCCATGCGATACATCACCATAGAAGAGACCTGATCCCCAAGGATCTTCAGCTTACGGTTCATCACCAGACTCTCATAGGATACTTCCAGCATCTCCGGATCCACAGCAAGAAGTCGTGCTGCCTCCAGGGTCAGTTCCTCCTTCGGAAGATAGGTGTTCCCATTCATGGCTGCCTGCTCCAAGGCATAGAGTAGACCGCTCTGCATCCGAAATTCACTCCCCTTCTGAAATCCCAGCTTCGATGCGATCTCATCCGCCGTATGAAAACCGATGCCTTCCACCTCTTCTGCCAGCCGGTAGGGATTCTCACGGATAGCATCCATGGCCGCCTGTCCATAATGATTGTAGATCTTCACAGACATATTGGTGGTGACCCCCAGCTTGGACAGCTGCAACATCACCTCACGTTGATCCCGCTTCTGCACCATCTGAGAGGCGATCTCCCTGGCCTTCTTCTCGGATATTCCCCGCACCTCCGCCAAACGCTCCGGTTGGATCTCCATGATCTTAAAGGTATCCTTGCCGAACTTCTCAACGATGCGCTTGGCCAGGGCAGCTCCTACCCCCTTAATGGCACCGGAACCCAGATAGCGCCGCATGGACTCTTCGTCCTTGGGAGCCACGACTTCATAACTTCGCATGGCAAACTGCATGCCAAAGCTTTCATGCATCCTGTATTCTCCGGTGAGATGGATATTCTCTCCCTCACTAATACTTGGAAAAATACCTGTGACACTGACCTCTCCCTCATCCTTCAGACTCTCCTCCTCCGGCTCATCCTCCGGAATCAAGACAAGAACCGTGTAAGCATTGGCAGCATTTCTATATATAATATGATCCACGTATCCTATTAATTCACTCATAAGAATAAGTATACCACGAAGGCACAAGGAAAATCCACGAAAGCGATCGCAAGCAACTGTGTTTCCCTACTTTGCACCATACCGAATCAACAACTTCTCCATCGCCTCATTGTTGTTCCTCCTGGCGATCTCAAGAGGCGTCTTCTTCCCGCCCTTACGCTTGGCATTCACATCAATGATTCCCTCTGACAAAATCAATTCAGCCGCTTCATAGTTATCATAGCTGACAGCCTCAATCAATGGGTTCGTTCCGGAACGTGACACGACCTGATCCACATCACACTCCCTCAGCAGGCTTCTGAGCAGTTGCAGACTCTCATCCTTCGCCTTGTCCGAATCCGTATCCAGCACCTGCACCGTTAAATTAATCGCTGTATTCTTATTGGTAGCCACCTGCTGTGGATCAGATCCTGCAGCCAGGAGCTTGATCGCTGTTCGAAACCGATCCTCATGATTCGTGGAAAGGGCATACATCATTGGTGTATATTCCAGATAATCGTCCACCACATCCGCCTTCGCCCCTGCAGCCAGAAGCTTATCCGTCATAGCCTCTGATGTCTTCGCCGCCACCTCGATGGGATACAGATTTGCCACATCCAGAGTGCGGAAAATGTGAATGGATGACTGGGGCTGATTCAGATCCCCCTTCTCTTTGAGAAGCTCATTCAGCTCCTGCATATTCCCTGCCTCAATGGCATTATTCACTTCTTTACTGTAACTAGAACCCATAGAACACCCTCCTAATGTCAATATCAAGCTCATACTTAGAATACAAAAAAAGATCCTTTTCTTCATTTCATCCCCAACGCTTTCTTGGCTGCACTCATTCCCCCATCAACCACAAAGGCCTTCAGCCGCTGTTCCGGAGTCGTACTGTCATCCTCCGAATTACCATAAAAGATCCAAGGGAGTACATCATCCACAAAATGGCCGGCACCATTATCTGTGGGACTTGCGAAATTATAGGTTCCATAATCTCTTGGATCTGTCACCAGATCTCCATCCGGATCATAGATTGCCTCCTGCCTACCGTCAGGAGAAACCCATTTCTGATTATGTCCATCACCGGCTGTAAACTGATGACAGTCATCTGCCACACCATTATTCCACCCCATTCGCTTTGCTTCCTCCGGCGACTGGGGCAGCTCCTCCACTGGCATATACTGATTCCGGGCAAAATGTTCTTCCCTTGACGGAAAATTCTCCCAGGCCTTTTCAAACTGCTCTACCCCATAGCCAAACTCCACCAGTCCGTTGGAAGCCTTTTTCAACGCCCCCTTTGCGAATGGCGGAATCAGAGGATTCTCATCGATCCATTGATCTACTCTTCTCTTATCCGCTTCTTTTTGGGCTGTTACCTTCTCGTCACGTTCCACATATGGATTCTTCTTCCCGGAGGATCCTGCTCCTTTCTGCGGAGATGATGTTGCGTGTGCAACACGTAGGAGACTGGCTTCCGAAGTTTCATAACAGTTCTTTATGTGCTTCAGTGCATCCTGCAGATCCTTTGCTGCACTCTTCTCATTGCCAAGATCTCTTAATATTTCATTCAGGCTATCTCCTATCTCCGGCATATTCCTCCGAATCGTCTCTGAATCCAGAATTTTATCAATCTCCCGTTTTGAGGATGTAACTGCCTTCTCAATATCGGGGAATCTCCCGATTACCCGGCTCATTCCTGCGTCATCCCAATATACTTTCGCACTCATTCCTGCCAATACTCCCTCTTACAATAAAATTCTAATAATCGACCCTTACTGCCTTTACCGTTTTTTTCCTAACGAAACCACTTAAGTATTTCTTTATAATCCTTCTCCTCCCCATCTGAATCATTTGCTACAAATAAGATTTCTTTCCCATCCTGATAAACATAAATTGATATAAAAAATCCCTCTTTGCATATCTTTTGTAAAAAAAGAGCCACCTTTTTTGCAATTTCTTCATGTGTAGCATCAGAAGGCGCCGTAAGTTTGACCCTTACACCCACATCAGATTTTCTTAAATATTTTTTCCAATCCTCTGGTTTTGTATAGTTCTCTTCAATCCTAAGATAATTAAACTGAAGTTCTGACGGATACCTTATTAATTTATCAATTTGTTCCTGCACCATCTTCTCGAAACCCGGCTGATAGATCAGTTTGCTGTAATCATCCACACACCTATCCCCAGACACTGTCACTGAAGCGGTAAATTTCTTACTTTTCTCTCCCTTTACATGCAGTTCAAACTCATAACTTGGCTGCGCCAAACCATAGGCTCCATCGACCCACTGCACTCCTTCTATTTCCGTCTCAATTCCGTACTTTCGGTGCAGCTCTTTCTGTACCATAGCGCCTGCAGTTTTCTTTGTCAGCCTTACTTTACTGCATCCTATTAAACTTACTCCCAATGTCACTGCTATAATCACCAGACCGTATATTGTTTTTATCTTCATTTATCCGCCCTCCCCGTTGGCACATGTATACTTTAAAATCGACTGCAATGCTTTTCGCATCCATTCCGATTTCCACTGGTTACCGGCTTTATTCTCGCCTGGTGAATTGGATGATGAACTGTTTAAAATGGCATTTCAAAAAATCTTATGCCTGGCCCAAAAGGTAATTCTCGGAGGCTTCGTATAACCCTTTGATCTTCCTAAGAGCCTGCTCCAAATCATCGCAGACCGTTGCCTCATCTTTAAGATCCTTCTGCACTTCCTTCATAGCATCCATGCAATCGATCAAAAGTCGACAATCCGCCTGATTCATAACATGAGTCAGCTGTCTGTTGGCATCCTTAATCTGATCTTCGATCGAATTGATCTTTCCCGCCAGATTCCCCAACTGATTCGTATCCACCCTGAAGGTACAATGACCAGATGAACTTACAGTTGAAGCATGTGCCGTTTTACCGGTTGCCTTATCCACAAGGGAACCGGCCTTTTTCCATAGGTCTTTTGCTCCCTGTCCAAGCTGATCGGCATACTTTTTGGCTTTTTTACCAATACGCTTCGTCTGATCCTTTGCCTTATTCCAAAGGTCTTTCATTCCTCCCTTTGCTTTCTTTGCAAGATCCCCCATCTTCTTGGCTGCATTATCACAGAATTTTTCAACTTTATCGCCTTTATCTGCCCAATATGCTTTGACATCCCCGATATATTCACCTGTTGAATTTGCCGCAACTGCAAGAAGTGTCGTTCCTACCAGTTTCTGCTGTTCCGCTGACATATGAACAAATCCATTCAGAACATCCTTAGCTCCTGCCGTTCCTCCAATTGCTTCCGGAACTTTCATGGCATTGATTGCGTTATATAAATCTTGCCGTTCCTTATAAGACATGTTGTGGACAGTATCATCCAGACCGCGATCAAGAACATCAGCAAAGGTTCCTTTCTTTTTCTCTACGAAGTGGGAAGCCGTTCCATTTCTTCCATCCCCGGATAGCTGCCAGGAATTCAAATCATGTTCACCACCGATTCCCGCTTTTTCAAACCCATCCCGCACATTACTATCCACGAACTTATTCGATCCCGGATTATTATTTAACAGCTGACCAATCAGGCTGTCCTTCGGATACGTATTGTGAAGCTTATCTCCCAGCTCTGAATATCCGTCCTTATATGCCTGCTGCATGGTTTCATTGAATCCCGGTCCGTCCAGATTATCAATCCGGCTGACACGGTTTCTCACATCGGAACCATTCATAATATAAGATGAAACAGCGTTGTTACCTCCCTTGGAATGGCCGGCAATCATAATATGACCATCACTGCCCTCCATACCTTCTGCCGTATGCTTCACATATTCGGCTGCATCCCGCTGGGCCTGTGTTCCCTTCGCATCTTCATTTAACAGGTTAAAATCTTCTCGCCAGGCGGAGGCATTACCATCGGTGCCACGCATGGCAACGATCTTATCATCCCCGACCTTCACTGTAAAAGCCGCAAACTGCGAGTCATATTTCTGAATATCTGCGTCATTTGTATAATGGGAATAGGTACTTTTAAAATCGCCGATTTCACAGTTGGCATAGCGTTGCGAATTCGCTACACTCTCCAAAAATGCCTTTTCATCATTGCTGTGTTTATATTTCAACATCTCTGTTGCATAATCTGTCACTGTCATATGAGGATCGTATGTCCCATTCATGATGCTCTCATTCTTTTCAAATTTCACATAGGCCAGATTACTTAAAACCGCTGCATCCTCTTCCGTATAATTATCTGCAGTCAAAGGCTCACGACTGCTCTCTGCATAATGTGCCAGTTCCGGTGTATCCTTATCCTCCGGATCATTTATCCATCCGTCAAAAAAATTCATTGTTGCATCCATGTTATATTT
>CADCQT010000149.1 GCA_902803645.1 uncultured Lachnospiraceae bacterium | reverse complement strand
TAAGGAATTAACCCCCTTTCAAAGTTCCTTAAGTCATTTCCCCTTTTATATTTTTATAACCCCCCTTTTTGAAAAACACCCGGTCGCAAACTTGGGTGCTTTTTCATTCTAAAAACCACCTCCGGCAGCACTGCCGGAGGTTTTTTAGTATCAAAAAACACCGGGCTGCTTACTGCAGTCCCGGCGTCTATATCTTATCTCTATATCAGAACCCGCTGTTCTTAGTCGATTACCTGTGTCCAGCCGAACTTATCCTCAAGTCTGCCCCACTGGATACCTGTTAATGTATCGTAAAGCTTCTGTGTCAGCTCTCCGGTCTTCTCATCGTTGATCGCTACAACATCATCCTTGTAACGAAGCTCTCCTACCGGTGAGATAACGGCAGCTGTTCCTGTTCCGAATACCTCTTCCAGTCTTCCGTCATGTCCGGCCTTCATCAGATCCGTAACAGCAAGATGTGTTTCATTAACCTTGTAACCCCAGTCACGAAGAAGTGTGATCATGGAATCACGGGTAACACCGGGAAGCACTGTTCCCTCGATGGGAGCTGTGTAGATCTCACCATCGATCTTAAACATGATGTTCATAGAACCAACTTCCTCTACATAGGTCCTGGTCTCACCATCCAGCCAAAGAACCTGATCATATCCAAGCTTCTCAGCCTTCACCTGACCCAGGATGGATGCAGCGTAATTACCACCGCACTTGGTAAAGCCTGTACCGCCTCTTACCGCACGTACCAGCTCATCCTCTACCATGATCTTAACCGGATTCAGACCAGAGGCATAGTACGCACCTACCGGGCAGCAGATAATAACGAACTTATAAGCAACCGCCTGATGAACTCCAAGGGAGGCCTCTGTTGCAAAACAGAAAGGACGGATGTAAAGAGATGTATTCGGCTCAGATGGAACCCAGTCCTGCTCTACCTTCACCAGCTCACGGATTGCCTGTACGAAATCCTCTACCGGGAATTCCGGCATGCAAAGACGGGCATTGGAATTTTGCATACGCTTTGCATTCATCTCAGGACGGAACAGCTGGATCTTACCGTCTTCTCTACGATAAGCCTTCAGTCCCTCAAAGGTCTCCTGTGCATAGTGGAGTGTCATACAGCTTGGCTCCATTGGGATCGGTCCCTCCGGTACAATGCGCGCATCATGCCAGCCCTGTCCCTCATGCCAGTCACAGACAAACATGTAATCTGTCATATACTTACCAAATGGCAGATTTTTCTGATCCGGCTTCTCCTTAAGCTGCTCTCTTTTTTCAAATTTGATTTCCATAGAACTGCCTCCATTACATGTAATCTTACATTCTTTTTCAACAAACTTCATTATCGTCCTTTTATTTCTATGTGTCAAGGAGGCCCACCGAATCCAGATCTCTACAAATATTGTGTTTTCTGACAATATACCGTATAATTGTATATAATTATACACTTTAACGAACAGCCAATTCAGAGGAGGTATTCGACCCATGCATACATTTCAACCACTCGATATCAACGACACAGAATTCAATCCTTTCAAACTGATCGGCAACGACTGGGCAGCTCTTACGACCTCTGTCAACGGCAAGACCAACGCCATGACTGTAAGCTGGGGCGGCGTCGGTGTTCTCTGGGGCAAGAATATCGTTTCCGTATACGTAAGAGACTCACGCTACACCAAGGAACTTTTAGATGAAGGAAGCGATTTCTCCCTTACCTTCTTTGATCCTTCCAGTCATTCCAAGAAAAGCGCCCTGAAGTACCTGGGGGCAGCTTCAGGACGCAGCGAAGACAAAATCAAGACCGCCGGTCTCAACTTACATATGGAGGACGACATCCCTTATATTGACGAGGGAATCATCGTCATCAAATGCAGACAGATGGCTCACTTCTCCCTGAACACCGAGGAACTCCCGGAGGAGATCCGTGAGAAATGGTACTCCGGCAACAACGAAGGAAATAACCATACCGTCTACATTGGTGAGATCGTAGAGCTCTTAGCTCGCTGATCCCCCCAGCAGTTCCTGCAAATCTAAGATCATATCCCGGTAATCCTCTTCCAGAATCGGAAGAAGCAGAGCTGCTTCTTTGGTAGAAGATGCATTCCGTAGGGCCTCCGTTATATCGGAGGCCTTTTTTTGAACTCTTGTGATCTGCAGATTCATAAGGGTTCCCTTCAGGGTATGGGCCGCACGAAAAGCCAAGGCCACATCCCCCGCTTCCACTGCCCCCTTCAAATCCTCTAATGTATGATCCGTAAGTAACATTCCAAGAAGACGCCGGATGGCATCCTCCGATGGAATGGTGGCCATCATGGATGACAGGCTGCCGTTATTGTCATAAAATTCCTGTAATGTCATGCTTCTCTTCCCTCCTGCAATAATTCTACCAAACTCTTAATAAGAAGCTTGCGATCAATGGGCTTGCTGATAAATCCATCCATCCCATTCTCCTCTGCGTGCCGCTGCGTGGAAGCAAAGGCATCTGCCGACAGGGCCACAATGGGGATGATCTTAGCATCGGATCTGCCCAAATGCCGGATCCTCTGGGTCGCCTCAAATCCACCCATGACCGGCATCTGAATATCCATCAGGATCGCATCATAGGTATGCTCTCCCGCAGAAGCAAAGATCTCCACTGCATCCCTACCATTCCTTGCAATATCGCTTTCCATGCCATTCATTCCAAGAACCATCTGAACCACTTCTGCATTGATGGCATTGTCCTCCGCGATTAGGATCCTCTTTCCCTTCAAAACAGAAGGCAGGGCCTGCTCCTCCACCGGCTCCTTTGTCTTGGGCTTTTCTGCCTTACATCTCTTGGCACGGATGGTAACGGTAAAGGTACTGCCCCGACCTTCTTCACTCTCCACTTCGATATCCCCCTTCATCATCTGAGCAAACCGCTTGGAAATGGTAAGTCCAAGTCCCGTTCCGGCACCATATTTGGCCGGATCACGATTCTCCTGACTGAAAGGTTCGAATATCCTCTCCTGAAATTCCCGGCTCATGCCGCAGCCCTCGTCTTCGATTCGAAAAGCAAGAACACAAGTCTCTTCTTCATCCTTTAACGTGGCGGTAAAACGGATCTTATGATTGCATTCCGTAAACTTCACCGCATTGGATAAAATATTGATCAGGATCTGCTGGATCCTCTGGCGATCACAAAGAAGCCAGGCATCCGGTATTCCGTCCATATCACACTCGTACTTGATATTCTTGGCGCTGATCTGGGGATCCATGATCACTTCCACCCCTTCCAGCAGCTCTCCCAGATTCGCCGGCTTCTCCACCAGCGTCATGTTACCAGCTTCGATCTTATTGATATCCAGGATATCGTTGATAATATTCAGCAGATAATGGCCGGAGGCCGCGATCTTACGGAAATAGTCCACATACACATCCGCATCCTTCTTCTCAAGGGCGATCTCAGACAAACCGATGATGGCGTTCATAGGGGTACGGATCTCGTGAGACGCCCTGGAGAGAAACTGGGTCAAAAGATTATTAGCATGGCGGGAATCTTCAAGGGCATTCTGAAGTTCCCGGGTCAGAGCCGCATTTCTCCTCTTCTCCTCGTAAAGCACCGTAACGTCCAGAAAAGAACCCACCAGTCCTGCCACTTCTCCCTTTTCATTGTAGAAGGGGGCCTTGCTGGCCACAATATCCTTTTCCTTTCCCCGGATCATATTCTTGGTATGGGAAAGAGTTATGGTCTCACCTTTCAGCACCTTCTCCTCGT